>NZ_JAPEPZ010000002.1:600000-900000 GCF_026339875.1 Streptomyces sp. NBC_01571
CTCCACAGCGTCGCCATGACGCTCCGACAGGGTCCCCGTGAAGCTGGTCGCCAGCACCTTGCCGAGACGGAAGTCAGGGAAACGAGCACTCATGGAACCACCTTAGCTGGTTGCACGCCGACATCGAGACCTGCTAGAACCGGCTTAGCCGGTTCCAACAGGCTCCACCTCGGTCCCACCTCGGTCCCAAGTCGGTTCCACCGATGAGCAGGAGGTCTCATGTCCACGCACTGGTGCGTCACCGACGCTGCGGCCGCCATTGATCGCGGCGTTGTCACCACGTCAGCTCACCTCGGCGGGGGTATCTCATGAACCGTCAAACCCGCGACGTGCAAGCATTCGAAGCCCACGCAACCGACACCGACCTCGACGACCTGCGCGCACGATTGGCCGCGGCACGGTTGCCGGAGGCAGAGACGGTTTACCGCGCCGCGTCCGACCCTCGCCGATGGGAACAGGGCGTTCCTCTCGCCGACCTCGTGGACGTCGTGAACTATTGGCGCACCGGGTACAACTGGCGGTCGTTCGAAGCGCGCCTCAACCAGATCGGCCAGTTCCGCACGCCCATTGACGGTCTGGGAATCCACTTCCTGCATCGCCGGTCCACCCGCGCAGACGCCACCCCTCTGATCTTGACACACGGCTGGCCAGGCAGCATCGCCGAGTTCATCCATGTGATAGACGAACTGGCAGATCCGCAAAACGCGGACGCGCCGGCGTTCCACGTCGTAGTCCCGTCGCTGCCAGGTTTTGGTCACAGCGACAAGCCGGCCACCACCGGGTGGGGAATCGAAAAGATCGCGGCCGCATGGGTGGAACTGATGGCAAGGCTCGGCTACGGCAAGTTCGTAGCCCACGGCGGCGACTGGGGAGGTGTGATCACCACGGTCCTCGGCGGCAGGTTCCCGGAGCACGTTCTCGGCATCCACACGACGACCGCGCAGGCACCGCCCGGGTTGCCAACGGACGGGCTGACGGCGGCCGAGCGCAAATGGACCGAGGAAACCCGCGATTTCTGGCGCCACCACGCGGCGTACGCGAAGCAGCAGGCGACCCGGCCGCAGACCATCGGATACTCGCTCGTCGACTCACCAGTCGGGCTTCTTGCCTGGATCCTCGACAAGTTCGCCGAGTGGACAGATACCGAAGACAGCCCGTTCGAGACGGTTTCCAGGGACCGCGTTCTTGACGACGTCACCCTGTATTGGCTGACGCGAACCGGCGCGTCATCGGCCCGCATCTACTACGAGAGCCACAACTCGCTCGACCCCGACCTTCGGGTGGACGTCCCGTCAGCAATCAGTGTGTATCCCCGCGACATCGAGAAGTGTCCGCGCGCCTGGGCACAGGAGCGGTACCGGCAGATCGTCCGATGGAGGTCGCCCGAAACCGGGGGGCATTTCCCGTCGCTGGAGGTTCCCGATTATTTCGTCAGGGATCTCCAAGAGGGCCTCGCGGCAGTGCTGGCCGCTGACTGAAAACGCTGACTGAGATTGGTCATGTCGTCGTCGACGCCGGCGTGGAGGCGTGAAACCGGGGGCTGACTGCCGCAGGCGGTGCGAGGCCGAGGGTGGTTGGAGGAGGCGGCGCGTTTCGCGACCAGCCCCTCGACGCCCTGCCAACGGTGCTGTTCGGGTTGACCGCCTGCCTGGTGGATGTGCAGCAGGCAGGCGGTGACGCCGGGCAGGGGTCGCTGGTCGCGCTCGCCTTGGCTCGGGCCGGAGCGGTGGCGGTGGCGGTGGCGGTGGCGGTGGCGGTGGCGGGGTGCTGCCACGGACGACAACACCGACGCCATCCCATCCCGTCTCTATCGCTCCGTTGCGTCCCCGCAGTCCGTCGCCGCCTCGGCGAGTGCGCGTACCAATGCGGTCGCGCGGTCGGTGCGCCAGATCAGGGCCCACTGGACGGGCGGGGCGTCATGGAGGGGAAGGAAGGCGACGTCGGGCTGCGCGTTGTAGCGGCGTCCCTCGTCGGGGACCGTGCACACCACGTCGCCTGCCGCGACGAGGGCAAGGATCTCGTAGAAGGTGGAGACGGCCGGCCCCCGGCGGACAGGGCGTCCGGCCGGTGTGCGGGTCGGCAGGACCGCACTCTCCCAGTAGGCGGGAAGAGGGCCGTTCAGGCGCGGCACGATGTGGTCACCGAGCACCTCCACGCTCACCGACTCCTGCCGGGCGAGCGGGTGGCCGGTGGCCACCATCAAGTGGAGCGGTTCCTCGCGCAGCACCACGCCGACAGTCAGGTCCGGTTCACGAACGGGCAGCCAGGTGGCCACCGCGTCGACCTCACCGGCCCGCAAGGCTCCGAACGGATCGCTGAAGAACACCTCTCTGAACCGGAGTTCGACGGACGGATGCCCGGCCCGGAAATGGGTGAGGACCGGGCGCATCTCGTGCATCTGCGCACCCATGACCCCCAGCGTCAGCGTGCCGGCCGGATGGCGGGCGATGGTGGTCACCTCGGCCATGGCTTCCTGGATGCCCTCGTACGCCGGCTTCAGTCGCTGGAGCAGCACCTCTCCGAGAGGGGTCATCCGCACGTGGCGGCTGGTCCGCTCGAAGAGCTGACCGCCGATGACGCGTTCCTGCTTCTTGATCGCCTGACTGACACGGGCTGGGGAGACATGCAGGCGCTCGGCGCTGCGGCCGAAGTGGAGTTCCTCCGCGAGCACCAGGAAGATCTCTATGTCCCGCAGTTCCATTCCATCCCCGGTTCCCTCGTGGCCCCCGAATTCATGAACCTCTGGGTTAACGATCATAACCAGATATGCCGTTGCGCCCAGGCTGCTCGCTCGGCATGCTGGGTGCCGAGCCGGTCGGCCACCCCCCACAGGTGAGGGCATGAACCGGCACGAGACAGCAGGATCGGGCTCGCTCGATCCAGCCGACGGCCCGCAAGACCCGGACCGCGCGGAAGTCGCGTACCTCGCCGGCCCTGGTCTTCACGCGCCGGTCCCCGGCCGCCGCGCACGAACCCCCACGGAGCGATTCCCACGTGCCATCCGACCCGAGCGCTGCCC
The DNA here is from genome assembly GCF_026339875.1 of Streptomyces sp. NBC_01571. Lineage (NCBI taxonomy): Bacteria > Bacillati > Actinomycetota > Actinomycetes > Kitasatosporales > Streptomycetaceae > Streptomyces > Streptomyces sp. NBC_01571. The sequence continues at coordinate 603,020 of NZ_JAPEPZ010000002.1, forward strand.
GGACACCTGACCCGGCCGCGCTCCACCCGCTGCCTGCCCACCAGCGGGTCGTCTTCCTCAAGCCACTGGTCGCCGGAACCCACGTCGTGGCAGGTGACTTCACCTACTACGACGACCCCGACGGCGCGACCGACTTCGTGCAGCGCAATGTGCTCTACGCCTACGGTCCGGAACGGCTGGTCATCGGCAAATACTGCGCGATCGCCACGGGCACTCGATTCCTGATGGCGGGTGCCGGACACCCGTCGATGGGGGTGTCCACCTTCCCCTTCACCATGTTCGGTGGGGAGTGGGCCGAGCAGACCCTCGACATCGTCACCGGCATGCCCAGCCGCGGGGACACGGTGGTCGGCAACGACGTGTGGTTCGGATACGGAGCCACCGTGATGCCGGGAGTACGGATCGGTGACGGTGCCGTGATCGCGGCCGGTGCGATGGTCACCGCCGACGTGCCGCCCTACACCGTCGTGGGCGGGAACCCGGCCGGAACGATCAGACAGCGCTTCGACGACAGCGACGTCGAACGGCTCGTGCGCGCCGCCTGGTGGGACTGGCCCGTCGCGCTGGTGACCACGCACGCGCGCACCATCATGGCGGGTTCCCCGCGGGACATCGAGCGCATCGCCGCCGCCGAAGGTCTGGAGCAGCAGTGACGACGCGGACCGTCGAAGAGTACGCGGTGTCCGGTCGCGACAGCGGCCCGTACGCCATCACCACAGGCCCGGACGGCGCACTGTGGTTCACCATGGTGCACAGCGGCCAGATCGGCCGACTCGTCCCGGGACAGAAGCCGACCAGCCATCAGATCGCCCCGGACAGCGGTCCGACGGTCATCAGTGCCGGGCCGGACGGCGCACTGTGGTTCACCCAGTACCGGGCGCACCGAATCGGCCGGATCACGACGGCCGGCCACACGACGGAGTTCGCGCTTCCGACCGCGCGGTGCGGTCCCTTCGGTATTGCCGCAGGCCCGGACGGCGCACTGTGGTTCACCGAAACCGCCACCGACCGCATCGGACGCCTCACCACCGACGGATCGGTCACGGAGTATCCACTGCCGTGCACCGGCGCGTTCCCCTCTGCGATCGCCACGGCCGGGGACGCGATGTGGTTCACGATGAACCAGGCCAACGCCATCGGCCGCATCGGCATGGACGGCCGCATCACGATCCACGAGCTGCCCACCGGGGCCGCCGCCCCGGTGGGTATCGCCGCGAGCCATGACGGTGGCGTCTGGTTCACCGAGATCGCCGCCGGTCAGATCGGTCACCGCGCGCCCGACGGCCGGATCACCGAGTATCCGCTGCCCGACCGCTCGGTCCGGCCGCACGCCGTCACCACCGACACCGACGGCACCGCGTGGTTCACCGAATGGGCCGGCAACCGCGTCGGCTCGATCACCGCCGACGGCACGGTCACCGTCCACGACCTGCCCACCCCGGCCTCCGAACCACACGGGATCACGATGGGCCCGGACGGCGCCCTGTGGACGGCCCTGGAGACAGGCGCACTGGCCCGTATCTCCCCCACCGCCAGAACCGACATCACCGCCAGAACCAACATCATCACCAGGAACACCGAACAGAGGAACACCCCATGAAATACGCACTCGTGGTCTTCGAGACACACGCGTCACGCGCGCGGATCCAGGCCGACCGCGACGCCTACCGCAAGGCGTACGAGACGTGGATCGGCGAGCTCGCGGCAGCGGGCAAACTGGCGGGCGGCGACGCCCTTGACACCGAGCGCCAGGGCCCCGTCACCGTACGCAAGACGACGGACGGGTCCGTGGCCGTGACCGAGGGACCCGTGCACAGCGGCGAGGAGACCCTCGGCGGCTGGTTCATCCTGGAGGTGGCCGACCACGCCGAGGCCATCGAGCTGGCCCGCGGCTTCCCCACCCCGGAGGCGCTCGAAATCCGTCCCGTCCTCGAATCGGCCTGAGCGACAGTCGGCCCTCGCCGCCCTCTGCCCGGACACCCGGCGTGCCTCACCGGCACGCCGGACGGGTCCCAAGCGCGCACCCCTGCACAGGAGTTGACTTGATACCGACATCGGTGAGCTACCGACCTCTGACCGGCCCCGAGGAGCTCGAACTCTTCTGCCGGCTCCGCTACGTCCTGGACCACGAGCTGAGCGACGACTTCGCGAACGGATTCCGCCGCCCCGAGTGGACCTGGGTGGCCCTGGACGGCGACCGCCTCCTCGCCCGGCTCGCCTGGTGGGCGCCACCGGGCGGTGACATCCCGGTGCAGTTCGACTTCTTCGACATCGACGACACGCTGCCCGAGGCCGACCGCGACGAGATCGGCCTGCGACTGTTCAAGACGGCGACCGCGACCGTCTTCCCGGCGGGTGCCCAGCTCCCGGAGTACGGCCGCTTCGTCCCGCCCGACTGGCGTGAGGACCCCGCGGCCCGCGCGGTGGTCGAATCCCGCACGCGTGTGCTGGAGAGCACCGGCGCACGCCTGCTGGTCGAGCGGCTGCGGCTGCAGTGGACGCCCTCGTCCCCGCTCCCGGAACCCAAGGACCGTCTCGTCTTCCGCCCGGTGGCCGGCCGCGAGGACCTCCTCGCCCTGATGACCCCGGTCATGGAAGGCACCCTCGACGCCCACGGCCAGGCGGACCTGGCATCCGGACTGAGCCCGCGTGAGGCCGCCGAACGGCACTACGACGGGGAGTTCGCCGGATTCAAGAGCCCTCACGAATGGTGGCGCATCGCCGAACTGCCCGACGGCGGCGGCCCGGTGGGCTTCGTGATCCCGGCCCGCAACAGCTACCACCCGATCATCGCGTACATCGGTGTCCTGCCCGCCCACCGCGGCAACGGCTACATCGACGAACTCCTCGCCGAGGGCACCCGTATCCTGGCCGCCGAGGGCGTCGACCGGATCAGGGCATCGACGGACCTCGGCAACGTCCCCATGGCAAAAGCCTTCGCCCGAGCCGGATACGCCAACTTCGAACGCTCCCTCAACCTGGTCTGGGACTGACCCCACCTGCTGTTCGGGTCCCGGATCTCTGCGGCCGGCCGCGCGCACCGTGGGCTCGGCGGCTCGGCTCGGTGTGCGCGCGGTGCTGACGAACGCCCCGCTACGCCGACCCCGCTCGGCACCGGCCGGCGGGGGTCCTCGGCGCGGGGCGGCTGCTGCGGCCCGTCGACCGCCGGCACCTGGACGGCGGCGAGCGGTGGCCACGGCGCCGCCGCCGGCCGGCGGCGCCACTCCGCACGCCGGCACCGCCCCCACCCGACCCCACCCCGCCGACATCCCCCACACCACGACATCCGCGTGATCGACGCAAGCGGCCCCGGCCGGGGTGCCATGACCAGGAGGGCACTCGTCGGGAGCGGAACCAGGTCCCCGACGTCGCCGTGCCGGCCCACGGAGTCCCACGGCCGCCGGACTGCTCCGTACGCCTGGTTCCTTGCCTCCCGGACTCCAGCAGTCCTCAGCCCTGGTGGCCATGGCACTGCCTCGTGCCGCCGGGAGCCGACGCCCTGGTCGCGCCGGTCCGCCTCCTCACCCGGACAGGGGACTTCCGGTCCTGGTCGCACCCGGGGCCGTGCTGGGATGGCTACGGTATGGCTCATGCCACCAGAGCTGACTGCTGATCAGGTCATGCGCGCCGTCGCCGCGCTGGAAGCGGCGTGGGCCCGCGACGACGACGCACTGGCCGTTCTGGTGCAGAGCGGGCATGGCGAGCGACCGCTTGCGGAGCTGGTCGCCCAGTACGGCGCCAGCCGATTGCACTGCATGGTGCTTATCGTGACCGGCATCGCCAACCTGGACGGAGCCGACCAGCAGGAGGCACTGGCAGAGCTGCAGAAGGGCCTCGTCCCGCACATGACCTCGGTGGCGATGACCATGATGTCCGGCTGGGCTCTCGCCGCCGGTGCGGACGTCCAGGCAACCGGCAACCTCGCCCGCCGCATCCTGCAGGCGATCCTCTCCTTCACCACGGTCGGCGACGACCCGCAGGAGGTGCGAGCCTTGTTCGCCTACCTGCGGGAAGACGCCGTGGCTCATCTGTGACCACCCACACGCGACACACCGGTCCGAGCACCCCCGAGAGCCCCCGAGGCGGCGCAGGAATTTCGCCGCCTCCGGCAACTGGCCGGTGTCTTGTGTGCGATGCCCACGACCACGGTGACGCCTGGTCGCCACCGATCATGCGAGGCCGCACGCCACTCTCCGTCAGCTGCAGGTCGGGCTGCCCTTGTGCCGCTCCCAGAGCAGTTTCACGTGTTCCGTGCCAGGGGTGTGAGCGCGGACGACGGTCACGGTGACGGATCCGCCGGTCCGGCCGGGGAGGTCGAAGGCGTAGAGCGCGCGCCTGCTGTCCAGCACGCCGGCGAGCCGTCGGAATGTCAGGGGCGTGCCGTTGCAGGTCACCGACTGGACGGTTTCCCGGTCCGCGCCGATCACGAGGTTCTGGCTCGTACCGATCGCTCCCATCGTGACGAGGGGGAGGAGCTTGGGGTGGGATGAGAAGGCGGTGTCGCCGGGGGACGCGGTGCAGGTCGACACGGTGGACCCGCCGTTCGCCGCACCTGTCCCCGAGCAGAAACGGCCGTCGGTGGTCGCCCAGACGAACAACGCTGCGCCCTGGCCGACGCTGGCGGTGGCCATCCCCGCGTAGCCGGGAAGGTCTTTGGTGGACACCTCTGCCAGCAGGGTGGACTTCGCGGCCTCAATGACCGCGTTCCGGGCCGCGGTTGTGGCCTGCGGTGAAGCCGTGCGGGCCGCAGCGATCGACGCGGTCGGGCTGTGTGTCCCGGCCTGAAACGCCTGGCCGTGAGTGGTACAAGCTGCCGCCGAGAGCAGCGCAACGCCCGTCAGCGTGTACGCCGGAAGCCTGTTCATGATCCCCCCGATATCCCAGGCAATGCCCTCAGCGTATCGCCGTCGCCGTTGGCACGGCCGCTGTGCGCAACTTCGGCACGGCCGAGAAGGCAGGGGCCATGCTCGGCGTGCACGGCCGGCCGCGCTCGCCGAACATCTCGCCGCCTGCCCTGACGCCCCCATCCCCGTGACCCCCTCCCGCGAACGGGCATACACCTGGCCCGTCGCTGGGGGGGGAGCGCGACGGGCCAGATATATCTACGTTCCCACAGTGCCGCCGCATCCGCATCAGCTTCGGACCGCGCCGTCAGCCGATCCGTCGCCGCGCGCCCTTCCCCTGGCATGGTGACGCGAGTGGGAACCTTGATCGATCTGTGCGGGGCCCCGTCCGACATCGACCGGCGTCAGGTGCACTCTGCCTCTTCCAGGACGCCCCGGCCTTCTCCGAACGCCGCATCTCGCCCACCCCGGCTTCGGCGCCCGGCCAGGGATATATAGTTGCGCGACACATGCAACTGCTTGGTGAAGTCACGGGAGACGTCGGCATGGGCAATCCGCCCCCGGAGGGGGATCACAGCACGTCAACCGGGGAGTCCGAGGGCCATCAGCCCATCCGGCAACTGTCCGAGGGCGTCGAGCGCCTCATGCGGATGTTCATCCGCACGCGCGCACAGATGCTGGACCGGGCTCGCGACGACATCGACTGGTCGGTCCAGATCCTGATGGGCGTGCTGGTGAAAAACGGGCCCATGCGTGTCAAGAAGCTGGCGGAGTTGGTCGAGTCCGATCCCTCCACCGTGAGCCGTCACGCGGCACAACTCGTACGTGACGGCTTCCTCGAAAGGCGGTCCGACCCCGCTGACGGCCGCGCCTGCCAGCTGGTGGCCACCGACAAGGCCCGGCGCTCCGTCGCCGACCGGACACGGTCACGCGATGCGCACTTCGAGGAAATGCTCCACGGATGGGACAACCACGACCGCGAGAGGTTGGCCGCACTGCTGGTGCGCTTTATCGACGATTTTGAAACGTACAAAACGGCGCTCGCAGCCACGGACTGGAAGGGATTCCGTCCCTCGGCGAGCCAAAAGGAGACCACCGCATGAGTTCCACCAGCGCCGCGTCCGCCGATATCGGCTCGGCCGGTACAGGGGAAACCGGTTACACCCACCGGCAGATCATGGTGATCCTGTCCGGCCTGCTCCTCGGGATGTTCCTGGCAGCCCTGGACCAGACTGTCGTCTCGACCGCGATCTACAGGATCGGTGAGAGCCTCAACGGGCTGACCGCACAAGCGTGGGTGACCACCGCGTTCCTCATCACCTCGACGATCGCCACCCCGATGTACGGCAAGCTGTCCGACCAGTACGGGCGCAAGCCCTTCTTCCTCTTCGCCATCGCGGTGTTCATCACCGGCTCGGCGCTCTGCACACTCTCCACCTCGATGTACATGCTGGCCGGGTTCCGCGCCTTCCAGGGCATAGGCGCCGGCGGTCTGTTCTCCCTCGCCTTCGCGATCATCGGCGACATCATCGCGCCGCGTGAACGGGCGAAGTACCAGGGCTACTTCATGGCCGTCTTCGGTACGTCCAGTGTGCTCGGCCCGGTCGTCGGTGGCGCGCTGGCCGGCCAGAACACCCTGCTCGGCATCGACGGCTGGCGCTGGATCTTCCTCATCAACGTCCCGATCGGCATCGTGGCGCTGATCGTGGTCGCCAAGGTCCTCCACCTGGAGCACAACCGGCGCGAGCACCGCATCGACTTCGCGGGCGCCATCTCGCTCGTGGTCGCACTGGTGCCCCTGCTGATCGTCGCGGAACAGGGCAGGACCTGGGGCTGGGGTTCCACCTCCTCGCTCGTCTGCTACGTCGTCGGCGCCCTCGGGATCGTCGGCTTCCTGTTCGCCGAGCGCCGGGCCGGAGAGGACGCGCTGCTGCCGATGCGGCTCTTCCGTAACGGCGTGTTCGCCGTCGGGGCCGCCCAGTCGATGATCATCGGTATCGGCATGTTCGGCGGAATCACCCTGCTGCCTCTCTACCTCCAGCTCGTCAAGGGCAACTCCCCGACCAAGGCGGGTCTGCTGACCCTCCCGCTGGTGCTGGGCATCATGGCACTCTCGGTCGTCGCGGGTCAGATCACCTCGCGCACCGGCCGGTACAAGATCTTCCCGATCATCGGCGGCGGACTGCTCGTCATCGGCATGCTCATGTTGTGGCGACTGTCGGCCGACAGTGGCCTCTTCTACACCGACATCTCGATGTTCGTGGTCGGCGCCGGTCTGGGTCTGAACATGCAGACCATCGTGCTGGCCATGCAGAACGCCGTCCCGCCGCGCGACATCGGCGTCGCCACCTCGTCCACCACGTTCTTCCGGCAGATGGGCGGTACGGCGGGTGTCGCCGTGTTCCTGTCGATCGTCTACTCCGTGGTGGGCGGCAAGATCAGCGACGCCTTCGCGGACGCACGCGGCACAGCCGCCTTCCAGGCCGCGGCCCAGGCCCACCCCGACCAGCTCAAGACGCTGACCTCCGCGTCCTCCGGTTCGGCGGGCACGCTCAACGACACGTCGTTCCTGAGTCACCTCGATCCGGTCCTCGCCCACCCCTTCAAGGTCGGCTTCACGAACGCGGTCACCGTGGCGTTCCTGGTCGGCGCCGTGGTGCTGGTGGGCGCCTTCGTACTGGCCTTCTTCATCAAGGAGGTGCCGCTGCGCACCACGGCCGCGGCCTTCACCAAGGACCCGGCCGAGGCCGAGGCGAAGTAGGCAGACCGGACGGAGCCGAGCGCCGTGGGACGACCTTCTCGCCTTCCCGCGGCGCTCCACACTCCGCCCGTAACCCTCGCCGACGTCGCCCGCGGCACTGCCGGCCGATGGCGGCATCCCACACGTCGGCACCGCGCCCACACCAGCCCCTCCCCCACCGACGTCCCCTACGCCGCGAGGCCCGCGCAACAGGTATGCAAACAGCCCCGACCAGGTGCGGATCCTGACCGGGGCTGTCGACGTGCACGGCCGTACGGTCGTGTCGTGAAGGGCGGTGCAGGGCGAAAAGCTCCAGGAAGCTTCAGCCGAACGATCGTCCTCATGGGCCATGGGTGAGGCCTGAGGACACTGTCCCCTTCGCCACCACCGCAGGTTCAACCGCTGTACTGCGGATACCGCCTCACGCCGAGCCCCCTGCGGCCGGCGCCGTGGCGTCGGCAACGATCGCCTGCAGGGCCGCGATGTGGCCGTCGAAGGCTTCCCGGCCGGCGTCGGTGAGCCGGGCGCGCACCTTGCGGCGGCTGCCGCTGAGGCGGCGTTCCGTAGCGACGTACCCGGCCTCTTCGAGTGTCGTCAGCTGCTTGGACAGGGCCGAGTCGGACAGGGCCAGGCGGTCCTTGAGGAAGGCGAACTCAGCCCAGTCGGCAGCTGCCAGGGTCGCCACCAGCGACAGGCGGGTGCTGGGGTGGATCAGCTCGTCGAACCGCGCGTTCGTCATGCCCGCACCCACCGACGCAGCACCCGCAGGATCTCCGGCCCACCGAACCCGACGACGGCCGCGACCGGCACCGCCGCCCAGATACCGGCATGCCCGGCACCGTCCGCATCCAGCGCGAGCGCCGCAACGATGGTGAGAACGACGAGCCCGAGCAGCATGCCGACCACCACCAGCGGGATGCGGCGGCTAGCGACGGCCGCACTCACCTGCAGTTCGCCGGTGCGCCGACGCCCGTCGAGCAGCCGTGAGGCGAGCACCGTGTGACCCACGCTGAAGATTACGGTCGCGATCCCAGCCTGCCAGGACGGCAGCAGGTCGTTCAGCACACCCAGCACGACCCAGCCCGCCGCCATGGCCCACCAGTAACCGCGGGGCAAGCCGACTTCCTCAGCCACTCGGCGCCGAGCGCGGTCGGCCGCGTCAAGGGCGGTACGTGCCTGCTCCGGAGCGATCTTGTCCACCACAACCCCCTCACTTTCCTATCAGGAAAGAAAGGATCCCTCTTTCCCGACAGGAAAGTCAAGGGCCGGACGCGGTATCTGCGGTATCGAGCCTGTGGGCTGGGCGGCGAAGCCGACGGCTGGGTGGCGAAGCCGGAGGTTGGACACGAGGCCGATACGCCGCCTCCGGTCGAGGCGAGCGACAGCCCGGCAGCCGTACAGAACCCGACCAAGATCGTGCGCGGTGCGGAGCGCCCCGACTGCGGCGGCCGACCGATGGCCGGCAGAGCGATCACCCCAGCGCGAACGACGCTCGCCGGCCCACCGAGGCGATCGCGGACCGGTGGCCGGAGAGCTCCCCGTTCGGCGGCCGGTCCGACGAGCTCGCCCCCCACCTGACCACCGCCCAGGGACAAGACGATGCCGTACTGGAAGAGGCCGAGGCCGGCCTTCGCGGTCGACTTCCCGTCACCGCCCGCGTGTCGTCGGTCGATCTGTGGTCCATGACGGAACAAGGCGTATCGCACGCGCGGGTGTCCCTCGGGGAATCGACGCCGCCGCGGGACCATCCCCACGCGCGCGGGGAGGCCCCGGCACCGTGCAGGCGCCGCTTCCGATGAAGAAGGACTGCTCCCCGTACGCGCGGAGATGCTCCCGTCGGGCGCATCGCGGAGTCGATGGGCCGGGAGGCTCGGCCGCCCCATCGCTCTCAAGCTTTCGTGGGCGGTGTCCACGGCTTCGGGGAGGGCGGCGGTGCCTGCACCGCACCGAGGAGCTTTTGCTTCAGGGTCTTCGGCGGCGCTTCCCTTTCTTCCCGGAAGTGCACCAACTGGGCTGTGGTCACTCGTATATGGCACTCGCGGGTCCGCTGCCTGATGAGTACCACCCAGGCCCCGAATTGGGTGAGGAAAGCATGCCGGGCCGGCTCGTCTCCGGGCCGGGCGTGCAGGGCGAGACCTCTCGGCATGAAGTGCAGGGCCGCATCTTCAGCCGCTGCGGTGGCTTGTTCTTCGCCGCCGTCGATGTAGTGAGTGCCCACCAATGTCCAGCGGTGCAGCTGCAGTTCACCACCGTCGACACGTTCGGTCTCTCGGGCGTCCTCTTCAATGAGGACATACCATTCCTCGGTCACGATCGAATGCTAGTGCCGCGGCAGCTTGATATGGCGGGCTCATCACCGAGACCTTCTCGCAGGACTCTCCCCGCGCGGCGGGATGGTCCCCGAAGGAGGAGTGCGGAACATACCGGTGATCTCTACTCCCCACGCATGCGGGGATGTTCCCAAACCAGCCTCACCGAGGGCCTGACCCGCTGCCTCGACCAGCCTGTCGCCGTCACCCTCCCCTTCGCCCTCGCCCTCGCCCTCGCCCTCGCCCTCTGAGGCTGCCCCCTGGGGGGTGTGAGATGTCCGGTGAGGGCCAGATCGTGGAGCCGGGCGAAGAGGAGATACCAGTCGCTGGGCGCCCCGTGCTGGTGATGATCAGGGATCGGCCCCGCTCGCTGACCAGCTGCCTGCACCACAGAGAGTGGGCGCATCGCGAAGTCATTCAAAACGAGGACGTCGGGGCGGACCAGTTCGTGGATCCGTTTCTCCCAGATGCGGTCCGCATGACAGCCGACAAGGTCGGCGAGGACGCGCCTGCCGACGCCGTCCACGCTCTCTGTCCGGTCGCCCTCCTGGTGCCGGACTACTGCCTCAGCAAGGAGCTGTGGGCCTTCGATCGACGGCAGCCACATCGTCGTGCGCTTCGTCCGCGAGTGCCATGACGTCTCCGGCAACTGGGATGATGCGGGTCCGCATCACGCGCATCAACGTTCCACCGGCCGCTCGGACCGCGCCCCGAGGACCGTCCGGGTTTGTCCCAGCTGCTCTTCTGATCCCCCGCCCCATCCGGACTCCAGCCCCGTCGTGGCCCTGCCCCCCCCTCGGAGCCCCGCCCCGCCGGCCGGTTCCGCCACCCCTCCGCCCGCCGTCACCGCACGCCGAGGGGGTGCGGGGTACCGGCCCGGAGGAGCGGGGGCAGCGTGACAGGGGGACGCAGGGGGACACCGAGCGGGAGCCAGGGGCGAAAGCACGGCGACGGGGAGGGGCGAAAGCGCAACGCGCCTTGGGGGCAGCGGGTCGAGTCCCCTGCCGCGAGGACCCGTTCAAGACCTTCACACCTTCGTGGCCCGACCGCAACGCGTTCACGTGCATCGACCACGTAAGATCATTGAGTCGTCAAGCAAATTACCCGTGGCGTCCGTCGTCACGGGGTGCCTTCGTCATGGGCCGGCGGCCCGCACGGCAACGTGGCCGGTGCGGGCGGCTCACGCCCTGATCTGCGACGACGGCCCTCCGGAGCCAGAGAAGCCGGCCGGGGCTCACGCATGGGAACAGGTTTGGATGTAGATGACCGGTCGTGTAGCCGTCGTTCGAGGCCTCCGACGTGCGTGGTCCCTGGCGGCGACGTGGTCAGCGGAGTGCTCGACGACCTCCCCCTTCTGAGCTCCCGTAAGGATCAGCACCTTGCACAAGAGGAAGACGCGGCGTCGGCGTGTGACGCTCGCGATCGCGATGGGCGCGGTGGCCGCAGGCGGCCTCGCCGTCCTGCCGATCACAGCGCTGGCCGACACGACGAGCGGCACCGCAGGCGCCGCGAGCAGCGCCCGGCAGCAGGACTTCGCCTCGGCCGCGGCGGAGTACCACGTCCCGTCGAGCGTCCTGCTCGGCCTGGCGTACCAGGAGTCGGCCTGGGAGTCGCACGGCGCGCAGGCCAGCGCCGACGGCGGCTACGGGCCCATGCACCTCACCGACGTGACCCCGGCCATGATGGCCTCCGGCGGCGCGGGCGCCGTCGGGCGCAGCGATCTGAAGTCGATGGCCGCGAACCCGGCGCTGCACACCCTGCAGGCCGCCGCGAAGCTGACCGGCCTGTCCGAGGACGCGCTGCGCAAGGACCCCGCGGCGAACATCCGCGGTGGCGCGGCCCTGCTGGCCTCGTACGAGAAGCAGGTGGCCGGCGGCGTGCCGTCGGACACCGCTCAGTGGTACGGCGCGGTCGCCCGCTACAGCCAGTCGACGCGGAAGCAGGACGCGGCGGGCTTCGCCAACCGCGTCTTCGCCACCATCCGCGGCGGCGCCGGCGTCACCACCAAGGACGGCCAGCGCGTCCGGCTCGACGCCACCCCTTCGGTGAGCCCCGCCACCGCCCAGGTGGAGCGGCTGCACCTGAAGGCCGCTGCCGCCACGGACACCGAGTGCCCGCCGGCCGTGCCGTGCACCTTCGTACCCGGCTCCCCGGCCGGCCTGCAGGCGTCGAACCGCCCCGCCAACGGCATCAAGATCGACACCATCGTCATCCACGACCTGGAGGGCACATACGACTCCGGCGTGGCCGCTCTCGCCAACCCGTCGAACAGCGTGTCGACCAACTACGTCATGCGGTCCTCGGACGGCGCGGTGACGCAGATGGTGGCCACGAAGGACATCGCCTTCCACGCGGGCAACTACTCCTCGAACCTCCACTCGATCGGCATCGAGCACGAGGGCTACGCCGCGCAGGGCGCCACCTGGTACACCGAGGCGCAGTACGAGTCCACGGCCTACCTCGTGCAGTACCTGGCCCACCGGTTCGACATACCACTGGACCGCCAGCACATCCTGGGTCACGACGACGTCGCCGGGCCGAGCCTGACCGGTGTCCGCTCGCAGCACTGGGACCCGGGACCGAGCTGGGACTGGGACCACTTCATGCGCCTGCTCGGCGCGCCGCTCAGCGGCCTGCGGAGCGAGGCGCCCGTGGGCTCGGTCGTGACCATCGACCCCGTCTTCGACACCAACCTGCAGACCGTCCAGGTGTGCCCGATCGACGACCCGACCGGTGCGACGACCGCGTGCACGGACCGGCAGCAGGCATCGAACTTCGTCTTCCTGCGCACCGCGCCTGACGCGTCCGCCCCGCTCTTCGGCGACCAGGCGATCCACGGCACGGCCGCGGGCACGGACAAGATCAGCGACTGGGGCAGCACCGCGCAGACCGGCCAGCAGTTCGTCGTCGCCGACCAGCAGGGCGACTGGACGGCGATCTGGTTCAGCGGCGCGAAAGTGTGGTTCTACAACCCGGGCGGCCAGAACACCAAGCAGGCCTACGGCGTGAAGACCATCTCCGCCGCGGGCAGCACCCCGGTGGCCATCTACGGGTCGAGCTACCCGGACGCGTCGGAGTACCCGGCCGGCCTGGGCGCCTCGACGCAGGCCCCGATCAGCGGGTACAGCCTTCCCGCGGGCCAGGCGTACGTCGCCACGCAGCCGCCGAACGCCACGGTGGACTACTTCAAGTCCAGCGGGACGGTCGTCACCGGCGCGAAGACGCAGTACACGATCCAGTACAACCACCGCGTGGCGCTGGTGTATTCGGGCGACGTGACCGCGACTCCCGTGACCAAACACTGGGAGGACAGCGGCGCGAAGCGCTGACGCACAGGCACACAGGCGGCTGTGAGCGCGAGTTGTCGCGAGGTGGCCCGGCCGGGGCGGTGAGCCCCGGCCGGGCCACCGGCATGTACGGGGCGAGGCGGGTCGGATGCGGCTGGACGCTGCCGGTCCGGATGGTGGCACGCGGGACGGACCGCCGGCGTCCGACGCGCGCCCTCCGCCCTCACTCCAATCGGGCGAAGGGCGTTGTGGCATGCCAGCCCGCCAGACCGCTGTGCACCACCGCGCACCCGGTCAGAGACCCGACCATGGCAGGTCATAGCGTTTCGGAGCGCATACTTCCTTGGCACCGCAACCGCCGCGGCCCTCACCATCCGGCTCCGTACGTGATCGACCGGACAGGTCCTAAAGGTCGGTGCGTCCACCGAAGTGCTCGGGTACCTGGTCGCGCAGTACCCGCTCCACCTCGTAGAACTCGTCCTTCTGGCCAAGTCGCGAGCGATGGAGTGCGAGGCGCAAGCCCTTGATCAGCTCTTCCAGCCGGACCTCGTCACCCTCGTCGCTCTGCTTCCGTGCTTCCGCCAGGAGGCCTGCGAACGCGGCTACGGCCGAGTCCTTGTCGCGCTCCCACAGCCAGGCGAACACGTTCCCGAACGCGTCGCCCGGGTTCGCGCTCTGACCTTCGACGCGGTAGATGGCGACGTCGTTGGCCTCGTTGCGGATGAAGCCTGTGAGCAGGTGGTCGAACGTCCTGCAGGGCACTTCCACGCTGTCCATGTACGCCCCTCTCGTCAACAGGTGTCGGGGTCATCCTGGCGGCAGTTGGGCAGCCGGGACAGTATGCCCGGCGGACGCAGACCCGGTCGACGAAGCATCACCAGGCGCACGGCCCGGTCCTTCCCGGTCGTACAGGACCCTGGGACAGGGACAGTCCACCGGTCATCACGGCGGCCACCATCAGCAGGAGCGGCCGTGCGGCTGCGCGACGGCTGCGATCCGCACCGTGTGACGGATCAGCGGGCGATCGAGATCGCGAAGGGCGCGAATCCGCTGGACCGAATCAGGTGCGGTACGAACAGGATTGCGGCTTCGGTGGCGCGGGCGGTCTGGATCCCGCCGAGATCAGTGATCCGCTCCTCGTGCCAGCCGAGGTCGGTGAGCAGTTCGCGGACGGTCTGCTTGGCCCGCGGGTCGTCGCCGGAGAGGAAGACGTCGGGCGCCTGGGTGAGCATGGCCGGCGCGGTCATCACCGGGAAGAGCATGGTGTTGAGTGTCTTGACGACGCGCGTTTCGGGGAGTGCTTCCTGGAGTTGCTCGGCGAGGCTGGAGCCGGGGTAGATCAGGTCGGCGGGCAGCCCGTCCGGCCCGTCGACGGTGGCGTTGGAGACGTCGACGAGGATCTTGGCGCGCAGTTCACCGCGCAGGGCGACGAGCCGGTCCAGTGAGCCGGCGCCCGGGGTGGCGTTGACGACGATGTGGGCTGTCCGGGCAGCGTCGGCGGCGGCGCCCGGCGCGCGGTCCGCCACGGTCACCTCATGCCCTGCCCGGGTGAGGGCTGTTGCCAGGTTGCCGCCGACGCGGCCGTTTCCGAGAACTGCGATCGCGGTCATGATGATCTGGTCCTTCCGTGCGTGCGGGTTGCGGTGTGCGGTCAGCGTGAGAGTGTGGCGACGGCCTCGGCGTGGACGCCGGGCGCGGCGGCCAGGAAGCTCTCGCTCCGCGGGGTCCACGGGCGGCCCTCGGCGTCGGAGATCTGTCCGCCGGCCTCGGTGACGAGCAGCGCCCCCGGCAGCAGGTCCGCGCGGGCGCCGGCGAACTGCCAGAAGGCGTCGATCCTGCCGGCGGCGACGTTCAGCAGGTGCAGGGTCGCGGGCACGGCGGTGCGGACGACGAGGGCGTCGAAGAGCATCGCGGTGATCGAGGAGCCGACGCGCCGCACGACCTTCTCGTCCTCGTCCGGCCGGGCCTGGCTGGTGGCCACGATGCTCAGGCCGAGGTCCGCGGTCCGGGAGACGTGCAGCGGCCTGCCGTCGAGGTGGGCGCCCGCGCCGGTGAGCGCGGTGTAGGTCTCGCCGGTCAACGGCAGGTGGACCACGGTGAGCACCGGCTGGTTCTCGCGCACGAGGGTGGCGGTCACCGCCCACTCCGGCAGGGCGTGCAGGTGGTTGACATTGCCTTCGGCGGGATCCACGACCCACCATTCGCCGGGCGGCAGCGCCCCGCCGTCCAGTTCGTCCTCCACCCAGCCGGCGTCCGGGCGCAGGCCCGTGAGGCGGGGGCGCAGGATGTCGAGGGCCGTGTCGTCGTTGGCGGCGAGCGCGCGCATCAGCTCTTCGCGGGTCCGGTAGCGGATCACCTCTCCGAAGCGCTCGCGCAGCGCCGAACCGGCCGCGCGCACGGCGATCGCGGTCTGGTCGAGCAGGTCGGCGTCGGAGGCGGCGACGTCAGTGGTCTTCAGCGTTTCGGGCATGGTGGTGCTCCCGTGTGATGAGGGGGGATGAGGCCGGTCGGGCCGGGCTGTGCGTTCCGTCTTGCGACCTGGTCTCGACGGTATCCAGCCCCTCAATTAACTTCAAATGCATGTCAGGCACGCATAGGGTTACTCATATGCAATTGGATTTGAACCTGCTCGCCGCGCTCGACGCGCTGCTGGAGGAGGGAAGTGTGAACGGAGCGGCCGCGCGCCTGCACGTCACTGCCCCCGCCATGAGCCGGAGTCTGGGCCGAATCCGGCGCACGACCGGGGATCAGATCCTGGTGCGCACGGGCCGCACGATGACTCCGACGCCCTATGCGATCGCCGTCCGGGAGCAGGTGCACGAGCTGCTGCACCAGGTCCAGGGGGTGCTGGCACCGAGCCGTGACCTCGATCTGGCAACGCTGGAACGCACTTTCACTCTCCGCTGGCACGATTCCCTGGTCTCCCTGAGCGGCCCCGCACTGCTCGCGGCCGTGCGCGGACAGGCGCCGGGCGTGCGACTGCGTTTCGTCGCGGAATCGAGCATCGACACCCCCGGTCTGCGGCGCGGCGAGGTCGACCTGGAGGCGAACGCCAACCGCCCGAGCGCACCGGACATCCGTGCCGAGAACGTGGGCGGGAGCCGCCTCGCCATCGTCGTGAGACGGGGGCACCCCCTCACCCGCGTCAGGACCGTCACCGCGAAGCGGTACGCCGACGCTGAGCACATCACCGTCTCGCGACGTGGAAACCTCAGCAACGCCCTCGACGAGGCCCTCGCGCGACTCGGCCTCACCCGCCGCGTGGTGGCGACCGTGCCCACGGAAGCGGCCGCGTTGGAGTTCGCGCGCGGCTCCGACCTCCTGGTCAGCGTCCCCGAAGCCACCACGCGGTCCGCGGTCGCCGACCTCGGCCTGGTCGTGCTCCCCCTCCCGATCGAACTACCCGCGGCACCGGTATACCTGTCGTGGCATCAGCGCTACGACACCGACCACGCCCACGCCTGGCTGCGTGGGCTGGCGCGAACCGCGCTGAGCGTCGTCCCGTAACTGCTGGTCATGGGTGGGTCGATCTGTGGTCGCTCCCCCGCCCCGCCATCGTCACCGTCGGGCTCCAACCCGGTGCCGTCGACCGGCCGTATCGCGCCGCATCCCCCTCCTGCCGAAGGTGCGGTCATGCGCGCGATAGCGTCTGCGCCGTCCGGCGCGCAAGCTGGAAGCATGGACACCTTCACGCTCGGAAACGTGGGGATCACCCGCGTGGTGGAGCAGCCCGCCAGAGGCCTCGCCCGCGACTTCGTCTTCCCCGACGTGCCCGTCGAGCACTGGCGGGCGCACGAGGACTGGCTCGCCCCCGCCTTCCTCGACCCGGCCGCCGACGAGATCCGTGTCATGATCCAGACCTGGCTGATCCGCAGCGAGGGCCGGACGATCCTGATCGACACCGGCATCGGCAACGACCGGGAGCGCCCGGCCATGCCGTCCTTCCACCATCTGAACACCCACTACCTCGGAGAGCTGGCGGCGGGAGGCGTCCGCCCGCAGGACGTGGACACGGTGATCTGCACCCATGTCCACGGCGACCACGTCGGGTGGAACACCCGCCTGACGGACGACGGGGAGTGGCGGCCGACCTTCCCCAACGCCCAGTACGTCATCTCGCGCGCCGACTTCGACTACTGGAACCCGGCCAACGGACACCGGACCCGCTCCGGCCCTCGGATGGCCAACGTCTTCGAGGACAGCGTCGCCCCCGTCCACCAGGCCGGACAGACCGTGCTCTGGGAGGGCGACAGCTACGACATCGACGCCCAGCTCCGTATCGAGCCGGCCCCCGGCCATACGCCCGGCTCCTCCGTCGTGTGGCTGCGGTCGGGCGAGGACCGGGCGGTGTTCGCCGGGGATCTGCTGCACAGCCCACTGCAGATCGTGGAGCCGGACGACTGCGCCAGCTTCGATGAGGACGAGTCCCGCGCACGGGACAGCCGGCTCCGCGTGCTGGGCGAGGCCGCCGACCGGGGCGCTCTGCTGTTCCCGGCGCATTTCCCCGGGCCAGGCGCGGTCGAAGTGAGCCGCGTCGGCGACCGGTTCGCGGTGAAGGATTGGGCGGCATGGCGGTGAGGACGCTCCGCGGCACCCGCATGACCGACCTCAGGTCAGGGGCAGCCGCATGATGGTCGGGTCGAGCCATCGGCCGAACTTCGCGCCGACCTCGGGCACCCTGCCGATGTGATGGAGCCCGAACCGTTCGGGCGGACGGATCGACGAGCCAGTAGAGGCCCGTAGAGGCCTGTAGCTCAACTGGCCAAGCCGACACGGCGTCGAACTCTGCCTCTGCACGGCGGATCCCTTTCGTCGGGATCGACCGGTCACCGGCGCCCCGCGGCCTCCGTTCCGGTACGTCCCCGGGGGCTCCGACCGTCCCCGGACGAGACCCCGGCACCGCACGGACCGAGCAACCGTACCGTCGTTACCCGTAGTCGGCTTCCGCCAGGCGGTAAACCGCAGACGCTCACCCACTGTTCACTCCACGAACATCAGCGGCTCCCATGCACCCCACCCACCACCCGAGATCCCGACCTAGTGTCACGTGGGTGACAAGACTCCTGTTCCTCTCCGACGGGGTGGGCCGGTCGGAGCCCACGGACACCCGCGCCCTCCCGCGCAGATCACGGCTCCGCCCCCTCGCGCCCGTCGCCGTCGTGGCCGCCGCCGCCGGCCTGTTCACCACTCTGCTGATTCCGCCGGCCACGAGCGCCTCCGCGTCGGCGCACCCCGCACTCCCGCTCGGCCTCGTCCAACATGCTCCGACACATCCGGACGACGAGGCCGAGGACGGCGTCCGTGCACCGTCGGGTCCCGTCGTGCCGCCGCAACCGGACGACGGTGCCTCGGCAACGGCCGACCGGCGCCCGGCGCGGAGTGCCCCGGACTCGATCCAGACGGCGTCGGACACCGAACGGATCGCGCCCGGAGTGACCTTGACCCGTCAGCGCTCGGTGGACGCCGCCGGGTTCCTCGACGGATACGTGCTGCGCGCCGACCTCGACGGCCCGACCCGGCCCCGGCTGCTCGCCCCGACCGTGAGCACCCGCGACACGCCCACGAACCTGGCCGACCGCGCCAAAGCCGTGGCCGCCACCAACGGCGACTTCTTCGCCATCGACACCACCAACGCGCCCATCGGCCCGGAGGTCAGGGACGGCGAGCTGATCAAGGCCGACGCCCGCCCGGCTTCGGTGGTCGGCCTCGACAAGAACGGTGTCGGGCAGATCGCCGATCTTCTGCTCGAGGGCAGCGTCACGGTGGACGGCGCCCCGCGCGATCTGGCCGGGCTCAACCCGGGATCGGTCCCGGCCGACGCGATCGCCCTGTACACCTCCGACTGGGGCTCGGGCGATCGGCACTACGCCGTACCCGCGGGCCACGTCGTCGAGATCGAGGTGCGGGGCGGGAAGGCGGTGGCCGTCCGCGAGGGCGCCGGCGCCGGGCCGGTGCCCGCCGGGTCGCAACTGCTGCTGGCCACCGGCCAGGTCGCCGATGCCTTGGCGGGAACCGCCCCGGGAACCCCCATCCAGGTTTCCTACCATGCTCGCAACTCCGCCCCCTCTCCCTACTCGCTGGCTCTGGGCGCGCACCTCGTTCTGGTCCACGGCGGCGAAATCGCCCCCATCGACACCGGTGAACCCACCAACAGCGTCCTCAAGCCGCGCACCGCGCTCGGGTGGACCGCGCGACGGCAACTCCTGCTCTACGTCGCCGACGGCTCCTCCAGCCGGGCCCGCGGACTGACCGCGGCCGAACTCGCCCAGCACATGAAGGACCTGGGCGCGGTGGACGCCGTCATGCTGGACGGCGGGGGCTCCTCGCAGTTGGTGGCGCGTCGGCCCGGCGACCGGGCGGCCTCGGTCACGAACGTCCCCTCCGACGGCTCGCAGCGCGTCGTCCCCAACGCGGTGGGTCTCGTCCCGCCGGCCGGGTCCGGGCGACTGCGCGGCATCGACGTCCGCCTCCGGTCCGACCGCCTCTTCCCCGGCCTGTCCCGCGACGTGGGCGCTGCCGGCTACGACGAGACCATGGCCCCCGCACCGCTCGGTGAGGCTCGCTGGCACACCGCGCCCGGGAACCTCGCGCGTGCGGACGAGTCCGGGATACTGCGCGGCGGCCGTCCCGGCAGCGGCACGCTGGACGCGCGCAGCGGCGGCGTGACCCAGCAGGTCCCCGTCCGTGTACTGGGCGACCTGGACCGGCTCGAGGCCGACGTCCAGGCGCTGTCCCTGTCACCCGGCGACTACCGGGACGTGACCGTCACCGGACGCGACGCCGAGGGCTTCTCCGCCCCGATCGAGCCTCGCGACATCAGCCTGGAGTACGACCACTCCGCCATATCCGTGACCGCCCGGCCCGACGGCACCCTCAGAGTGACCGGGCAGCCCGGCGGCGACGGCAAGGGCACCGTCGTCACGGCGACCGTGCAGGGCCACGTGCTGCGGCTTCCCACCACGGTCGGCCTGGCCGACGTCCCCATCAACTCGTTCGCCGACGCGAGTCAGTGGTCCGCGACCTCGGCGAAGGCGACGGCCTCCGTGTCCGCCGTCGACACCTCCGACCGTCCCGGCGCCGTACCCGGCGAGAAGGGGCTGCGTCTGTCCTACGACATGACCGGCCAACCCCTCGGTACGTCCGCGGCCTACGCGGTCGCCAAGACCCCCCTGACCGTTCCGGCCGGCGCCCAGCGCCTGTCCCTGTGGGTCCGCGGCGACGGCTCGGGGCACTGGCTGCGCGCGCAGGTGCGTTCGCAGGGCAACACCAATGTCCCTCTCACCTTCGCCCTGAACGTGGACTGGACCGGATGGCGGCGGGTGGAAGGCGCCATTCCCACCGGTTTCACGGCGCCGTTGACCATCGAGCGCGTCTATCTCGTACAGACCGACCCTTCCCTGCGCACCGCGGGTTCGGTCGATCTCGCTCTGCTCGACGCGCGTGTCGGTGTGAACCTCGATGTTCCCGACGTTCCCGACCAGCCCGACCCGGCCGTCGTCGAACCTGCCGACCAGGTGACCACCGGCGGCAAGCGGGGATGGCGGTTCGCCGTACTGTCCGACACCCACGTCAACGCCGACGGTGGCACCACGTCCTACGCGTACCGGCACACCGCGCGCGCCCTGGACGAGATCGCGGCCGCCAAGCCCGACTTCGTCCTGCTGTCCGGCGACGGGGTCGACCAGAACCGTCCTGCCGACTTCGCCCTGTTCCAGCAGGTGCTGAAAGAGCATCTGCCGGCGAGCATCCCCTTCTACTGGGCGGTCGGCAATCATGAGTCCGGCGCCGTGAACGGCGGGACCCTCGATCAGTTCACCGCCTCCACCAACCGGCCCACCCGGCAGTCCTTCGACCACCGTGGAACCCGGTTCATCCTGCTCAACTCCACCCTCGGCTCACTGCGCCAGTCGGACTGGTCCCAGATTCCCTGGCTGCGTAAGGAACTGGACGAGGCCGCCCACGACCGGTCCGTGAAGAGTGTGGTCGTCGCCCTCCACCACCCCGTGCTCGACCCCACCGGGACCGGCGCCAGCCAGCTGTCCGACCCCAACGAGGGTGCCCTTCTGGAACAGTGGCTGACCGACTTCCGTCAGCACACCGGCAAGCAGGTCGCTCTCATCAGCGGCCACGCGCACACCGCGCACATCCGCCGGGTCGACGGCCTGCTCGAGTTCAACGCCCCGGTCGTCGGCAAGACGCCCTACGGTGACGCCCGCCACGGAGGGTTCTCCGCCTGGTCACTCGTCACCATGGCGCCGAAGGACGCCAAGGTCACGCCCGACAGGCCGGACCCGAGCGGCTTCGGATGGTTCCGCGCGGACGTCCGGCCGTTGCTGGACCGGGTGAACCTGACCGTACCCGGTGCTCTGGCGCCGGGCAGCTCCGGTGACATCACGGCCACCGCGGTCGACGACGGTATGGGCGGGCTGGTCATTCCGCTGCGCTACCCGGCGACGGTCTTCTGGAGCGGCGCCCACCTGGCCGTCGTCGCCGACGACCGGTCCCTCGCCGCCGCACTGCGCCGTCGCGACGTGGTCGCTGTTCTGGACCGGCGCACGCTGCGCCTGGTCGGCGCACACCGTGGGACCACCGACATCACGGTTTCCACGGGACCGCTGACGGCGACAGCCTCTGTCCACGTGTCCTGAGCAGGCTGGGCGGCGACTGTCATCGCGCGCCGCGGTACCTGGTGGCTCCCCGCCGCCACGTACCGCGGCGTCGCCGCGTCCGGCCCACGCGCCCCGCTCCGGCGGAGGACGGGACGCAGGGACCACCGGGGTACCGACAGCGGCGAGCACTGCTACGAGCCCGTCCGCTCACGAGCCTCAACCAGTCCCGCCCCGGCCCGCACATCCTGCCCGACTGTGTTTCGCACCCGCCGGGGCCGCGGGTCCCGTTCCCGGAGGCAGCCGTTCCCCCGAGCGCGCCCGCGGACACGACCTGGGCCACCATTCGGCCACCCAATGTTTCATGCATGGACCATCCATCTCCAGTGCGGTGTTCCGCGATCTGACGAGCCTTGAACCCGAATCCCGAAGTCTCGGCGACTCTTGACCACTTGATCGGAAATCGACATGTCAGATCCCACCCACGACGCGTGCCGCCACGCAGGCGTCGGCCGCCGTGGCTTCCTCGGACTCGCCGGGGGCACGCTGGCCTCCGCCGGGCTCGCGTCCCTACTGGGAGCCGCCCCGGCGAGCGCGACACCGGTCGGCGCCCGCCCCGACGCGCCTCTGCGCTTCGCGCTGGTGACCGACACCCACGTCAACGTCGACTCCCCCCAGTCCACGGTGTGGCTGACCCAGGTGTGGGCGTCGATCGCGGCACGCAACCCCGACCTGGTCCTGCACTGCGGGGACATCACCGACACGGGTCGGCCGGAAGAGTTCGACCGCTACGCCGAGGTCCTGCCCACCGCGCTGCACGGCAAGATGCACTACTCCCCCGGTAATCACGACGTACGGTGGGACCCGTCGGCAAAGGAGGAATACCGTACCCACTTCGGCCCCGCGCCCTACTCCTTCGACGCGGGCGGTGTGCACTTCATCGGCTTCGACCCCACCGAGGTCCTCCAAGAGCCCGGGCACTACGGCCCCGGCGGCCTGGAATGGCTGAAGGCGGACCTGAAGCGACTGGGTCCCCGTACGCCCACGGTGCTCTTCCAGCACTTCCCGATGGGCAACACCTTCTACTACGTCGACGACCAGCCTGAAGTGCTCGACGTCCTCGCGGACCACAACGTGCGCGGCATCTTCGCCGGCCACATCCACAAGGAAGTGGTGAGCGGTTTCAACGGCCTCACCCAGGTCGGACTCAACGCGGTTCGCAACGGCGCCCTGTACTACTGGGCCGAGCGGATCGAGTCGGGAGACGGCGCCCCCGCACTGCGGGTCAGCCGGGTCAACATCGCAGCCGACGGCTCCGAGACCGAGGCGCCGGTGGCCGACATGCCGCTGGCCGGCGACGGCCGGGGCCGTCCGCAACGCCCCCACGCCGTCAGTCTCGGCAAGGTCGACCGCGGTCAACTCCCGGTCACCGTCCGGCTGGACAAGGACGCCCGGGCCACCTCCGTTGCCGTCGACCTCTACCCGCAGACGGTCTTCGGCGGCGCCGCGACTCCGGTATGGAAAAGTCTCACCCCCAGTTCGGGCCACCGTTGGACCGGCTCGGTCGACGTCTCCTCCGTCGTGCCCGGCACCCAGCGGCTGCGCCTCCAGGTCACCGGGGCGGACGGGTCCTGGTGGGAGGACACCGCCCGGTTCGAGGTCGAACGCGGCGCGGACGACCCGCGGCTGCGCTGGCAGTACCAGTTGCCGGGCTCGGTCCAGGGCGGCATCGCCCTCATCGACTCCGCCGTGAAGCCCGTGGTGGTCGCCGCTTCCACCACCGGCGATGTGGTCGCGATCCGGCCCGGCGCCCGCGACACCCACGAGCGCCTGTGGCACGCGCAGGTCGGACCGGTGTACCGCAGGCCCGCGGTCGACGCCGGCGCCCGTACCCTGTTCATCCCCTCAGCGGACCACCGGCTGTACGCGTTGAAGGCCGCCGACGGGCGGCAGAAGTGGCGCTTCGACGCCGGGGCCCCGGTACTCAGCGCGCCCCTGGTGGCCGAAGTCCACGGCCGGGAAGGGGTGTTCTTCTCCGCCGGGCAGAACCTGTTCGCGCTCGACGCGGCGAGCGGGGCCGAACTCTGGTCGGTTCCCGGACGCGGCTTCTCCTCGGGCAGGGCCGCGTCCGACGGGTACCGGGTCTACACCGCCGCGGGCGACGGCTACGCAAGGGCCCACGACGCGGCCACCGGTGAGCAGTTGTGGGCCTTCGCGATGGCCACCGGCACCGCGAACCATGTGGCCCTCTACAGCGGCTGGGACAACGTCGTCGCCACCGGAGACGGTGTGGTGGTCGTAGGCTCGGTCGCCGGTTCCTGGGGGCTGAACGCCACGACCGGTGCGCTGCTGTGGACGGTGGCCGGCAGCGCGATGTACGCCCCCACCGTCGTCCTCGACGACGGATCGGCCCTGCTCACCACGGAGTTCGGCATCATGTCCCGGGTCGACCTGGCGACGGGCAGGACCCGTTGGCAGACCAACCTGGCGGTGCGCGTCTTCAACGCAGGAGCAGTGATCGCCGACGGTGTCGCCTGGGCCCAGTCGGTCGACGGCAAGCTGCTGGGGGTGAAGCTGTCGGACGGTACCCCGCAGGGCCGACTGCAGCACAGCCTGGCGTACTCGTTCAGCACTCCGGCGATCGCTGGCGGAACACTGGTCGTAGGCGACCAGAACGGAGTCGTCGCGGGCATCGAACTGCTGCCGTACCAACTGGCCGGTGAGCCTGCGCACGAATCGAACCGGGTCACCACCGGGCACGCAGCACGCCGTCGCTGTCGGGCAGGACGGCACTCAGCAGCGGGTGATGTTCGGCGACGTGCAAAGGCAGGGCGCGGGCCGCTCGTGCGCCGGCCACCAGGGTGGCGAGTTGCTGGTGGTCGGTGTCGTCGACGATCGCGCGGCTGATCGTCCCGTCCGGTGCCTCCCAGACGAACTCCACGGATCCTTCCTCGGGAAGCCCTGTGAGGACCGTGTCTACATCCGAGGTCAGGTCGGGCCAGGCGCTCAGCAGGGCGCGCGGGCCGAGACCCGCGCGCACCGCGTCGAGGCTCTCCGGCGTAAGGCGGTGCCAGCGTGCGGCGTTGCGGACGCAGGTCTCCTCCAGGAGCAGCGCCTGCCGTGAGGCCAGCTCCGTGTGCAGTTGCGTCCAGAAGTCCTCGTCAGCGGCCTGGATGACTTCGGGTTCCTCGAGCTCCGCTGCGTAGGGGGAAGCCGCCATGGGTTCCGGGAAGAGGCCGAGTTCCCGTGTATGGGCCACGGCGTCCGTACAGGGGCGGTCGCTGCCCACGTACAGGTACTGGTCCCACCCGACGTGCACGGTGAACCTGCCTCCCGCCTCCAGCCGACACCAGACGCCCTGGTCGCGGAGCATGGCCCGGACCAGTTCCAGGGCGACCGGAAGGGAGACCTCGGCCCCGTCGTGGTAGCCGGTGAGGTCGGCAGGGAACAGCAGACCGAGGCCGTGTCCCTCAACCGGCGGCTCCGCACCGAAGTTGGCGAAACCGGTGACCGCGGGCTCGCGGATCTCCAGCCGGTCGATGCCCGAGGCGTCCGCGAAGGCGGCGACCGCCGCCAGGTACGCCGCTTCGACAGGCCCGTGGTCGCTGACCGTGTCCTCCGCACCTGTGTAGTGGCCGCGCTCATCGCGGTCGGCAGGGTCGTACTTGGTGATCCGGTGGACGAAGGCGGGTGGCACGCCGCTCCCTGGGCGGGGCGGAAGGGGTACCAGCGTAGTGACCGACTTCGGATCCGCAGGGAGGGGGTAGCACCTCTGTCCGCCGGCGGCGCGATCTGAAGCCGCACCCCAGGATGAGCGAGTAGTCGCCGGTTCTTCCGCCGTTTCGAGAAGCCGCCCCCGTCTCACGCCTGACCGGCCGAGCAGGCCCGCTACCGCGCGGGTGCCCTTCAACTGCCGGTACCCGTTGGCGCACGTGCGCGCGCCCGTCCCCGGGATCGTGCGCCTGCGCAGCGGGTCCATTCCGTGAGCGTGGCCCCGACCCGGGAGGGAGCGACCGCACGTCCGGGACCTCCGATCGAAGTCGATCACGTTCACTCGTTCGGAGTAGTAACACGCGCGGGCGCTTCCGTGACCGGCAACGGTTGTAATCCGAATGGGGGAAGCTCCCGAAGGGAGACGCCATGCGTATCCGCCGAAGTCTCGGACTCGCGATCGCCACAGCGACCCTCACCGGACTCAGCCTCGCCGGCGCCGCTGCCGCGCAGGTCGGCACGCCCCACACCAGCGTCACCCCGGACCAGTGCCAGCAAGGGGGCGGAACGGTGAGCAGCAGACCGTACGCCGGCGAGTACTGCTCGGGCGGCACATACAGCAACAGCCCCATAACGTGAGAGGGCTCCCCGGAGGGCGCCCCAGCACTTGACGGCGAGTGTCCACGGGCGGTTCAGCGAGGTTCGTGGGCTGCCAGTCGGCAGGCACCGTTCGCAGCGCCGCCCGGCACTCCGGCCTCGGTCAGCCCGTTCACGCAGCCCTGGAGGTCGCCGCTCACGCCACGGTGGCACGCCGACGTGACGGTGCCGGTGGCGTCGGCACCCGCCTGTGCTGCCATCTGAGTGCAGGCGGGGATGTCAGCGTGGGTGGCGGGGGCGACGAAAGCCGTAGTGCCGAGCGCGAGTGTCAGACCGGTGAGGACAGCGGCGACGCGGGGCGACGTGAGCATGGGGCGTACCTGCTTTCCGGGATCGTCACGCTTTCCGGGATGGTCACGCGGCCCGGTCCCGGCGGTGGACCGTGCGGGAACGGCGCCGAGCGGCGCTCGGCGAGGGCTCGCCCACGGCATCCGCCCGCGGAGCCGTCGCATGGGAACAGCCGCAGGGTGATACGCGGCCTCTCACGGGGCGGACACCACCACAGGGTGCTGCGGAGGCGCACCTGCCGGTGCTTCCACCGTACGACGGGTGGCGCCGTGTCACGAGCCGATCAGGTCCTACGCCGGCCGGCCTGCGGCCCCACAACTCACGCGAGGCTGCGGTGTCCGTCGTCGGGACCTAGCCCGCGGACGCGGCGGTATCGGCGTGCCGGGCCTCCATCGCGGCGATGACCCGCTGCCGGGCCAGCCGCCGGGCCCGCCTGAGCTTCGCGTCGGCCAGCAGGAGGGGCGCGTACCAGATCCAACCCCACACGCTGTAGGAAACGGTCCCGCTCAGCACCAGCGCCTTGTTGGTCGCGACGGCCAGCACGAAGGTGGCGACGTACGCGGCCACCCGATGACGGACCATGAGCCGCAGCGGCGCCCGCCACGGACCGGCCAGCAGTTCCAGCGCGGCCGCCACCTCGGTGGCCCGCAGGTCCTCGGGATGCGCGGGCGCCTGGCCGCCCTGCTCCAGCGCTTCCGCGACATCAGCGCTGTGGGACGTCAGAGCCGCCCGCTCGGCCCGCGCGGTCCCCGTCCTCTCCCGTACGTCCTGCCAGTAGCCCCGCCCGGCCCAGCCGAGCGCGGCCTGCGCCCGTACCGCCTCGGGCGAACCCGCCGGCGCCAGCACGGCGATCCGCTCCTTCAGCGAGGTCGCCCGACCGCTGCGCCCGGGGTACGTCCACTCGTCGGCCCGCAGACACAACTCCAGGTAGGAGACGAGCAGTCCGAGGTCCTCGGGACACTGTGCGAGCCCGGCCTCGTAGGCCTTCTCCGCCTCGGCGTCGTGGTCGTCCTCGTCCTCCGCCGCGTGGGCGAGGCCGAGCCACCGGTAGAGCACCGGATCGGGCCCGAGTTCCTCCAGGCCGGATTCGGCCAGCTTCCGGACCTGCGTGAATCCGCCCACTGCAAAAAGCTCCTCGCAGCGGTCGACGTATTCGTCGTGCGTCACGGTTCCCACCCCAGTCGATCAATAGGGCCACCTTCAGCCACACGAACCCGCTGGTCAAGGCATGTCGACGCGAGCCCGGGGCTCACACCTGGCCGGCGCCGCCGTCCACGACGAGGTCGACAGGACCGGGCTGCCGATGCCTGAACCCCCTGGGCTGAGTAGACGAGTTGCCGCGACGTCGTCTCAACGCGTGAGTCGAAGTCGCACGCTAGCGCAACGGGCGGTGTTCACAGGAGCGGGAGTCACTCAGCCTGGCCCGGCCCGACACGGCCGTGACGGAAGGCTGGGGGTGAGGTCCGACGCTCGGCCAGCGGTGGACCCGTTGGGGACCACCTGCTCGAATGGCGGCTTTACCCGTCGTGGATTGAACGACTCATCGCGGCGTGATCGGCTACGGCTGACATGACGCACGCAAGCGCTGCCGGAGGCCCTCGTGCCGTACTACCTGCTCACCGTGACGGCCTCACGGCGGACCAACCTCGGGCTGCAGGTCGAACCCGCCGTGCGAATAAGGGAACTGGCGTCACGGGTGAATGACACCGACGTCCCCATGCCCGGCGACCGCCTCCTGCTGCTTCGCCCCGACACGGGCACGTGGTGGATCGCCCCGCTGGCCTCCTTCGGCCTGGAGGCGTGGCGGAAGGACGGTCTCGTCTACACCCGCAGCGACCCAGCCGACCCGGAGTTCACACTGGCCCTCGGCGGCCGGGGAGGCCCGGAGGAGAGCCTCCCGGTGGGCACCGAGATCTGGCTCGACGACAACGCTCCGACCAGCGGTCACCGCACCGATGGCTGGCGCCGCATCATCGCCGACATCGCCTCGGGTGACTGGCATCAGGCGGACCCGGACGCGGTCGACACCACCGTCACCGACCGCTGATCCCTGGACCCGGCAGAACGCCTCAGTCGGACACATGCCCAAAGCGGCGTCCCTGTTTGGCACATGGGGAGCCGCTCATCGGCGCTGCGGCACTCGGCGAGTCGCCGGAGTACAGCTACGAGCGACTCCCGAACTCGCGTGCTGTCAGGCGCCTCCGCCTCTGTCGCTGTGAGAGGAAATTCTCTTGTCCATGTCGATTCTCTATCGGGTTCGCGAGCCTTTTCCCGATGCGCCGATCGCGCTGTCACGAGCGCGCGCGATCATGCGCGAACTGTCCGACTGGCAGACCATCCCCTGGCCCCAACTGGAGCTGGTCACCACAGCCGAGCAGTACGCGCACGCAGTGCGCACGTTCGGCGCCGCGCTGGCCGCCTGGGATCAGGACCTGTCTGGATTCGGACCCGTCCGGGATGAACTGCAGCGCCGCGGCGTCGCGTTCGACCGGGAGGAGCGAAGCTGCCTGTTCCTTGCGGACATGCAGCTCCGTCCGGACCTGGCCGACCTGTGGCCACTGCCCGAAGGTCTGTCCCTCTCCCTGGCCAGGACTCCGCCCTTCGGCGGCCCCGAGAGCGAACCCGAGGACGACTGCACGGAGGAGGAACTGGACCTGATGGTCTCCGCACTCGGGCCTCTGACCATGAACGTCAGCTGGAACTGCGGCTGGCGGGGCCTGGCCGATTCCAAAGGCTGTGGCGTCCAGCTCTGTCTGAACAGCGTCTGGGCCGAGCAGTACGCCGAGCCGACACCCGGTGAGTTCGGGGTCTGGGTTTCCCTCGGTTCCCGCGTCGCCTGGAGCCCGGCCGGCCAGTCATGGCTGCGCGCCTCGGGACTGCCGCTCGGCGAACCCCAGACAGGCTAGCAACGCACCGGAGCGCCGCCCCACACCCGGGCGCCGCCAACTCCGGTAGGCGGCGTCCGGCCCCTCGGAGGTCTCCATGTGAATCGTCCCCTGCCCGACCCGCTCGTCAGCGCGGGGCTCCGTCGAGCACGCTGGCGTACTCGAGCGGAGGGGACGCCAGTTCAAAGACCAGCACCCGTGAAACCCGTCCGGGATTCCGCACCCTTCAGCCTCTTGTTCCGTGCGAGTGGGCCCTTCGCGTCCTCAGCCGGCCCGGGACACCATGCCGTCCCGGGCTGCTTCCAGTACAGAGAGCCAGGAGGCGACGTCCGGCTTGCGCCGCAGCAGCACTCTGCGCTCCCGCTCGGTCATGCCGCCCCACACACCGAACTCGATGCGCTCATCGAGAGCCTCAGCCAGACACTCCGTGCGCACCGGACACCCCATGCAGATCAGCTTGGCCCGCTTCTGGCGCGGACTGTCCGCGAACAGCTCATCCGCATCGGCGCTGCCACAGGCGGAGTTCTCTCTCCAGTCGGTCGTCGCACTCGTCATGGCTTCCCTCTCCCCCACCCCTGACCAAGCTGATCACACTGCTGCAGAGGCTGCCGTCCCGGCTCGATCCCCGGACCGCACGCGCCCTCCCACCCCAACCCAACCCACTCCTCCCCAACGCGGCGCCGTCGCCCCGACGCTCGGGACTGCGAACCGCGCCACTGCCGCGCAGGGCATCGGCCCCTCGTTCACCGTCCATCCCGATATACGTGACGCAACCCGCATCCGCTCACGGGTGTTGAAGGCTGCCGTACACCAACTGACCGGTGAGCCCCCGCACGAATGCCCCGATGAGCAGCCCGACGGCGCGGACCGCCCCGGCATTCGTCACGTGGTCACCACGCTGCCCGTGAGGATGGCAGTCGCGCCGTACAGCAGCCTGCCGCGGACCGGTGGGTGTCGTCCGACAGCAACACACCAGGTACAGGGCTCGAATTGGTATTCAGACGGCTCTGAGATGGGGCGTCCGCACGTCACCGTGTCCTGGCGCCGCGGCGGCGTCGGGCGAGCAGCACGAGGGTGCCGCCGGCCGTGACCGTCGCCGCGGCCGAACCGGCCAGCTCGGCAGTGCCGTTGCCGCCCGTGGCGGCGAGGTTGCCCTGCGGGCTCGTGCCGGACGAGTCACCGGTGGGGCTGTCGGTGGGCGCAGGGGACGTCGAGCCGGTCATGGTGTGGGGGCCGCCCGTCGAGGGGTCGTGGGTGTTGTCACCGCCGCTCGTGCCCGTACCCGTACCCGTACCACCGTGTCCTGTCCCGCCGCCGGAGGTGGTGCCGCCCGAGCCGCCCGTTCCCGGGTCGTCGTCCTTGGCCACGTCCACGTGGAGAAAGGCCGTGTCGTTCGCCGCGTTCTTGTCGTAGTCCTGGTGGGTGCCGTAGACGGAACTCGCCCGGACCTCTCCCTCGGTGTCGTGCGCCTTGCCGCCGACCTTGAGGACGAAGGTGTAACGGAGCGTCTGGCCGACCTCGATGAGGTTGTCGTCGTGCCAGCACACGTAGACGGGGTGCCCTGGCTCCGACGGACCGGTCGGCGAGTCGATCCCGAAGGGGGCGCACTCCTGCGGGACCTGGACGGCGGTGGTACCGGCCGGAACGTGCACCATCAGGCCCGGCTGGTCGTCGCTCTGCGTGTTGTGGATCCAGCCGGGTCCGTCGTTGCGCAGGGCGGCCGTGACGGTGACGGTGTGCCCGCGCCGGCCCTTCGCCCGGTCCCCGACCGCCACGAGGTCGGCCGAACTGTCCACCGTCAGAGGCATACGGTGATAGCTGTCGCCGTACCCCTCCTTGCCCGGTACATCTCCCGTGGGGCCGGTGCCGTACTCGACGGACTCCATGAGGCCCTTGGCGAGCCCCTTGAACCGTACGGGCACGGTGAGGGAGGCTCCCGGTTCGACGACGGTGTCCAGCCTGCACCGTGCCTGACCCACCTGGTCGGCGTCGGTCGAATAGGTGCACCCCTCGGTGTGGTCGGTGAAGCCGAGCCCCCGGGTCAGCCGCACCTGGAAGAGGACGCCGTGCGCGGCCTCCGTGCCGGTGTTGGTGAGGGTGACGCTCTTGTCGTACGTCCCGCCCGGCTCGAGGGCCGGGGTCGGGAGCGTCGAGACCACCAGCTGCACACCGGAGGCGTCGGCGTGCGCGACGGAGGCGGACAGTGCGGGGACGGTCATGCCGAGCACGGCGGTGGCCAGGGTTGCCGTTCGGCGGAATCGTGCACGCACCACGGAATCTCCTCCAGGGACAGGAAAAAGCAGGACGGCGGTGGCTTTTTCCGTCCGCCGGTTCACCTTCTGGACACCTGGAGGGTCACCTTAGTTGTAACGACCAGTTGTTTTTGACCTGTTCATGGGATCTGGCGGGCTCTCCGACGGTGGCCGCGACGTGCTGTCCTGACCTCCTGGACCGCCCTGGGGTGCGAGCGGCTGTCGAATCCGCTAGCGCTTCGGCCACGCGGGTTCGCCGGGATAGGCGATCAAGGCAACCACATCTTGCACCGGTCGACATGGTGTCGCAGACGCCGACACCAAGCCTGCGTCAGCCACTACGAACGACGAGGCCACAGCCCCTGAAAGCCTGCCCAGCGACCAGAACCAGCACTGTTGCAGCACTTCAGTGACACTCCTCGCCAAGCACGACAAAAGTGTGTCCGCCGCAGATCATCCCTGATCTTGCGTGGGTACCCCCGGCTTCAGCCAGGGAGGGAAACGCGTCCTCGTCCCGGAGGCACGCGGCGCCTGAGTTGACTTCGTCTCTGTTTTTACGGTCAGACAGGCCGCTTCTGGCTTTCGATGTACTGACGGATCACGGTCAGTGGTGCACCGCCGCAAGAGCCGGAGAAGTAGGAGCGCGACCAGAACACCGAGCCCATCCCGATGCGGTGTAGCCGGCCGGTGTACTCGGCCCGCAGGTAGCGGGAGCTGACGCCCTTGAGGCTGTTGATCAGCTTGGACAGGGCGATCTTCGGCGGGTAGTGCACGAGCAGGTGGACGTGGTCGGCTTCGCCGTTGAACTCGCGCAGTTCCACTTCGAAGCTGGTGCAGACCTCCCGCATGATCTCTTCGCAGCGCTTGAGCATGGTGTCATCGAAGACATCGCGCCGATATTTGGTGACAAACACCAAGTGAGCATGCAGGTGGTAAGCGACGTGACGTCCGGTACGGACATCAGGGTTTGGTTCCCAACGCGGTGACATACACCAAAGGTAGAATCTTCTTTGGAGCTGACCAGGAAGGGGGTGGGCCGGATGATCCGTGCGTACAAGTTCCTCATGCGGCCCACCGTTCGCCAGACAACCGCGCTCGGCGAGATGCTGCGAGACCATTGCTCGCTCTACAACGGAGCCTTGCAGGAACGCCGCGACGCCTACCGGCACGCCTCGAAGACGAGCGTGACGTACGGGCAGCAGTCCGCGCAGCTCAAGGACATCCGGGCGTTCGACCCGCAACGTCAGGCTCGCTGGTCGTTCTCGTCGCAGCAGGCGACGTTGCGCCGTCTGGACAAGGCGTTCGCCGCGTTCTTCCGCCGGGTCAAGTCCGGCGAGACGCCGGGCTACCCCCGTTTCCGGGGCAACAACTGGTTCGACACCGTCGACTTCCCCAAGGACGGCGACGGCTGCCGCTGGAACTCCACCCCGCACGACCCGGTCACCCGTGTCCGCTTCCAAGGCGTCGGGCACGTCAAGGTCAACCAGCACCGGCCCGTGGTCGGCAAGATCAAGACCGTCTCCGTCAAGCGCGAAGGCAAGCGCTGGTACGTGATCCTGACCGCCGAGCAGCCCCAGCCAAAGCCGCTGCCCGCGACCGGCAGCGTGGTCGGCATCGACATGGGCATAGCCAACTTCCTTGCTGACTCCAACGGCGAGTTCGCGCCCAACCCGCGCCACGGCCGCCGCGCCGCCGCGAAACTCGAAGCCGCACAGCGGGCGCTGTCCCGCTTCCCCCGGGTGCACCGTGACAAGCGCACCAAGAACCACCAGCAGGCCGTTCAGAAGGTCGCCGACCTGCACCGCAAAGTCCGGCACCGCCGCCTCGACCACGCACACAAGACCGCCCTCGACCTCGTGCGCGCACACGACTTCATCGCGCACGAAGACCTCAAGATTCGCAATATGGTCAAGGCTCCCGCCCCGAAGCCGGACCCCACGACCCCAGGCACCTTCCTACCCAACGGGGCTGCCGCCAAGGCCGGACTCAACCACTCGATCTCGGATGCCGGATGGGGGGTGTTCCTGACGATCCTGCACGCCAAGGCTGAAAGCGCCGGACGGGAAGTGATCGCCGTGGACCCCCGCAACACCTCCCGCACCTGCCCCGAATGCGGGCACGTCGCAGCGGAGAACCGGCCCGCACAGGAGAAGTTCCACTGTCAAAACTGCGACCACCAGACGCACGCCGACACCGTGGGCGCGCTCAACGTTCTACGGGCCGGGCTGGCCCGTCGCGAAGCCCAACCGGCATAGCGAGAAACCCCCTCGTTCACGAGGAGGAGGAGTCACTTATCCATTCCAGTTCTCAATGCCATGACCAGCAACTGTTGGACTTGCGAATCATTGATTCCTAGGCTCGGCCGGGCAGGCCTTCCGTGCGAGAAGACCTCGACCACCTGTCTTCCACATCCGGAGGGGACGTTCGATGAAGCAACGCACGATCGGCGGAAAGACGGTGTCGGCGATCGGGCTCGGCGGCATGCCGATGTCCATTGAGGGCCGCCCCGACACCCACAGATCGCTCGCGACGATCCACGCTGCGCTCGATGCCGGTGTCACGCTCATCGACACGGCGGACGCGTATCACCGCGACGCCGGCGAGGTCGGACACAACGAGGAGCTCATCGCCCGGGCTCTGCGCGCGTACGGCCGCGGAGCGGACGACGTGCTCGTCGCGACGAAGGGCGGTCACCTGCGGCCCGGCGACGGCAGTTGGACGGTGAACGGCACCCCCGCCCATCTCAAGCAGGCCGCCAAGGAGTCGGCCAAGCGTCTGGGCGTCGAGGCGATCGGCCTCTACCAGTTCCACCGCCCCGACCCGAGCGTCCCGTACGCCGATTCGATCGGTGCAATCCGTGACCTGCTCGACGAGGGCGTGATCCTCATGGCGGGCATCTCGAACGCGACCGTGGACCAGATCGACGAGGCTAACGAGATCCTGGGCGGTCGGCTCGACTCGGTCCAGAACCAGTTCTCGCCCAGGTTCCGTTCAAGTCTGCGCGAGCTGGAACGCTGCAACGAACTAGGAATCGCGTTCCTGCCCTGGAGCCCGCTGGGCGGCATAGCGAACGCGCCCGAACTCTCGGCGCAGCACGCCGCTTTCCGGGAGGTCGCGGACGAGGTGGGCGTCAGCGTCTACCGGGTGACCCTGGCCTGGGAGCTCGCCCTCGCGCCCGTGGTGGTCCCGATTCCCGGGTCCTCTCGCCCCGAAAGCATCAGTGACTCAGCGGCCGCCACCGACGTCCAGCTCACTCCCGAGCAGATTTCCCGCCTGTCGGCGGCCTGAGGCGCCCGGCACCGGCACCGGCACCGGCACCGAATACCACTTATGGACAAGGATCCGATCGTGAAGACTTTCAAGCTGCCCGGCACCGAAATGGTCGTCCCGAACATCGTGCTCGGCCTCATGCGCATCCAGGACAAGAGCGACGCGGAGGTGCGAGAGCTCCTCGCCACCGCGATGGACGCCGGCATCACATTCCTCGATCACGCCGACGTGTACGGCAGCGAGTTGCACGGTTGCGAGCGCCGTTTCGCCGAGGCGATGCGACTGAGCCCCTCGCAGCGCGAAAAGTTGATCATCCAGTCGAAGGCGGGCATCGTCCGCGAAGGCCCGTACTTCGACTTCTCCTACGACCACATCATCGAGTCGGTAGACGGTTCACTCAAGGCCCTGGGCACCGACTACCTCGACATCCTGCTGCTGCACCGTCCCGACGCGCTGGTCGAACCCGAAGAAGTCGCGCGTGCGTTCGACGAGCTCGCCACGGCAGGCAAGGTGCGGGCCTTCGGCGTCTCGAACCACACCCCCCGGCAGATCGACCTGCTGAAGCGCCACGTCAGTCAGCCGCTGGTGGCGAACCAGCTCCAGCTGTCGATCACGCACGCCCCGCTCATCGCGCAAGGCGTCGCAGCCAACATGCAGGGCCTCGACCAGTCGGTCAGCCGCGACGAGGGGCTCCTGGACTACTGCCGCCTGCACGACATCACCGTGCAGGCCTGGTCACCGTTCCAGGCCGGCTTCTTCGACGGACCGTTCCTCGGCTCGGAGCGCCACCCCGAGCTCAACGCCGTCATCGACCGTCTGGCGGCGAAGTACGGTGTGCCCTCCCTGGCCATCGCGACAGCCTGGATCACCCGGCACCCCGCCCGGATGCAGGTGGTCATCGGCACGACCACACCGCAGCGCGTCGCGGACGCCGCCCTCGGATCGGACGTACCACTGACCCGTGCGGAATGGTACGAACTGTTCCGCGCCGCGAACTACATCGTGCCCTGATCGCCGGTCCAACTCCATCCGCATCGGCCTCAGGGGCGGCCGGCCCAACTCCATCCGCATCGGCCTCAGGGGCGGCCGGCGAGATCGTGCAGCCGATGCTGGTCGAGCCGGGACGGTGGCCGGTGCTTCGCGGTGGATTTCGATCGAGCCGGATGCTCACTGCTCTGTCCGTTCCGCGCAGTCGGACAACGATGCTGCAAGCACGTCGGCGGGTTTCCCAAAGGGCAGACAGTCAACGGCGCGGGGTGCCCCCTGGAGGGCACCCCGCGTCCGCTCACAAAAGCGCGACTCGCCGCGAAGCACGCCTGCTCCAGACTGGTGCCCTGGCCGAGTAGAAGAGTCTGCCCGGACTTCTTGTCCGTGGCCGTGTCCTCGGCGAGGGCGTCCGCGTCGATGCGGGCTGACACGGTCCGCTCCGCTCACCGGACCGCTCAGGAGAAGTCCGCGGCGGTGATGCCGTCGAGGTGTCCGGGCGGCCACTCCACCAACTCGATCCGGTAGCCGTCCGGTTCGGTGAGCCATGACGTCTTCGGGCCGCGAGGCCCGCCCGGGTACCCGACAGGTCCCGGCTCCAGGCCGGCGTCGGTCAGCCGCTCCAGGGTGGCGGCCAGTGCGTCCACCTGGATCGCGAGGTGGTCGAAACCTCCGCCCACGTCGACGCGTCCGCCAGCGGGACGGTGGACGAGTTCGAGCGACGCCGCCGGTTCGCCGGGGAACTTGAGGATCACGAGGTGACTCCCTTCCCTGCTGTCGACCCTGCCCAGCTCGACATAGCCCAACACGGTGTAGAAATCGAGCGAGCGGTCCAGGTCGGTGACGCGGTAGGCGACGAAGAGCGTCTTCATGCGGCCTCTTTGGGGCGGCATACCCGGTAGCGGAGGTGCGTGACGTCTCGGTCCTCGAGCCGTCGGACGAGGTCGAGTTCGATGGGATCACCACCGAGGTGGTCGAAGAGTCGTCGGCCGTCCCCGAGGAGGACCTGCACCAGGTGGATCTCCATCTCGTCGATGTGCCCCGCTCGGAGGAGCGCTTGGGCCGCGCCCGTCCCATGGACCATGACCGGGCGGTCCCCGGCGGCCGCGCGAGCCTGACGGGCGCAGTCCTCGACGTCGGTGACGAATCGCGCGTGGCCTGGTGGCACGTCCCCGTCATCCACGTGATGGGTGAGGACGAAGATCGGCACACCGTCGTGATGGTCGCCCTGCCAACGCCCGGCGAGTTCGAAGGTCCGACGGCCCGAGATCACCGCGCCGGTCGCCAGCGCCTCTCGATGAACCTGTCCGCTGGGACCGTCCGATTCCCGGTCGTCGAGCCAGTTGAAAAGCCGCCCACCGGCGTGTCCGAGCTCCTGGCCCGGTCGATCGTCCGGACCGGCGATGTAGCCGTCCAGCGACATCGACATGTACAACCGAATCGGACTGCTCATGCTGGCCTCCCTCTCCCCTCCATGCCATGGGGATGCTCCGCTTCCCGCCCCGTCGGGGGGCCGGAATGTCAAAGGGGAGGACTTCAGGCGGCAGGCAATCTCATCGGCCCGACGAGGCGTAAATCAGGAGCAGTCGATCAGCTGCGGTGATTCAGGCTGCGTGGAGCCTTCACAGTCCGTGAACCGTCCGGGTCCGTGACGGCCTGCGCCGAGCCGGCCTCCTTCAGTCGGGCGACAGCCGTCGACACCTGACTCTGCGGCAAGCCGGTGCGTGCGGCGATCTCGCCCACCACGCTGTCGGGATGGGCCGCGATGTCGCTGGCCACGACCAATACCGTCCGAGTCCTGCCGGCATACCGCGCGGCGCCGCCGGGGGGGGCTCGGCTAGCGCGGCCTCGCCGATCTTCATCAATGCTCGGCTGCAGCCTCGGCGCCGTCACCGGTCCGCACGCCGCCATGCCGCACCCCGACCAGATACACGCGGCGGGAACGCGGGATCGTTCGTTGGCCGCGCACCGGTGGGCCTCCTTCGCGCCTCCTGTGGGGGCGTCGGCGAGGGCTTTGGCGGCGAAGGCTTCCCCTCTCACAAGGAAAACGAATGTTCGTCTTGACGTCTCTTCCGTCCGTGCCGCAGGATGGAGACCGTTAAAAAGAACGATTGTTCCCGGAAGGGCGGAGGCGGCGTGAGTACCCTGCGAGCCGGAAGACCGGCGATCGCTCCGTTTCAGGTTCCCCGGGAAGACGGGGTCCTGCCCATGCCTTCCACGGCTGAGTCGGCGTCGCCCGACGTCGTGGCGTTCGTACTGCAGGGCGGTGGCAGTCTGTGCGCGTCACAGGTCGGCGCGCTGCGGGCGCTCACGCGGGCGGGGATCACGCCAGATCTCGTAGTGGGGTCTTCGGCTGGTGCGCTCAACGGCGTTGCGTTCGCCGCCGACCCGAGCATCGAGGGCATCGACCGGCTGGAAGCACTGTGGCTGAACATCAAGCGTCGGCACGTCGCACCGATTTCCCTCCGGACTCTGGTCATGGCCGTGGTGGGGCGTGGGGAAGCGGCCGTCTCGAGCGCGGGCTTGGGGAAGTTGCTGCGGTTCGGGGTCGGCGTCGGACGGCTCGAGGACGTCGTCGTGCCGGTGCACGTCGTGGCGACCGATTTCGAGACCGGCGCCGCGGTCGTTCTGTCCCGGGGGAACGCCGTCTCAGCGCTGCTCGCTTCCGCGGCCTTCCCGGGGTTGTACCCTCCGGTGCGCGTCGGGGAGCATCGGCTCATCGATGGTGGTGTGTCGGCGGACACGCCCGTACTCCAGGCGGAAGCACTCGGCGCGACCAAAATCTACGTGCTGCCTGCTGCGGTCACGAAGCAGACGGGCCGTCAGGCGCATGCGGTCCTGTTCGCCGCCTACCAGGCAGTGGGCCACATCCTGGATGAGCGCGAGCGGCGGGACGTGGCGGCGGTACGCGGGT
Source organism: Streptomyces sp. NBC_01571 (assembly GCF_026339875.1). Classification (NCBI taxonomy): domain Bacteria; kingdom Bacillati; phylum Actinomycetota; class Actinomycetes; order Kitasatosporales; family Streptomycetaceae; genus Streptomyces; species Streptomyces sp. NBC_01571. Next base: position 641,767 of record NZ_JAPEPZ010000002.1, read on the forward strand.
CGGTCGTACGTCTGCCGGCCGCCGACACCCCGGTGGGTAGCCTCATCGACTTCAGCGACACCCGGCGGCTGATCCAGGCCGGCTACTCGCTCACCCAGGACTGGCTCGCACGGCAGCCCGCGGTCATGGCGTGAGAACGCCCGATGGCCAGCGTGCCCCCGTCCGTGCGACATCCGCTTCCATGGCCCTCGGCTTCACCGGTCGGGCACGGGTTGCCGAGACGGCGGGGGGAACTGCCGCCGGGCCGAGGAACCGGCCGGGCCCGGTCACCCCTGCCGGTCGCCCGGAACACTCCCGAACCGGCCTGGGCAGGCCGCCCGAGTCCCCACCCGAAGCTTCCCCCTAGGCAGTCCACCATGATCTATCCTCCCCTTCCCCTGCCTCCGGGCGCCGGGGACCACCCGGATGTCGGTCGCAGGCCACCAGTCAGCGGCAGCGGCGAGGCCGACAGCTGGCTGTGCGGTCGGCGTCGCGGCCAGGCCTCCTCACCTCTGCCCCTGCACCTCGTGGAAGCCTTCCTCGTCAGCCGTGCCGGCAGAAGACCGGCAGAAGGTCTGGTGCGCTTTCGGATATCGGACAACGTCGAAGAGCGCCGCTCCCGGCGCTCTTGGTCGCGCCGTACAGACGTAGGCCGTCAACTCGCCGGATCTGCAGGAGAGCTGCGGCTGGTCCGCTACCGCCCCGTCGATCAAGGCGTCACTTCCCGGGCCCCCATCGCCGTACTCACGATCAACGGCATCACCGACGTCGCACCCCTGGCGCGTCTCGACGTCGCCGACCCATTCCCCTGCGCCGTCGGCACGGGACGGGGCCGTGCCGCACCCGCCGGCCTTGACGTTCATTTCGTCGCGCGCCTGTGGAACCTGGCGTTCCCGGAGCGCACACGATGCCAGGTGCACCTAGAGGGCTCGTTCCGCGTCCTGCCTCACTGGCCGTCGCAATGATGTGCGGGTCGCACGGAGCCGATACCGACAGCGACAGCGACAGCGACAGCGCACACGATCAGGACGCGGACACGGCAGGCCGTGCGGAGCAGGCTCACCGGCGTGCGGAGCAGGCTGACCGGACAGGCCGGTTCATGTCCCTGCTGCCCTTGCGCCGGCGCAGTGCGCTGATGGGAGGTGCCGTCGCGGTGGCGATGAGTGCCGAACTGGTGCTGATCGCGCCCTACACACGTCGGGCCGCAGGGGAGATGGCCCAAGCCCAACTGGCGTGGATCCTGCCGGCCGTTGCCGGCGAGTTGATTTCCATGATGATGTTCGCCCGCCTGCAACGGCACGCGCTCGGTACCGGCGGACTACGCGTCCGGCTCGGTTCTGCCGCAGCCACCGTCTTCGCCGGCAACGCGGTGGGCGCGACCCTGCCCGGCGGTAGCCTGCTCTCGATCACCTACCGGACGCGCCGCATGCGTTCTTGGGGAGCCAGCGCGTCTCAGATCGGTTTTGCGCACGCGGCGACCGGTGTTCTGAGCACGGTCGCGCTCGCCTTGTTCGCCGGCGCCGGTCACCTTCTCTCGGGCGACAGCGCTCAGCTCCTCTCGGTCGCCGTCCGCGTCGGGGCGATCTGTGCCCTCACCAGCGCCGTGTTCGCGTTGGTCCGCCATCCCGCGGTGCTGCGTCGGCCCGTGCGTGCTTTGCTTCACCTGCTGCGCGGGCTGCGCCGCGGCGCCGGGGTACAGACGTCGGCCGACCGGTTGCTCGACGAACTGGCCGCCATGCACCCCCCGGCCCGGTTCTGGGCGTGGGGACTCGGCCTGGCCCTGTGCAACTGGGGTGGCGATTTCGCGTGCCTGCTCGCCGTATGCCATGCGGTCGGAGCATCGCCCCCGTTGAGCACGGCGCTGTTCGCCTACATCGCCGGGATGACAGCCGCGTCCGCGGTGCCGCTGCTGCCCGCGGGAATCGGCGTACTCGACGCGGCCCTGGTCCTCACCCTGCACCACGGTGGGGTACCCGTCAGCGCCGCCACAGCCGCCGACCTCCTCTACCGGACGATCACCCCGGGACTGGTCGGCATCACCGGATGGGTCCTGCTGGTCCAACAGCGCCGACGACCAGCCCGCCCTCACCATGTGCGCGAGTCCGGCGACCACGCCCGAACCGTTTCGGCAGCCTCCGACGCGACGGCGAAAACTAGCACCGTGACCTGCAGGACGTAGACCAGGCGTAGCCGGCGCCTGGCCTATGACCCCCGGCACCCCGCGAGGCGGGCCGCTCCCCGCAAGAAAACGAATGCTCGCATTGACGCGCGGGAGTGTCGGCGGCAGACTGAAGCCTTAACAAAACGATCGTTCGTCTTTTTAGGGATGACCATAGTGAAGAACCTGTCGGCGGGACCGCTCTCATGGCGCCGGACCGTCATCATGACCGTGGCGTTGCCGCTGGTGATCTCGCTGGCCGTGATGGCGTACGCCTGGCCCGCATCGCGCATCGCGCCCCGCGATCTGCCCGTGGGTGTCGTGGGCGCGAGCACGGCCGGCCAGAACGCGGTCGAGGGCCTGGCGCACAACAAACCGGGCGGATTCGACTTCCACCTCTACCCCGACCAGGCGTCGGCGCGCTCCGCGATCAAGAACCGGGAGGTCTACGGCGCCTTCGTGGTCACCACCGGCAACGTCACGGTGCTGGAAGCCACTGCCGCGAGTACGTCCGTGGCCCAGTTGCTCACCACGACGGGCCAACAACTTGCCGCCCACGCAGCCAAGTTGCCTGCGAGTCACGCCAAGCCGGCCGCCGGCACATCCGCTGGGCCCTCCGCGGGGAAGAGCCTGGCCAAGCCCGTGCCCAAGGTCAGTCTCCGAACGGCGGATGTCGTGTCCACCTCTGCCGACGACCCGCGGGGGGTGGTCTTCAACTCGGCACTCCTCCCCCTCACCATATGCAGCATTCTGATCGCAGCTCTCATCGCGATGTCGGGTGCGCAGATGCCGGTGTGGCGCCGGCTCATCGACCTGCTCGCCGCGTGCGCAGCAACGGGTCTGGCCGCCTACCTGGTTGCCGAAGGTCTCCTCGGCGCCCTGCCGCACGAGCATCTGGCCACGTGGGGGGCCTTGTCCCTCACCATGCTCGCCATCAGCGCGACCAGCGTCGGCCTGATCACCCTCATCGGTCCTACCGGGATCGGACTCAGTGCGGCGCTCATGGTCTTCGTGGGGAACCCGTTCTCCGGCATCACCTCCGCACCGGAACTGCTGCCCAAAGCAGTTGGCGACATCGGCCAGTGGCTGCCGCCGGGCGCCGGCGCGAATCTTCTGCGCAGCACGGCCTACTTCGAAGGCGCCGCATCCGGTGGCCACATCGCCGTCCTCGCCCTGTGGAGCACTCTGGGGCTGACCGCCGTCGTCCTCGGTCGCCGAACCCCCGCCGTCGCGAACGCGACGCTCGCAGCACAGCTCGCCGCTGCCGACGGCAGGAGCGCGGATTCACCGGCCGGAAACGAGACCCCGACGTCCTTGCCGTCTTCACCCACGAACCGTCCGCACTCGCACGCCCGGCACACGGCCCAGGAATGAGGCAGCCGGTCATCCTCACGGTGGCGCGTGTGGTCGCACCAGCCAGATGACGCCCTCCAGGAGGCCCGGATGCGCCGGCAGACCCACGCCCCCTCCACAGACCAGCAGACCAGCAGAGGACGGAGATCGCCGGTCAGTCCCCGGCCGGCGCTCGCCGACCTGTCAGCCGGGCCCGAGGGCATCTGACGGCGGAGACCTGTCAGCAGGGCCTGCGGGCATCTGACGGCGGAGAAACGCGCCACTGCCAACGCCGCTGACTGCTACCGGTTCCTGACGGCTTTCGCGGGGGGTGCCCACGCGGGAAACGTGGCCGCGCTGGGGAGGTTCTTCGCGCACGAGGTTGTCTCGTACGCCGAGGGCAGGGGCGCCGCGAAGGCCGCGTAGTTCCCCGCTGTCGGCCGTCGTCAACGACGAAGTACCAGCACGCGTCTGCCGAGCGCTTCTGGTCGGGCGTCACGGTGCGACGGGTCGACGTGTCAGGACGTCGCCGGATCCGGCCAGAGAGCCCGCAGGGCGTCCGAAACGCCCTCCAGCGCCTTGGAGTCCCCCATCGCCAGCTGGAGAATGTAGCCGGGCAGCATGCACATCAGTGTGGCGGCGATCGCTTCCGCGGACACCGCGCGTGTGAGGTTGCCGCCCTGCTGGTTCTCGCGAATGACATCGGTCATGGCGGAGCGCATCTGTGCCATCAGGTCGTCGAACTGTTTGGCCAGAGAGGGGTTCCGCAGTGATTCGGACCAGGCCAGAACGGCCAGCCCGGCGACGTTCTGCTCAGCGGTCTTCGTCTTCACGATTTCGAGGACATCGGCGAGGAGGTCCCCGATCGAACTGCTGGGCCGGTTCCTGGCGACGCTGTTGACCATCGCGAGGACGTCACGCATGTTCTCCTCGACGATCGCCGTGATCATCTCGTTCTTGCTGGCGAAGTGCCGGTATACGGCGCCGGCCGAGAGGCCCGACTCCGCGAAGAGATCCTGCATGGAAGTCGAATGGAATCCCTCGCGCAGGAAGCAGCGGCGCGCCGCGTCCAAGATCTGCGCACGGCGGGCGTCCATGTACTCCTGCGTGACCTTGGGCATGGTTCCATCCTATGCGGAAACAAAACGAACCTTCGTGTTATCTTAGCATACGGAGGATACGCCCACCCGTCCTCCGGGTTCGCGCTGCCGTTCTCCGGGTTCGCTGTACACACTGCGCCGTCGGCCGCCACCGGAGGTCGGACCACTTCGGCCATGCGCCGAGCAAGTCACAGACCTGGCGGGACGCGGACGCAGGGCACAGGGCCGACGGCGGCCCGGTCGGCGAGGCTCCGCCATACCTACCGCCGGCCATCCGCGCGCGGTTCCCGGCAGGCCCATCACACAGGAAGTAGCCCAGGGCTGTCACATTTCACGCTCTTCTGCGGTCGGTGAAGTGAGAGCGGATGGAGGTGGGAAGCCGTGGACGTCTATGAGGCAGTCGCAAGCCGACAGGCAACGCGCGCATTCACCGACAGGCAGGTGCCCGGCGAGGTACTGGAGCGAGTGCTGCACGCAGCGGCCTGGGCACCGTCGGCATCGAACCTTCAGCCGTGGCACCTCTACGTGCTGACCGGTGAGCCGCTGGCCACGCTCAAGAAGCGCGCCGGCGAACGGGTGGCCTCGGGCGACCCCTGGGACGAACCGGAGTACGAGCAGTATCCGCCGGTGCTGGAGTCCCCCTACCGCGAGCGCCGGTCCGCCTTCGGCGAGCAGCGCTACGGTGCGCTCGGCATCCCGCGCGAAGACCTGGAGGCACGCCAGCGGGCCGCGGCCGCCAACTGGGACTGCTTCGGCGCGCCCGTCGCGCTGTTCTGCTACATCGACCGTGCCATGGGCCGACCCCAGTGGTCCGACGTCGGCATGTATCTGCAGACCGTGATGCTGCTGCTCCGCGCCGAAGGACTGCACAGCTGCGCACAGATGGCATGGGCGAAATACCGCAAGACCGTGGCGGAGGTCCTGACACCCCCGGACGAGCTCATCCTCTTCTGCGGCATGTCGGTCGGATTCGAGGACATCACGGCGCGGGCCCCTCGTACAGGCCGGGCACCGCTGGGCGAGACGGTGACCTACGTCCGCTGACGATGAGCAAGGCAAACCACGACAGCCCGACTACCCGACAGACGGATCCAACCTTGCCGACTGTCGAGCAGCGGCAGGCCGAGCCCTCTCCACCCGGCCCGCTCCCGGCGCCCAGGTCACGCCCGCGAACCGACCCCGCTCGTCCGCTCGCGTTGTGCACCCCGTGAGCGTTGCAGAGCACCGTGTCCGACGGCACGTGGCCGCCCACGTGGTCGGTGCCGGCGGTCAGTCTCTGCACGACGCGCGGCCGGGCGCCGTGCCGCAGCGGGTGTGTGGCGATCTCGGCGCCCTTCCAGTACGGCGGCACGTAGGAGTCGACCCCGGCGGAATCGGCGGGGTACGCGTCCTCGCCGTCGCGGCCGCCGGTACGACGGGCATCCGTGCCGCCGGAGCCGTCCCGGAGCCGGGGGCCCAGTGGACGTAGGTCGGACCAGCGGGCAGACCGGGAATCTCCGCGGTGGGAAACACCGCGGAGGCACCCGCGCGGCCTTCCGCGCCGAAGCGTGGCAAGCGCCGCCCGCCAGTACGCCCCGGGCCCGCCCTACCGCACCTGCGCATCACCGGGCTGAACACCCAACTCGGCAGCCTCATCGAGGCGACCAGGCCTGCTCGCGCTTGGACCCGGTACGCGCGTCCGTCCTCCGGTCGTGGTGTGCGGGGTTCGCAAGCGAGCGTCATTGCGGGCCACGCGGCGTCCATGCGGCGGCAGTTGGTGCAGCGCCGGGATCGCGGGTAGGCGGACCTGTATGAGTCTTTCGAGGCCGGTGAAGTTTCTGCTGCTGTTCCTTCTGGCGTTCGTGGGAGTAGTGCTGTATCTGCACTTCGGCAAGGACGAGGATTGGAGCAGTTCCATGCTCCTCGGCCTGATCGCGGCACCGTTCTTGGTGGCCATGTGGAAGTTCCGGGACTGGTACATGAAACGTGCGCAGAGGGCAGGACGGAACTGGCGTGCGGCCCGCGACGAGCGCAAGCACGCGCGCGGCGCCTGAGCAGTTGTCGCCCTTTCAGATGGCAGTCCCCGAGGATGCTTTGGCGCGAGGGCGCTCGACTGCGAGGACGTCGTCGCCCTCGGCCGTGGCATATCAGAAGTACCGCTGCATTCCTGCCGCTCGATCGGGGTGAGGCTCTCGTTCCGGTCAGCGACACCGTGTCCATCACCACGGAGTGCGGCTACGACGCCTCCGGGCACCAGACCGCCGACACCGACGGCAATGCGACACCACGCTGATCTACCAGTACAACGCACCGTCCCAGCCCAAGACTTACGGGACATCACCCAGAAGGCGGTCCAACCCGGCAACACCGAAAGCAGCGAGGGCAATCTGGAAGGCCAGCTCGATCCAGTCGACACCCTGGGTGTCCGCGACGTCGAACACACCGGCGATGGCTGTTCCGAGCAGGGCGGCGGCGATGCCGACCACAATGGTCGACAACACCCCGACGTGCTGACGGCCGGGAAGGGTGAGACGGCCCAGGAGACCGATGGCGATGCCCATCACGAGGGCCGTGACGACCCCTGAGATCTCCGTGCCGTCTGCCTCCTCCTGCTTCTCCGCAAGATGTCGAAGTAACGGTGCCCCCGCTTTCCTGAGACAGGCCCACCGCCTTGGCCTTCGGGACGAAGGAGGCGACGGCCCACACGGTCATCACCGGCAATACCCCTAGGCAGACAATGCCGTTGGCGCGCGCGGCGAATTGGCCTTTCCGGACGTACGTCGCCGCGTCGAGAGGCTCCCGCAACTCCTGGCCATCCTCGGCCGGTTCACCATGGCGAACCGCGTTCTCCACTGAGGACTGTCAACAGAAGTGGTGGGCTCGACCTGGTCGGAAGTCGGTGTCGTGCACGAGGCCGCCGGGCAGCGGGACGCGATCAGCCGCGTCATCGCACACGACAAACCGGGCGACGTCGGCGGCCATCCCCGGAATACTGGTCGCTCATGGATGAGGTCGAAGTCGTCGTCGCCCATTCCGAGCGCGCGACCCTGCGCGTCGGCGACGTTTTTCTGAAGGTGGACGCCGATCAGGCGCGCATCGACCTCGAGGTCGAGGCGATGGCCCTGGCGCCGGTCCCGACCCCGGCGGTCCTGTGGTGCAAGCCGTCCGTGCTTGCGACGGCTGCACTCCCGGGGACGACGCTTGGGCGCCTCGGCGGCCCGTCGACCGGGTCGCCGGCGGCGTGGGCCGCGGCGGGCGCCGCCATCCGGAAGCTGCACGACGCGCCGTTGCCGCCCCGGCCCGGCCGGGCCGGCCGCAGCATCGTCGCGCTGGCGGCGGAACTAGACGACGAGTGCGAGTTGCTCGTGGCGAACGGCGTCCTGCCCGCCGACCTGGTCACCCGCAACCGCCAGGTCGCCGAGGCCGCGCTCCGGCCTTGGACTCCGGCGTTCACGCACGGCGACCTGCAGATCGCGCACGTCTTTGTCGACGGCGACGAGGTCACCGGCATCATCGACTGGTCCGAGGCGGGCCAGGGTGATGCCCTGTACGACCTCGCCACCTTCACGCTCGGACACGAGGAGCACCTCGACGACCTCATCGCCGGCTATGGCACCGACGTCGACCTCGACGTGATCCGCGCGTGGTGGTCGCTACGAAGCCTGCTGGTGGTTCGCTGGCTGGTCGAGCACGGTTTCGACCCGTCCGCGCCGGGCTGTGAGGTGGACGTGCTGAGATCCCGGATGTGAGGCTGCGCGGGCCGACTACTGTGAGTACGTTCTGACCCATCGAGCAGGGCATTCCCCTGGGGCGATCGCCCGCCCTTGCTCCCGGCAAAGTACGGTGCGCGGACGTCGCCAGCAGATGACGGCTCAACCGAGGGTGACGAACGCGTGGTGGATGTCGTCGCGGATCTCCCAGCGGGTGCACAGGCGGCGGAACCGGTGCAGCAGCGCGATCGCTCCTTCCACGCCCCATGGAGTCGTTCGCACGTCATCGGCGCGCGGAAGCGGAGTCGACGCAGGAGGTCGTTGTCACCTCGAGGGCGGCTGGGTCGTTGCCGCCGGTGGCCAGGGCGCGGTTCGCTGATGTCGCGCGGCGAGCGGTGCTGTCCGTTCGATGGCGCCCGCCGTCTCCCGGTTTCCGGCGCCTGGTCCGATACACAGGAGCGCCCACTGCTCGTGTGTGATCTTCGTTTCAGGATGGTGGTGCCTTGCTCCTTCCGACCGGGGCAGGCGTAAAGGGAGTGCCGATCCACTTTTGTACGAAGGACCAACCGTGACGACTTCCCGTGGGCCGTACCCCTCACCGGACGGCGCGCCTGATGCGGCGATGATCACCCGTGTAGAAGAGGAGAACCTCCAACTGCGGCGCGCGGTGGGCGCACACGCCACAGTCGACCAGGCCATCGGTGTGCTCGCTGCGCTGTGCCGCGTTCCGCCGGCGGCCGGGTTCGAGGTACTGCGGGAGGTCTCGCAGCGCACCAACATCAAGCTGCGCAGCGTCGCTGAGACGGTGATCGGCTGGGCACTGGGACAGCCACTGAAGCCGCCCGTCGGGCCGGAGCTGGACGCGGCGGTGCAGCGATGGTCGCAAGGTCAGGACGGTCCGGACTTGGGCGGCGTCGGCTAGCGGACGGAGTCGGCAGCACAGCTGTTGCCGCAAAGCGAATACGTGCGCAGTCGGCCAGGGCGTGTTCAGTGGTGGGGTGACAGGCCGTGATGGCATCCAGGCTGCCGCGGGAGAGGACGGTCACGGCACGCCCGTGGACACCGGCAACGCCCAGCCAGCCGCCGGCGTCCTCCCAGCCCGCAGGGCCCGGGGGCCGGGGCCGGGCAGCCGGGCAGCCGGGCAGCCGGTACAGACATAGCTGGCCCTCGGCCCCATGTCAGGGGGCGAGGGCCTGGCCGAGAGTGGGATAGCAGGCGAGGACCGCGTCGAGGCCGACGAGTCCGACGACCTGCCGGACCGGGTGCGACATGGCCGCCGGCCGACAGGGCGTTGCCGTGTGCGGCGGCCAGGACACCGATGGTGCTGGAGTCCATGAACGTGACGGCGCTGAGGTCGAGCACAACCGCACCGGACTGCCGTCGTCGATCCGCGGAGCCACACGGAACAACTCCAGGGCGTCGAAGTCGACTTCACCGCTCAGGACCAGGACCCGGATGCCTGCGGTGGTGGTCTGGGTGATCGACAGCGGCGTGGGCTGCTCGGATGTGTCCTGCATGTCTGCCACGTGCGCCCTTCGGCGATCTCCTGCGGTACAGGCAAACCCGTCGGGAAGAAGTGCATGAAGCGCACCATTGTATGGAGGCTGCCTGTGGGTGGCTGTGCCACAGGTAACGTAGGGAGGCTGGCGTACACGGTGCCTGGAGGGGTAAACGGCGAAGAGAGGGAAGCGGGCACGAATGGATGAAACACGTGGGAACTCCGGCCTTGAACGACCCGGACAGCCCGGCACGGCCCCGGCGCTGGAGGCCTCGCTAGAGTTGGACAGCGACGGGTCCCGCATCGCCCAGGCCCGCCATCTCGCCGCCGCGTTCCTCACGGAGGTGAAGGACCGCTACGGCATACCGGTGGTGGCAGCCACGGTGGAGATCGCCCAGCTGGTCGTGAGCGAACTCGTCACCAACGCCCGCAAGTACGCCCCCGGGCCCGCCCTGCTGCACCTGCGCATCACCGGCCCCATCCTGGAAGTCGAACTCTGGGACAGCAACCCCGTCGCGCCGGCCTCCAAAGCCCCCGATCCGACGCGCGTCGGCCAGCACGGCCTGGAGATCGTCGCAGCCTTCGCCCGCACCGTCACCGTCGAGCGGACAGCCGGCGGCAAACGCATCACGGCCGGCGTCCCCCTCACCCCCGCCACCGCATAACCGCACCGGCCTCGCCGAACGAGTACGCGCAGGAAGATTCGGCCACAACCGGTCGTGACCGCCCCCGCCCCGTCACGACAGCCCAGGATGTCTGGCCGGCCTGCGTGGTGAACGCCAGTTGAGCGCCGGAGGCGACAACGGCCCCGGCCGCTGCCAGGCGTCGGCCGGATCTGGCTCGCACTGCCCGAACATCACCAGTTATCCGATAAACCCGATCCGGAGCAAGATCGCTGCATCGAAGTAACTCGATTGGCACGACGGGCAAATCGGTCGCGGAGGCCGTTACGGTTCCGGTGGATCTGGATCGATTCCCGACGTTTCATCCACCTGTTTCCGCACGCAGTGGTCGGCGCTCATCCGCCGGTCGACGCCGCCGCAAAGGAGATCTCGCTCGATGACCGTTGAGACCAGCTCGGACGCAGGGCTGGAGCCGCGTCGGCAGTCCAGCCTAGGCACTGCGGCAGCCCGCAACCTTGCGAGCACCACCAAGTCCGCCCCGCAGATGCAGGAGATCACCTCGCGGTGGCTGTTGCGGATGCTCCCCTGGGTGGAGACCAAGGGCGGCACCTACCGGGTGAACCGCCGGTTGAGCTACAACGTCGGCGACGGACACGTCGAGTTCGTCCAGGACGGTGCCGACGTCCGGGTGATTCCCCGCCAGCTCGGTGAGCTGGCCCTGTTACGCGGCTTCGAGGACATCGACGTGCTGACGGCGATCGCCGACCGGTGCGTCCCCCGCGACTTCCAGGCCGGCGAGGTACTGGCACGTCGTGGCACGGCCGCCGAGCAGATCCACCTGATCGCCCGCGGCCGGCTCAGCCAGACCTCCGCCGGCAAGTACGGGGACGAGGTGACGGTCGCCGTGCTCGCCGACGGCAGCCACTTCGGCGAGAACGCCCTTGTGGACACCGACGCGAGGTGGGACTGCACCGTCACCGCTCAGACGGCGGGTACCCTGCTGACCCTGTCCCGCTCCGACTTCGCCGCCGTGTTGTCCTCGGCCCCCGGCCTTCGGACGCACCTGCAGCATTTCGGCGAGCTTGCCCTCCGGCGGCAGAACCACCATGGCGAGGCCGAGATCGCCATGTCGGCCGGGCACACCGGCGAAGCCGAGCTGCCGACTACCTTCGTCGACTACGAACTCCACCCGCGGGAGTACGAACTCTCCGTCGCACAGACGATCCTGCGCGTCCACTCCAGGGTCGCCGACCTCTACAACGGTCCGATGAACCAGACGGAGGAACAACTCCGGCTCACCGTCGAAGCGTTGCGGGAGCGCCAGGAGCACGAACTCATCAACAACCGTGAGTTCGGCCTGCTCCACAACGCCGCCTTCAAGCAGCGGATCCAGAGCCACTCCGGGCCGCCCACGCCGGACGACCTCGACAATCTGCTCTGTCGGCGCCGCGGCACGAAGTTCTTCCTCGCCCACCCCAGAACGATCGCGGCGATCGGCCGCGAGTTCAGCGCCTACGGGCTCTACCCGGAGCATGTCGACCTCGGCGGCCAGCAGGTCCCGGGGTGGCGCGGGGTCCCGATCCTGCCCTGCAACAAGATCCCCATCAGCGAGGAAAACACCAGCTCGATCCTCGCCCTGCGGACCGGGGAGGACAACCAGGGCGTCATCGGCCTGCGTCAGACCGGCCTGGTCGAGGAGTACGAGCCGGGGCTGTCGGTGCGCTTCATGGGCATCAACGAGCAGGCGATCCTCTCGTACCTGGTCACCACGTACTTCTCCGCCGCTGTCCTTCTGCCCGACGCGCTGGGCGTGCTGGAGGACGTGCAGATCGCCCGCAGCCGCAGCTAGAAGGATCGCGTTCGACCGCCTCGGTTTCCCGGCCTGGCGAGGCCCTCCCCCTCTCACCAAGGAGCTAAGGATGCCCGAGCCCGGGCCTTCCCCTGTGCAGTCGTGCCTGGCTGAAGCCGTGGCCCTCGTCGGGGCCCGTACCCGGCTCACCCACACCGAGGCCGACGGCGCCACCACCAGTGACGTCGTCCCACAGCGCAGGGAGGAGGGCGGTACGGCGATGGGTCCAGCGGGCCCCGCCCTGGAACGGATTCTGCGGGGTCCCAGCGGGCTGGGCACAGCCGGCCTGTATCTCACCCCGCGAGAGGAACCACCGGCGCCCGGGACACCGGCGGACGGCACGCCGGTCCCCGGCCTCTACCACCATCCGGTGACACAGCCGGACCCGGTTCGGGTGGAGGAGGTCAGCCGCAGGATCAAGAGGTGGGCGGTCGACGAGGTCCAGGCCTACCCCCCGGAGTGGGAGGACCAGTTCGACGGCTTCTCCGTCGGACGCTACATGGTGGCCTGCCACCCCGACGCTCCCACGGTCGACCATCTGATGATCGCCACACGGCTGATGGTCGCGGAGAACGTGCTCGACGACTGCTACTGCGAGGACCATGGCGGCTCACCGGTCGGGCTCGGCAGTCGCCTTCTGCTGGCGCACACGGCTCTCGACCCCTTGCTCACGACGCAGGAGTACGAGCAGCCGTGGACGGAGTCACTCCAGTCGGACGCCCCCCGGCGCGCCTACCGCTCCGCCATGGCGTACTTCCTCCAACAGGCCACTCCCTCGCAGGCCGACCGGTACCGGCACGACATGGCACGTCTGCACCTGGGCTACCTCGCGGAGGCCGCGTGGTCCGAGGCGGATCACGTCCCCGAGGTCTGGGAGTACCTGGCGATGCGCCAGTTCAACAACTTCCGTCCCTGCCCGACGATCACCGACACCATCGGCGGCTACGAACTGCCGGCGGACCTGCATGCCCAGCCGGACATGCAGCGGGTCATCGCGCTCGCCTCCAACGCCACGACCATCGTGAACGACCTCTACTCATACACCAAGGAACTCGAGAGCCCGGGCAGACACCTGAACCTGCCCGTGGTGATCGCCGAACGTGAGGGCGTCTCGGACCGGGACGGCTATCTGAAAGCAGTCGAGATCCACAACGACCTCATGCGCGCATTCGAATCCGAAGCCGCCGGCCTGGCCGCCGCCTGCCCTGTCCCGAACGTGCTGCGCTTCCTGCGAGGCGTGGCCGTGTGGGTCGACGGCAACCACTACTGGCACCGGACCAACACCTACCGATACAGCCTGCCCGACTTTTGGTAAGGAGCGGATTCCACCATGACCAGCACCGAACTCACAACCACCGCGGCCACGTTCGTCCCCGGCCCTGCCTCGCCCTACCAAGGGGACATCGCCCGCTACTGGGACGGCGAGGCGAGGCCCGTCAACCTTCGTCTCGGCGACGTGGACGGGCTCTACCACCACCACTACGGCATCGGCGACATCGACCACGCCGCCCTCGGGGACACCGGGGACGGTGGGTACGAGAACAGGCTGATCTCGGAGCTTCACCGCCTGGAGTCGGCGCAGGCCGAAGTCCTCCTGGACCACCTGGGCCCCATCGAGCGTGACGACACCCTCCTTGACGCCGGCTGCGGCCGCGGCGGTTCGATGGTCATGGCCCACCAACGGTTCGGGTGCGGCGTCGAGGGCGTCACCCTGTCGGCCAAGCAGGCGGAGTTCGCCAACCGCCGCGCCCTGGAACTCGGCATCGAGGGCCACGTCCGTGCTCGCGTGTGCAACATGCTGGACACCCCGCTCGAAACGGGACAGGTCGCCGCCTCGTGGAACAACGAGTCGAGCATGTACGTCGACCTGGAAGACCTCTTCGCCGAGCACTCCCGCGTCCTGTCGGTCGGCGGTCGATACGTGACCATCACCGGCTGCTGGAACCCGCGTTACGGCCAGCCGTCGAAGTGGGTCTCCCAGATCAACGCCCACTTCGAGTGCAACATCCACTCCCGCCGGGAGTACCTCCGCGCCATGGCCAACAACCGACTGGTACCCCAGGCCGTGATCGACCTGACGCCCGAGACCCTGCCCTACTGGAATCTGCGTGCCACGTCCTCGCTGGTCACCGGAATCGAGACGGCGTTCGTCAACTCCTACGAGGACGGCTCCTTTCAGTACCTCCTGATCGCGGCCGACCGCGTCTGACCAACCACATGACACCTCCGGGCACGTCACACGACGTGCCCGGACCGTCGGGCAGCCGCCCGATCCACCTGACGGCAAAGGGCCCGCATGCCGACGGGGGCGGTCGAACCGCGTGCGCGGACGATCCGGCCCTACAGGTGCCCTCCGCCACGCCAACGAGGATCGCTGGTAGGACTCCGTCGGGTCGTTCTTGATCTAGGTGTTACCGGGGTTCAAGGACTGCGGACACATCCGCCACACACAACGCCAACGCCGCCCGGACACTGCTCACTTCATGTGCGTCCGCCCATCCAACATGCCCAAGAACAGCCCAAACAGGAAGACCTGACGGAGTCCTATCAGGCTATGCCGCCGGCCTTCGATGCAGTCGTCCCAGATCGTGACTGCACACCAGACGGCTCCCGTCCTGCGAGCAGGGGCGGGAGCCGTCTGGTGTCTCGGATGTGGATTCCGTCAGCAGGTCACGCGTGACGGTGCGAGTGCCGGTTACCGGTGACGAGGCGGTAGATGGCGAGCAGTATGAAGGAGCCGACGATCGCGGCGATCCAGGTCGACAGGTCGAAGAATCCGTCGATGGAGTCGACGCCGAAGATCACCTTACCGAGCCAGCCGCCGAGCAGACCGCCGGCGACGCCGATGAGCATGGTGATGATGATGCCGCCCGGGTCCCTGCCCGGCATCAGGGCCTTGGCGATGGCGCCTGCGAGCAAGCCGATGATGATCCACGCGATGATACCCATGATGCCACTCCGCTTCCTCGTAAAGAACGTGTCAGCTCATCGTGTGCACCGATCACGCGCGAACAAACGTCTCCTCTGTATGGCAATCCTGGAGGCCCCGGATCCAAGACCACGGCCAGGCAGGCTGCGGCAGCATCCAGACATCTACGGCCCCTTTGCACCTGAAGACCGCGTCCGTGCCGCAGACGCCGACTGTCGGCGACGGCTGACACAAGTCTCGCCTCGCTGGAACAGGGGTCCCGGCCCGCAGGGCAGTGCTGACCCGGACAAGGAAGAAGTCATCATCGTTGCCCACTTCCTCCAGCGCAGCGTGTGCGGCTTCGCTCTCGGCGGCTACCGGCAAGAGGAACAGGATGCGCTGCGCGGCCGCGCATGGGGAAGAAACGCAAATTGCCCGGACCTGCGGTGGGCGTCGCAGGGCCGGCCCTTCTGGGCTACCCGGTTGGCCGTCAAGCTGCCCACGTCGCGGGCTCGCGTAGGTCGGGAGCAGGGATGTCCACGGGGTCGTTACGGCAGCAGGAAGCAGACGAGGTTCCAGGCGCACGCGGCGGGCGACCACGGCATCAGCCGGTTGCCCGTCTGGTTGCCGATCGCCCAGGCGATGACGGTTGCGACGCCTCCCCGGAGGAGAATCGGGACAGCCGCGGTGCGCAGGCGACGGCAGGCAAGGTCGTTGAAGCGGGCGTACGTGCGTGCTCAGCGCAGTGCGGTGTCCATGTGCTGCTCGCCGTGGGGGTGTTGGCGTGTCTGACCCTTCAGTTGTAGTTCGGCGATCAGGTTCGCAGGGTAACTCCCTGTTATGGACGACTGGTCCGGTGATGTGGCACAAGTAGCCGAGTGGGATGCTGAGTTGGAGACGTTGCTGCGGCAGGTCGGCGACGTCTTCCCCCGGGCGGATCTGCGGCGGCGGGCGAACGCGTGTGTGCGCGGGCTGTTGGGCCCGGTCTCCCGCAAGAATGGCTGGCAGTTGGCCGAGTACGCCGGCTGGCGGCGCCCCGACGGGCAGCAGCACTTGCTGGACCGGGCGAAGTGGGACGTCGATGAGCTGCGCGACCGGGTCCGCCGGTATGCGCTGGACGGGCTGGCCAACGGCGTGGGCGGGGTGCTGGTCATCGATGAGACCGGGTTCGCCAAGAAGGGCAAGACTTCCGTCGGCGTGGCCCGGCAGTTCACCGGCTCACTCGGCGGCGTCTTTCCTTGCCAGATCGGGGTGTTCGCCGCCTGGGCCACCACCCGCGGGGCAACCCTGGTCGACCGGGAGATCTACCTGCCGCAAGTCTGGACAGGCGATCGCGAGCGGTGCGCGGCTGCGCAGGTGCCCGAGGTGGTCGGCTTCGCCACCAAACCCCGCCTCGCCGAGAAGATGATCGACCGGATTCTCCCCGAGCTTCCGGAGAACACCTGGCTGGCCGCCGACGAGGTCTACGGCCGTGACGGCGGCTTCCGCTCCTTCGCCGAGAGCCGCCAACTGCCGTACGTGGTCAACGTCTCCAGCGCCCAAACAGTGCTGCCCCGACCGGGCTGGCGGCGTATCGACAAGCTGGCCGCCGCCGCAGACGACAGCGAGTGGCAGCTGATCGAAGCCGGCCCGAGCCAGACCGGCTCCCGCTGGTGGCAGTGGTGGGTCCGCCGGATCGCCGACCCGCAGGAGCCCGTGGGCAGCGCGGTGCGGGGGCAGCCCTGGCCGAGCCGATGGATGATCGCCCGACGCCGCCCCGAAACGCCCGACGACCTCGACTACTACCTGGCTTGGGGCCCGTCCGGCACCCCGCCGGAACACCTGGCCCACGTCGCCGGCGCGCGCTGGCGGGTGGAAGACGCGATCAAACTCGGCAAGCATCAGTGCGGGCTGGCCGACTACGAGGTGCGCCACTGGCACAGCTGGTACCGGCACATCACCCTGTCGATGCTGGCCGCCGCATTCCTGGCGGTACAGGCCGCCACAGGCGACGCTGACGCTCCCGCACCGCTCCGGGAAGCCCTCAGCGGTGACCAGTCTGATGAGGAGCCCAAAGGGGGGAGCGCGAGGACATCATCAGCCCCGAACAGCTCATCCCCTACACCGCGGCCGAGATCCGCAAGCTCCTTACGCTCATCCACCCGCCACCCCCACCCGAGCACGGTCGGACCGCCCACGGACTGTGTTGGTCACGCTGGCGACGACGTCACCAGGCCGACGCTAACGGGCATCATCGCAGACGCCGGGTTCGCGAACTCGCCCTGAATTACAACTGAAGGGTCTGAGCGTCACACGACGCAGAAACCGGTGGCCTTGAGAGCTTGGTTGATCTGCTTGCCCTGGGCCTCGGTGGTGGTGACGTCCTTGTAAGTGAAGCGCTGCGAGGCGAGGTGGTCGAGGCGCTGCGCACCGGCGTTGATGGCGCTGCACTGGTTTCGGGCGGCGTCGACGGCCTTGTCCTCGTAACGGGAGGCGGCCGGGGCAGCGGCGGCCAGGGCTCGGAGCAGTCGGGCCCGGGCGGCGCCGGTCGGCTTCGGCGGGATGCCGGTTGCCTTCGCGAGGGCATCGACGCTCGGCGTCGCGGCCGCGGTGGAGACCGCCTTGCTGGGCGCCGTGGGGGCCTTGTTGGGCTTGCTGTCGGCCCTGCTGTTGCCGTCGTCGCAGGCGGTGAGCGCGGCGGCCGTCGCGAGCAGGAGGACGGCGAGCAGGGTGGCGCGGTTCTTCAAGGTCCCCCCATGGGATCCGAGTTGAGCGGACATCATGCCGCGAGTGTGGTGTCGGTTTCGCAAGTTGCCGAAGACGCGTAAGTAGAAGGTCGTACGGTACAGGGCTACAGCATCCACGGGTCGAGGCCGGTGCGGATCACCCGGGCGGCGCGGGCGCGCTGGTCGAAGAGGCGGATCCCCAAGGACTCTTGATGCGGCCCCGCGAGACCCTCACCGGCAGCCAGGGCCGGAAGCTGCTGGAGGTCCGGCTCGCCCGTCCGGACATTGCGGATGCCGGCATCCGGCCGCAGCCGCGGAGAGACGTCCACCGCCAACATCGGGCGGCCGTTGTTCGCATGACGAGCTTAGACTCTGGCGGTGATCGAGATCCTCGACAACCTGGACACGCTGTCCCGGCCACACCTCGACCTCACGGCTGTCAGGCTGGGCGGCGTAGCCCTGGGGGCACCAGCCACCAGCGTTCCACGCCGGAGCATCGTCGAGGCCCAGTCCTCCCTGGTCGTCCGGTACCGCGGCGGGACCGACATCGACAGCGAGTACTACGACGCGGACGGGCGGCGGCTGACCCTCGACGAGGTCGTCAACCACGCTGCCCAGTCAGACGGATTCTTGTACTGCGCCGACAAGCTCTCCTACAAGGTTCGAGCCGGGACGGTCGTCGGCTTCGCGATCTACGGACCGCACCTGTCCCACTTCGCCCACCTGACCTCGTACGAGGAACTCCTGGGCGCGTTCGGCACACCCGACCGGGCGCGCGAAGACGAGGTATACGGCGACCTCATGGGCTACGACGCCTACTACTGGGGCGCGCAGAAGCACGTGAGCTGGGACGCCTGGGACCACCGAATAAGCCTGATCAACCTGGGCGCCTTCGAAGGAAACACAGGCCCATGACTGTGCCAGACCCAGGCTACGAGCGTTCTCCGGCGTGATCTTGATGGTGGCGGCCCGCCCGTAGCGAAACCCACGTACTGAGGTTGGACGCCAGGCTGACTGCCTGTACCTGATACGGCCGTGCCATGACGGTATGCGTGGTGGCCCTGAGTTCGTTGCGCGCCGCCGTCAGCCATGTTTGGATCACCCGATGAACCTTCTGTTGACGGCGAGTGGCCTGCGCAACGAGACGCTGCGGGATGCGCTGCGGGACATGCTGGGAAAGCCGTTCGGTTCGGCGAACGTCGTGTACGTTCCCACGGCATCCGTGGCCGAGCCCGGTGACCACGGGTGGGTCGTCGCGGACATGAACCGGCTGCACGGCCTCGGCTGGCGGGAGTTCGACATCCTGGAGCTGAACGGCCTGCCCCGGCAGATGGTGCTCGACCGGCTGCTCCACGCCGACGTCATCCATGTCGAGGGAGGCAGCCACTACCACCTCGCGCGCAGCATCACCGGCAACGGCCTGGCCGACGGCTTCCTGGAGGCGCTGGAGAGCCGCGTCTATGTGGGGGTCAGCGCCGGATCAATGATCTTCAGCCGTAATCTCACCGGACACTCCGCCGACGTCATCGGGGACTCCACGGACCTCCACATTCTCGGCGCGACGACCGTGGAGCCGCCGTTCGGCCTCTTCGACTGGTATCTCAAGCCCCACCTGTACTCGCCGGATTTCCCCGAGCGGGACGACGCCTGGGCTGACCGCATCGCCGAGCGGGCGGACTTCCCGATCTACTTCATCGACGACGACTCGGCCGTTCGGGTCAGGGGCGGCAAGGTGGATGTCGTTTCTGAAGGCCGGTGGCGGTTCCATCCGTGACCCAACGCGTGGTGGCGCCCACCGGTTCGCCGATCCCCTGCTGCGCCAGGTCGAACGTGCCAGGCGCCTCCAGGCCCCCTCGGCGGAGTAGCCATCCCACCGCCGTCGGGGACCACGGGTTCCGTGAACGTCGGAACCACCAGGTCTGGAACCAGGGACCCGGAGTGGATCGCCGGACTCGCCCCCAAGACAAGCGGGAACGTCAAGAGAGGTTCGGCGCCTCGGCCCCCGGCTGCGGGACCTGAGTGGTCTGAGCGGCGATCAGCACCGTGCACTGCCCGGCCGGCCCCGCAGCGCCGGTGCGGTAGCCCTGGGGGCTGATTCGGCCCGCGGTGCCGGTCATTACGCCGGTTGGGGTATCCGGGGTGCTGTCCAAGGCGTGGGCGATGCCGAAGTCCGGTACCCACGGCCCGTCCGGCGCCAGGATGACGTTCCCCCGCTTCACATCGCGGTGCACCACCCCGGCCGCGTGGACGGCCGCCACGACCGACCGGACCAGCCTGACGCACCGCGCGGGGGAAGATAGGGATGGAATGACGGAACGCGAGGTCAGGAGCTTCCATGGCGAAGCCGGTTCACCAACCCCGTGAGGACGCGGAGTTCGACTTCATCCTCAGGATGAGCGCAGTCCCGGTCCTCGCATACTTCACCGGGACCTGGCCCAAGGCGATCGAGCCCTGCCGGGCAATGGACCTCGTCGTGGGCGGCATCGCCGACGAGTACACGGGCCGCCTGACGGCCGTCCGCACCGACATCACGCGCTGTCCGTCCGCGACCAAGCGATACGGGATCACCGGAGCCCCGTCCTGCGTCCTGCTGAAGGACGGAGAGGCGGTGGCGCACGGCACGGGGCCCATGACCATCGCCGAGGTACGGCAGTTCCTGGACGGCCACCTCTGAGCGGCCGCCGCGCCTGGCCCCATTCGGCAGGCCCCTTTGAATCGATCATCCAGGGAGCCGGCGAGTCGTTCTACCGGCGGACCGCCGAGATCAGTCCGCCGGGCAGCTCCTCGCGCTGCGGCGGGGTGCTGATCGGGCGGCCGTAGGCGGCAGCGCGCTCGCGCAGGGTGTGGCTGTCGGCCTCCCAGCCGTGCCCTGCCAGCCAGCCCACCGGGTCGTCGGGCATCTCCGAAACCCACATGGACGCCGCCGATCCCGGCAATGCGTCCGCGCCGAAGCGCTCGATCACGCCGCGCGAGCCCAACGTCAGGCCCATCCGACTGCCTGCCGCCGACTGCGCGCTGATCCGCGCCAGCAGCAGCTCCACCGCGTCCTCGGGCAGGTAGATCAGCAGTCCTTCGGCGATCCACACGGTCGGCACCGCCGGGTCGTGCCCTGCGGCGGCCAGCGCGCGTGGCCAGTCCTC
This sequence comes from Streptomyces sp. NBC_01571, assembly GCF_026339875.1. Classification (NCBI taxonomy): domain Bacteria; kingdom Bacillati; phylum Actinomycetota; class Actinomycetes; order Kitasatosporales; family Streptomycetaceae; genus Streptomyces; species Streptomyces sp. NBC_01571. The sequence continues at coordinate 662,748 of NZ_JAPEPZ010000002.1, forward strand.
ACGCAGATCCACCGCGACAGTGATCCGCTCGCAGCGTGCGACGGCCCGCTCCTGGCGCAGCACCGAAGCCTTGAAGTCCAGTGGCGCGGCGGTGTCGATCTCGAACAGCCGGGTTCCCTCGGGCCAGTCCATCCGGAAGGCCCGGCTGTCCATGCCTGCGCCGAGCAGCACGACCTGTCGGACCCCGGACGCGGAGGCTTGCCGCAGCAGGTCGTCGAGGAACTTCGTCCTGATGACGATGGAGAACGCCACGCCCAGCCGGCGGCGTCGCGCGGCCTCGTCACCGGGCAACGGCGGCGAGGAGGGCCCCAGGCCGCCGGCGGTGGCGAAGGCCTGTGCCAGTGGGTCACGGAACAGCGCGTCCTCCCGCTCGGTCTCCAGCGCCCGCACCTTGGCCACCCCCACTGCCGTGGCCCACACTCCCGACGGCTGCACCCGCTCCTGCTCATCAGTCACCGCGCCAGACTAGATGATCGGTTCCAAGGGGACCTGACGGGTGGAGACGGACAAGACGCGCGGTCCACGATGACACGAGTGGCCTTCGTGCGGCGCGGTTGCACTGTCAGCTGTAGGGGCTCCAGCGGCCGAAGCGGGCCAGCAGCGGCCGTGCCCCACGCTCGTCCGGGCCCAGCGTCGCGGCGGCCTGTCCGGGGTCCGCGAATTGTTGCAGGATGCGGTCTTGCGAACAGAGTCGCGCCAGGGTGGTGTCCCCCCGAATACTGTCCGGTCCCGGAGTTCGCAATCAAAGTCAGGTCGGCCGGGAAGCGTGGTAACCGAGGCAGGCTTCGAACCAGCGGCCTTGACCAGCAATTGCCAGCGATCTCGGGATGGTTGCTCTGGCGGTCGCTGCGCAGCGCGTCGGGTTCTTCGGAACCGGTCGCAGCGACGCTGCTGAGGAGGCCCGGGCGTCTGAACAGGTTGCTGTCCCAGGTCTCGACGAGCCCGTCGGTGACCGTGAGCAGCCGACCGCCTGACTTGATGGGGTGACTGACGGCGGCGGGGTTGGGGCAGTGTCAGGCCCAGAAGGGCCGGGTTTCTCGCGGCTGTCGAGGTGCGGCCCTGGGGTGAGGAGCAGGGGCGGCAGGCGGCCGGCGCGATCCGATACCCGGGTGGCACGGGTGGTCCCTCCGGTGGGTGCCGAGCGCCAGGGGCACGCCCCCCGTCCTGCGCCTCGGGAGATCATTGTTACCGTTCGCCGATGTCCGACTCTTCACGCGACACCGCCCGGGGCGCCGGCTGGGGCAGCCCGGAACCCGGTGACTACAGAGGCCTGATGCCCGCCCGCGTCGAGAAGCTCTCGTGGCTCGACCCCAGGACGATGTGGCCTGCGCGCAACGGCGTGCTGGCCTCGTGGTTCGGGGACCCCACGGGCCGTACCCGTGCCCGGTGGGTGGAGCAGCGCAGGAACGCGGGCGCGCCCGCCGACGCGGTGGTGCGGCGCGACGATCCCGACCGTTTCTCCTTCATGGTCATCGGGGACACCGGCGAAGGTGACGAACCTCAATACGCCGTGGTCCCTGGGTTCCTGAAGGCCAGTCAGGGGTCGAGCTTCGCGGTCCTCGCCAGTGACGTGATCTATCCGGTCGGCAGTCTCGACGACTACGGAACGAAGTTCCACCGGCCGTACCGCGACTACCAGGCCCCCATCTACGCCGTACCCGGCAACCACGACTGGTACGAGGATCTCCACGGGTTCATGCGGGTCTTCTGCGACGCGCCTGCCCTCGCCCCGGAAACCGAGTCGCGGCGTACGGCACGGGAGCGGCTGCGTTCACTGCTGTGGCACACGCCGCACAAGGAAGAAGAGCAACGGCTCGAAGAGGCACGGCAGTTGAGGTCGGAACCGGCCCAACAGGCGGTCCAGCCAGGGCCGTACTGGGCTGTCGACGCCGGTCCGGTGCGGATCATAGGCATCGACACCGGCCTCCTCGGCACGATCGACGCCGAGCAGGGGCGCTGGCTGCGGGAGGTGTCCGCGGGCGACACGCCCAAGATCCTGATCACCGGTTCCCCTCTGTACGTGGATGCGGAGCACCACCCGTGCGAGATCGAGGGTGGCGGCACCGTCGACGACATCGTGCGCGACCCCGCGCATCACTACGTCGCGGCGATAGGGGGCGACATCCACAACTACCAGCGCTATCCCGTACGGGTCGGCGACCGCACCCTGCAGTACGTGGTCGCGGGTGGCGGTGGGGCGTTCATGCACGCCACGCACACGATCCCGCGCGTCTCCGTCGCCGGGGTCACCGAAACGGACTTCCGTTGCTACCCGCTCCGCGGCGACTCGCTGGCCTTCTACAGCAGGCTCTACGGGCGCCGGCTACGGATGCGCCGCTTGTTCACCCTGACCGAGGAGGAGTCCATGGCCGTCATGGCGGAGCGTCTCGGTGTTCCGCCGATCCGGTCCGCGGGGACGCCGGCCCGGGTCACCTGGCGGCATCGGCTGGTCGCCACGTTGCTGGGCGCGGGCGGGCGTCCCGACCGTGCCTCGCGCCTGCGTCTCCCGGTGCGCAAGACGTACACCCAGGTCTTCTCCCCGGGTTCGGCGACCTACAGTCCGCCGTTCTTCAAGTCGTTCCTGCGTCTGGACGTCACCCCGTCCTCGGTCCGGTTGCGCTGCTTCGCCGCCACCGGCAACCGGGAGCAGGAGATCGACCCGCCGATCGAGGACGAGGTGGTCATCCCGCTGCCGGGCGTGTCCGGGAAACGGTCGGGTCGTTCCTCGGTTCGGGGCGCGTCGTCATGAGGTGATCTGTCAGGCGTGGGCGTCGATCGGGGTGTTGTCGGCTCCGGCCCCGACGGGTACGGGTGCGGGATCGTCTTCAGGTCGTCGGGAGGATTCTGGGGGAGCTGTCAGCGGGTGCGGCCCGACGGGACCCGCACCCGCTGAACGCCCCGGCCGTGGAGGACGGCAGCGGTCCGTGGAGGACGGCAGCGGTCCGTCCGGGGTCGTGCGACCCCGGACGGACCGTTCTTCACGCGCGCGATCCGCAGCTGTGGGTCAGCGCAGGCCGAACGCCCGGATCACCGTCTGGTGCACCGCGTTGCCCGCCGAGTCCTCGGCGCTCGCCCTGAGCGACACGTAGGACGCCTTCTTCGGCGCGTCCAGGCGGTATCGCCCGTCGTGGTCACGCGTGGCCCGGTGCCACGTCGTGCCGCCGTCGTAGGACATCTCCAGGGTGACCGCACCGACCTTGCCGGCGCCGGCCGCCCCCGGCAGCTGAGCGGCGGTGACGGACAGGGTGTCGCGCCGCCCGGCCCGCCCTGCCGAGTCGGTGCCGACCTCGTAGTCGATCTGCACCAGCGGCAGCACCGCGTCGGCGTCGTCCGCCGCCGCCTTCGAGGTGAAGTCCCACTCGGTACGCGTGCTGGACGAATACGGGGTGAACGCCACGTCGCGCTTGCCGGTGACGACCAGCCGGTACGGCAGCTTGCCGGCACCGGGTGCGTCGCCCGAGACGTTGGTGAAGGTTCCCGTGCCCAGCTCGGTGGTGCCCTGGTAGAGGGTCTGCCGCTGCTCCGCTCCGCCGTCGATCTGGTTCATGCCGACGTGGTCACGGCTGCCCCAGGCCGGGGTGTCGATGTACAGGTGGTCACCCTTGCGCGTGGGCATGCTGTAGACGTCGTTCAGGTAGGGGCGTTCGATCGGCTTGAACCAGTCCTCGGACAGGGTGCTGCCCGCCCGGTAGGAGGTCTTGGGCCCGGCTTCGAAGACCATGCCGTCCGCGTACGCGCTCTGGCTCCAGCTGTTGAAGCCCCCGGTGGAGACCCAGTCGGTGCGCTTCCCCCGCACCGGCTCCGGCATCATTCCGCCGATGGCCCAGTCGTTGTAGGCGGGCCAGTCGAACCGGAACTCTCCGCCGGTGCTTCCCGGGGCCGGGCTGTCGAAGGTCTCGTCGACCCGGGCGAGGTTCTTGGAACTGCCCTGCACCACCATGTGGCTGGGGATCTCGTTGTGCCAGGTCTGGTCGAGGTCGTAGACGTACGGGCTCACCGGCGCGGAGTCCACCGTGACCGAAGCGCCGCGGGCCTGGGCCTGCCGGACGAGCTTCTCGCCCTCGTCGGTGCTGAGCAGGCCCACGTCGAGCGGGACGGGCGTCGAACTGAACGGCGCGTTGTAGCTGCGGAAGCCGCGGCCGTCCACGTTGTTCACGACCAGCATGAGCTTGGCGCCGGCGGCGATCGCGGCGGCCGCCTGGTCCCTGTCGGAGACGTCGTCGTTACGGCGTACCACCACGGCCTTGCCGTGCACGTCGAGGTGAGCGTAGTCGGCGCTCGCGCCCTGGCCGGCGAAGATCAGGGGGAGCTTGGCGCTGCCCTTGGTCAGGGGGGTGACACCGTCCTGGCGCAGCACGTCGGTGAAGTCGGTGGTCCGGGTGGAGAGGGCCAGTGCGGGCTGCTCCTTGCGCCAGCGGGCCGCGAGGTAGAAGTCGCCGTGGGTGACCTTGTGGGTGGTCGGCTGGGCCCACAGGCTGTCGTAGTTGGTCTGGGTCTCCATGTAGTCCCGCCAGTTCTGGCCGCCCATCAGGCGGGTGTAGTCCAGTCGCTGGTAGGTCGTCTCGGTCCGCTGCGGGGCCGTCATGTCGATCCGGTCGATCTTGGACGCGTCGAGCGTGACGGTGGTGTCGCGGTCCAGGCGGACGTCGGGGTCCCCCAGCAGCGCCATGCCCCACGAGTGGGGACCGTGGACGCCCTGCACCGTCTTGAAGGACAGCACCGAGTACACGTCGTTGGGCAGGTACATCTGCGCCGTACCGGAGTCGTCGATCACGATGAACTGCGGGACGTCGTCACCTGACCTGAGCAGTTCGACCACTCCGGACATGGGCCGCCCCTGGGCGTCCTTGAACTCCATGGTCAGTTTGTGCTCGACGTCCCCGAGGGAGACGGCGGTGTGCGCCGCGACCTTGCCGTCCGCGGTCTTCGCGACGACCTGGCCGGTGTACCGGCCGTCGGTGGTGACGCCCGAGCCGTCGATCGTCACGGTGACACCGGCGGTACCGTGGGCGGGCACGACCACCTGGGGGGCGGAGAGCCGGAACACGCCGGCGGGGGCGTGTGCCGCCTCGACGGTCAGCGCGAGGGTGACCGGCGCGTCCGTGGTGTTGGTGTAGGTCACCGGGCGCCGCACGCCGTCGGCGGGATTCTGCGGAACCTGCGCGGCGTACGCGGTCGCCGTGGCGAAGACGCCGGCATGCGAGGCCGCGGCTACGTCGAGGCGGCCGCTGCCCGCCTGGAAGGCGTCGTACCGCGGGGTCTGCAGGGAACTGCTGGCCAGCAGATCCTTCAGCTGGCTTCCGGTGAGGTCCGGATGCGCGGCGGCCATCAGCGCGGCGGCGCCGGCCACGTGGGGCGTGGCCATGGAGGTGCCGCTCATGGTCTGGTAGGCGCCCTCGCCGTTGCCGTCGAACTGGGAGTTCGCCGCGCGGATGTCGACCCCGGGGGCGGTGATCTCCGGCTTCAGAGCGCCGTCCACGCGGGGGCCCTGGCTGGAGAACTCGGCCACGGCGTCGTCGGCGTCGACGGCGCCCACGGTCAGCGCTTCGCTCGCCGCGCCTGGTGCGCCGATGGTGCTCGGTGCGCCCGAGTTACCGGCGGCGACGACGAACAGCGCACCGGTCTGGGCGCTGAGCTTGTCGACGGCCTGGCTGAGGGGGTCGGTTCCGTCGGACGGCTGGCCGTCGCCGAGGCTCATGTTGATGACCTTGGCGTGCTGGTCGACCGCGGCCCATTCCATGCCGGCCAGGACCCAGGAGGTCTGTCCGGAGCCGGTGTCGTCCAGCACCTTGCCGATGTCGAGGCGGGCGCCGGGTGCGACACCCTTCTCCTTGCCGTCGGAGGCCGCACCGGTACCGGCGATGATGGACGCGACATGTGTGCCGTGACCGAAGTGGTCGTCCGGGTTCTCGTCCGGTACGAAGCTCTGCCGGCCCGCGACGCGGTCGGTGAGGTCCGGGTGTCCCGCGTCTACGCCGGTGTCGAGGACGGCCACGTCCACGCCTTTCCCGGTGTTGCCGTCCGCCCAGACCTGGGGGGCGCCGATCTGCGTGGTGCTGTCGGCGAGGTCGGCGTGGACGAGGCCGTCCAGCCATATGTGCGCGATCCCGCCGGCGAAAGCCGGTGCGGCGGCCTGCTTGCGGGCTCCGTCGGTCGTCGCCGTCCCGGCCACGGACTTCCAGAAGTCCGCGGCGTGCGAGCGGTCCGCGGTGAGGGCCGCGCCGTTGATGCCGTCGAGGGTACGGACCCGGGTCGCCCCATCGGGCAGAGCGGCGGCCTTGCCGCGCGCGTCGGCGGGGTGCGTGTAGGAGACGATGAGCGGCAGCCGGTCACGGTGGGCGTCGTCGTACCTGTCGGCGATCATGGCCGTGATGTTGAACAGCTGCCGGTCCAGGGTGCCCTTGGCCACGAAGGGCAGCACGGACTCGGGGAACACGTAGAGGTCGTCGCCCGACGTCAGGATGCGGGTCTGCACCGGGCGTCCGCCGGCACCGCGGACGCTGACGGTGCCTCCGGTCCCGCCGTCGGTGCCGGGGCTCTGTCGGGTGGTGACCACGTCACCGGTGATCAGTGTGACGGAGTGGTCGCCGGCGGGCACCCGGTCGGACGCGGATGTGGTGGTCGGGGAGTCGGCGGTGTCGGAACGGGCTGCTGAGGGCGCCGAGGCCGTCGCGTCGTAGGGGCCGCCCAGCGCGAGTACCAGAGCACCGGCGGCAACCGGCACACTCCAGCGTCTGCGGTGGTGTGCTTTCACAAGGTCTCTCCCGGCTGTGCAGTCGGGCAGAGCACGGTCGTCCTCTGCCGTCCAAGTGGCGCCGCCTGACCGGTCGTCGGCATCGAGGATGCTCGGAGCCCTTCCACAGGTGGCGTGAACGTTCAGAGTGAAAGCTTGTGAACGAGGAATGTCTAGATCAAACTCGTGTCGTACATCGCCAGTTGGCGATTCGCGTCACGACCGTCCCGACGGCTCGCCGGGCGGTATTCGCTGGGAGGGCGTCCGGTGCTGAGCACCCTGGGGATCAGCGAGTTCGACGAACGGGTCTATCGCATCTATCTGACCAAGCCGGACCGGACGGCTGCCGAGATCGCCGAGAGCCTGGGCACCACACCCAGCCGGGTCAGGCGCACGGTCTCCCGGTTGGTGGAGCTGGGCATGCTGAGAAGGGAAGGGCACGGCCAGTACCGGCCGGTCAGCCCGCAGACCGCGCTGAGGGCACTGCTCGCCAGGCGCCGAGCCGAGACCGAGGCGGCGTTCACCGCGGTGTGGGGCACCGTCGACGATCTGGCGGACGAATACCGCGCCCGTCGGCTGCAGGAGGATCCGACCGGACTGGTGGAGGTGATCACCGGTGAGGCGGAGATCACCCTGCGCGTCGCCGAACTGATGCAGTCGGTCCGCACCCACTTCTGGGTGCTGGATCGACCCCCCTATCTCGGGCCCTACAGCACCGAGTTGGAGGAGGAGCTGACGATGGACCTGCTGGGCCGCGGCGTCGACATACGGTCGGTCTACACCCCCGAGGCGCTGGCGCAGCCGGAGCGTTTCGAGCTGATCACCCACCTGGCCCGGATCGGCGAGCAGGCCCGCATCCTGCCGGCGCTCCCGTTCAGACTGCGCATCATGGACCGACGCGTCGCGCTGGTCGCACTGGTCCCGGGCCGCTACGACAGGATCGCCGTCGTCCACCGGTCGGGACTGCTCGACGCACTCCTCGAGTTGTTCGACTCCTACTGGCAGCGTGGGCAGTCCCTCGTCGCGGCCGCTCCGGAGACCCCCGACGGGCCGAGCGCGCAGGACCTCCTGCTGCTGAAGATGATGCAGGCGGGTTACAAGGACCATGCGATCGCCCGGCAGTTGGGGACGAGCGCGCGCACCGTGACCCGCCGCATCGCGGCGATCGCGTCCGGGCTCGGCCTCGAGACACGCTTCCAGGTGGGGGCCGAGGCGGCCAAGAGGGGCTGGATCTAGGGCGTGTTGTGAAGGTCCCGCTGTCCGCGCAGTGGCTCGAGATCGCTCACGAGTCGCGGTGCGTGGTCGTCGAGAGGGGCGACTCGCAGTCGAAATCGAAGGTCTCTACGGCGGCATCGGCGGGGAACTCCGGGTGGTCGTCCCAGATTCCGGCCAAGGCGACCAGCAGGTTCCATGAGGCGGCCGCATTGAGCTCCGTCTCCCCCGCGTGCTCAGCCGGAGAGTTCCGGCAGAAGATCACCGCCGCGATCTGTTTGTTCGCGGCCAGTCGCAGGGCTGCGGCCGTGCGGCGGGCTTCGCCTTGAAGCGGAGCCGTTTCGGGGATGCGTGCCGACACGAAACCGACCAGCCGTGCGACCTGATCCTCAGTGATCCGTTCCACTCATACCCCCTGCGGTTTGCAACCCGATTCGCCTGCGGAGGCGCCAGCCATCCACCACAGTGCACACCCCGCCATGTCCCGATGGCTCACCTGGATCCAGGCATACACCAAGGCCGACACCGCCACGGGCGGCAGGGACTCAGTCAGCTTGACCAAAGACAAGGGGCACCCCCGCGAGACCTCTGCTGCCGAGGCCACGGATGCCCGTCCACGATCAGCCAGACGATCATGAGCCCGACGGACCCCACCCTGGCGATCACGAGCTGAACGCGCCGGTCGCGCCCCGGCCGCGGTTACGCGCCGGGCGGCGAGCACTCGATGTCGGGGACAGGCGTGACGTTCGGAGGTGCCTGGTCGGGCGTGGGCGCGGCTGGCTCGTCGAGCCGACGGGCGGTGTGGATCCGCAGCAGTCCCTCGATGCCACGGAGCAGGGTCTCGCCGGCCAGGACGGGGTTGCCGAGGTAGCCGGCACTCATCGCGCCGTCGCGGAGCATGACGAAGTGCCGCCCGGCGTGGTCGGCGGACTCGTCCGTGATCTCGGCGAACAGTCCGGTGACCGTCTGCAGGAACCATTCGCGGTGTTGCACGACGGCCCGGTGGACCGGGTGGTCGGGGGCGGGGAATTCCGCTGCCGCGTTGAGGAAGGCGCATCCGCGGTAACCGGGCGAGCGGATCTGCTCGACCAGGGACGCGCCGATGCCCCTCAGGATTCCGTCGGTCGGCGTGTCCGCTGCCATCAGGGTGTCGATCTGGGCGCGGATCGCCTGGTCGACGCTTCCGATGTAGGCGACGGCCAGGTCTTCCTTGCTGCGGAAGTGGCGGTAGAAGGTGGCGTTGGTGACCTTCGACTCGGCGACCAGGCGGTCCACGCCCACCGTGTGGATGCCCTCGGCGTAGAAGAGCTGTCCGGCAGTCCTCAGGAGCCGCTCCCGAGCCTCGGAGACTCGCCTGCCGGTTCCCGTGCCAGCTTCCGTCCTCGTCATATCGCCCATCGTAGCGGGTAGAACGCTCTCTCTTGTTATCGCGGAAGGGGTGTGCCAAGCTGCGGACAAGAAAGAACGTTCTCTCTACCCTGCACCCACTGGAGAACCCCATGGCATCCGTCGCCTCCGACAAGCACGTCGCCGCCACGCCCTCCCTGCACCGGCTGTACGTCATCCGCTTCGTCTTCGCCGCCGTGTGGGCGGTGCTCCTCCTGGTGTCCGGATCCGACCTCACCACCGGGGCCAAGCTGCTGCTGTTCCTCTATCCCGCCTTCGACGTGGCTGCGGCCGTCGTCGACTCGAGGTCGGCGCGCGCCGCCGGGCCGGTCAAGGGCCTGTACGCCAACATGGCCGTCAGCGCGCTCGCCGCCGTCGGCGTCGCGGTCGCCACTACCTCGAACATCGCCGACGTTCTGCGCGTCTGGGGCGCGTGGGCGGTCGTCTCCGGCCTGATCCAGCTCCTCGTGGGCGTCGCGCGCCGACCGATGGGCGGCCAGTGGGCCATGATCGTCAGCGGCGGCATCTCGGTACTGGCCGGCGCGTCCTTCATCCGAAGCGCCTCACAGAACGACCCCTCGCTGACCGCCCTCGCCGGCTACGCCACGCTCGGAGGGATCTTCTTCCTCGTCTCGGCGATCCGCCTGTCCCGCGCGGCCCGTAAGGGCTGACCTGTGTCGACCAAGGAGCGCGGCGACCAGACGCGGCGCACGAATCCGGACGTGCCCGACAAGGTCCGGCTCGGCGACAGGCCGGTGCGACGGTTGCGTTCGGCGCCATGAGGCCTGGCCCGGCCGGGGAGTTGGGGGCCGCCGACAGACCGGGACAACTCGATCGATGCGACTGGCCGACCGGCGTGGTCCGCCACGTTGCAGCCGCCACCGCAAGGTCAGGCTTCGGCTGGAGCTGAGCCGGCCGCCCCCGCCCCGCCCCGTGCGCCGCGGAATGGGGCGACCAGTCAGTGGGATCTTTTCCCGGCCTTGCCGGGCCCGTCGCATCATCGTCTCGATGTCGAGGAAATCAGTGTCACCGGCCTGCTGCAGGCCAGTCCCTCGGTATCGGACGGACCGCCGCACGAACCGTTCCGCTCTCACTCCAGGGAGCGCCTCCCTTCGATGCACTAACCCCAATTCCGCGGAGTGGCCCGAACAGGCAGTCCCGGCAAGCCCGTTGGAAGAAACCACAGAGCAACCCGCCTGACAGCCTCCGAGTCGAGCATCCCGGACGCGGACATCTCGGCCGCCGCCGCACGAGCGAGGACCCGACGTACGTGCCCCTCGACACCGACAGCTTCTCGGTCAAGCTGCGTACCACGAAGCGGCAGCGCTTCGGGCTCGCAGGCTGCAACGTCACCGTCGAGCCGAACCTGACCCTCCGGGTCGGGACCGAGGACGTCGGCCCGGACGCCACGTACGAGATCAGCGGCGACGGGTCCGACCCGGTCATCGAGACGGCCGAGCTGACGACCCGGACGAGCCTGAACTACAAGCCCGCCATGATCAACACCGCTTCCGCGAGCACAGAGGTGTCCATCGAGATCACCGACGTCCACAAGCAGTGAGGTCACGGTATCGGGAACGGATGATGCGCGCCTGCCCGGGCCCTGCTGCCAACGTCGCCCGCAGCGGGGCCCGTTGCGTCATCCTGGGCGCACGCCAACCTCTGTCCGGGCGACCGGTGAAGGCAAGAAGATGACCCTCGACGAGCTCGCCCAGGTATGGCAACGCGGTCAGCCGTCGTCCTCGGTGAGCGCGATCTCGACCTGTTTGATCTTCCCGCTGTAGGAGAGCTCCGCGCGGACGTGGCGGTCGCCGGGGATGCCGGCCTTCCACGCCTCCTCGACGAGGTCACGGAGTACTCGCCAGAACAAGACGCGGTGCAGACGGCTGTCGGCACATTGCGAGACACGTCGCCCGTCGTCGTCACCACACGCCCCCGTTGCGTCCGGCTGTGCGCAGGATCATCACGTGTGGCCGCCGGATCCGGTGTGCTCCGGGGACCGGCGTTCTCGGTAGCGTGAACCATCTGCTGCATGGAGTGTCCAGGTGTCCTGCTGGTCCGTGCGACGGCTTCCGACGGAGAGTGATGAGGCTGCAATGAGTGAACTGACGAAGCCCGAGGTCGACGTTCCGGAGGGTGACGCTCCTACCGAGCTGACCATCCGGGACCTGGTCGTCGGGGACGGAGCTGAGGTGAAGCCGGGGATGGTGGTCAGGGTCCACTATGTCGGGGTGACCTTCGAGTCCGGGAAGGAGTTCGATGCCTCCTGGGACCGGGGGCAGCCGTTCAAGTTCACCCTCGGCGGTGGCAAGGTCATCAAGGGCTGGGACCGGGGGGTGAGGGGGATGAAGGTCGGCGGTCGGCGCGAGATCATCGTTCCCCCGCGGCTCGGCTACGGCAGTCAGTCACCCTCGCCGTTGATCCCGGGGGGCTCGACCCTGGTCTTCGTGGTGGACCTGCTGGACTCGTATTCCAGCACAACCGGGTGGAGCAAAGCCTGGTGACCCTGGCCGCTCCTCCCCCACGACGTGCTGCGTCGTCCCCCGGGGTTGGCGCCGCCGTGCTCCTCGCTGCCGCTCCTGCTTCCGCCTCCGCAGTGTCCGACGGTACCGCTGCGACTCAGCGACCGCCGAAGGCCACGAAGCGACCCACTGCTCGACGACCTGCCCGGCGCCGCCGCCCGGACGTCTGAACCCAGCGGCCGCGCGCTCAGCAAACGGGAAGGGTCCCCGGCGGAATCCAGCTCGTCGCACTGCCGATCACGGCGCCGTTCCGAGAAGGCTCCGCCCAGCGACAACACAGTGCGCAAGCCGACACGAACCAAGACCCGGACCAGCGAGAGCCTCTGCTGCATTAGTGGGGCCAGCTCGAGCCGCCCGGGGGGTGTGCCGGAGTTCAGGGTCAGAGCGCCACCGCTGCCCTGCGGGGTGGCGGTGTTCAGCTCCGGGCTGCCACGGCTGCCGCGGCCGCGGCCAGGATGCGGTGCAGGACGGGGACCGGGATCGCCGGATTGGTGACCGCCGCCCATGCCGTGTCGCGGTCGTGCAGCAGCCCGGCAAGGACGCGGGCCGGCAGTCGCAGATTGCGCATCGCGGTCCCGCGGACGTGGTCCGCTGGGTCGTTCAGCAGCCGCACCGCGTCGGCCGGTGACAGCCGGGGGTCCTCGGCCGCGCGGCGGCGCACCTCGGCTTCCGGGTCGCGGGCGAGACGTGCGACGTCGGCAGGCGTGGACTCCGGGTCGTCCAGGGCCAGGCGGCGCATCCGCCCACCGGGGTCGCCGGCGTAGCGCAGCAGGCCCGTACGGGGGAAGTTGGGGTGGCTGCGGGGGCGGTCGGGGTAAGTGAAGCTGCCGTCCCACCAGCGCCAGACCTCCAGCAGCATCTCGGCCGGCGCGTCGTCGCACGATTCGGCGAGGAACAGGCGGACCGTCCGGTCCTCGTCCCGCGCCAGACGCTCCACGACGTCCGGTGGAAGATGTCGCGCACGGGCCACGCTTCGGCGGATGAGCGGATGGGACGATACGGCGAGGCGGCGCATCGCGTCGGCGTCACCGTGCAGGCCCTTGACCCAGGGCAGAGTGCGCGACACCGACGTCGGGTCGAAGTCGTAGCGCACCGCGGCACGCTGATCCTCGTCGAGGTCGGGCCGCAATGCCACCGCCGAGCGGATGTCGTCGTCCGGGTCCTCTGCCAGGACCGCGACGCCGTGTGCACTGAGCCGCGGGTTGGCGGCCAGCGCTCGGCGTACCTCCGCGTCCTCGTCCCGGACCAGCTCCGCCTCCAGCTCGGCTGAGAGACGGCACTGTTCGAGCGCGCTACGGGGCGGGGGCAGCGCGGCAAAGACCTCGCGAGGCATGGGGACGCCGGTGTGGTGGGCGAGCAGCGCCGCCGTACGCACCGCGTCGTCGGTGTCGGCCAGCAGTCGCGCCCGCAGCGGCGCGGCGAGGTCTTCCCACCGGGCGCAGGCAGTCGCCCGCGCCCGGGGATCGGCGTCGGCCGCGAGGCTGGGGAGGTGGTGTGCAGGGAGTCCCGGGAGCTCGGCCGCCTGAGCGCGGGACGGGCCGGCGAGGAGGTCGTCGTACAGGTCTCCGGGGAGTTCGACGCCCCAGGCGCAGGCATGCTCGGCCCAGAGCACGCGCCGGCTCGGCGACGGTTCGGCGCGGACCAGGCGTACCCACTGATCGGACGTGAGCTTGGGCCGGAAGGTGTCCGCGGGCCTCGAGCGCACCCTCGGATCGGGATGTGCCACGGCGGCGTCGAGTACGGCGGGCCGGTCGCAGCCGTACAGGAAGCCCGCCTCCACATCCAGCAGCCGGATCAGCAGCTCGTCCGGTGCGGCCGGATTGGACCCGATCCCCTCCGCCCAGTGCAAAGGCCATGCCGGCCGGCCGGGCACCGCCGCCCACACCTCGGCGCGCTCGACCTCCGTCTCGCGCCCGGCGGCCACGGCGGCCTCCTCCAGCCGCTCCGGCAGTCGGTCGAGGGCCGTCACCCGAGACCCGTCCGCGCCGGGCACCTCCGCCAGCAGCACCTGCCCGTCGAGGGAGAGCGCCACGAACCCGGGGTCGCCGGTCAGCCCCGGCACACCGCCGCCGGCGTAGCGGACCTGGGTCCACCAGGAGTCGTTGCCGCCGATCCGATGTCCGAGGACTGCCACCAGGAACTCTCCGTCGGCATCTGCAAGGCGGCTCCACCACGCGGCGTCGAGCGCTTCCCGGGCCGCACCGTCCGGTGCCGCGATCCCCCGCGCGATCCGCCAGCCGGCCTCCGGCGGGAACAGGCTGCCCGGGCGCACGTCCTCGACAACCGTGAGTCCGGCGCGTGCGAGTAGTTCGTGGAGTTTCTGTTGGTGCTGCACCCGGTCATGATCCCCATCGACTCACGGTGGGACAAGGCCCTCAGCCCAGGCCCAACCGGCCCTCACCCGCGTACAGGTTGATTGGCTGCGATGTCGTTCGGCCCCGCTCAGGCGGCTCGAGTTGGCCCCACTTGTGCAGCAGAGGCTTTCGCCGGCTCCGGCAGAGACCGGGCCATGCCGGCACGAGGCCGCTTCGGGCCGCCATGGATCTTCACGAAACGGGGCCGCTTCGAGCCGTCATGACGGGGCCGTTTGACGCCGCTGTAGCCAGCGCTACGGGACATCCGCTACGGGACTGTTCACGAGAGCCCCTCTGGCCAGGCATTCCGAAGGCGGCGGAGGCCGTTTCCGAGCACTGTGGCGCCGCGGTACTGATCACACGCGGCCGAATCGAACAGCAGCTGGGAAAGATCGCTGGCCTTGCCCCTCTCGACGAGCGCCGCAAGGCGTTCCGGCTGCTGATCGCGGTACTCGCGATCGCCGACGCACGGAACATGGCGGTGATGGACGGCGCGCTGCTGATCGTTACCTTCGCCGAACTCCGGCGCGTCTGCCTCCTCCTCGGCCTCATCGACCAGTTGGGCGAGGGCCTCGCCGAGTTCTCTTGCCTTCGCGGGGCTCAGACGTAGGTGGCGAAGTGTCAGGTGGGTCTCCACGGGTGAGCGGTCCAGCTCCTGGGCGACCGCGGCGAGCATCGCGGCGGTGCCTGTCGCTTGGGGTTCGGCGACGACCATCTGGCGGGCCGTGCGCTGGTAGTACTGCTCGGTGCCGCCGCGGACCTGGCGCGTCTCGGCGATGTGGACCAACTCGGCCTCGCGGAGCACCTTGAGGTGGTGGGCCACGTTGCCCTTCTTCGCTCGAGCTGCGCCGCAAGCTGGCTGGTGGTGGCAGGCCGGTGGCCCAGGGCGAAGAGCCACCGCTGACGCAAGGGGTGAGAGAGCGCCGCGAACTGCTCAGGCGCACCGATCTCCAGGACGTCCTCAGGAGGCGGCGGACAGGGAGGCTGATCACACATGCCAAGAGCGTCTAAACCCTTTGATGCTTTCGCAAGGGCAGTGCTCTACTCCCTGCCATGACGACTCCGACGAAGCTTGCGCCTGCCCCTGTCATCGACGAGACGGCCAGGCTGCTGACCGAGCACTACGTTTTCCCCGAGATAGCTGAGCAGTTGGCCGGCCTGCTGCAACGACGCCTCGCCGAGGGCGCCTACGACGTCGACGACGCCGAGGAGTTCGCCCGCCTGGTCACCGCGGACCTGCAGTCCGTCAACGGCGACCGGCACCTGAGACTGAAGCACCACGCCGTCCCGGTCCCCCCGAAGCAGGGGGCGGCCACCCTGGACGCCATGCGCCGGGACTTCGACTCCTCTCTGGGCGGTGCGCCCCGGGTGCAGTTGCTCGACGGAGGGGTCGCCGTGGTGGAGCTCGCACCGATGCTGTTTCCGCTGGAGTGGGCAGCCGAGCCGCTGAGCGCCGCGCTCACCCTGGCCTCCCGCGCCCAGGCACTGATCGTGGACCTGCGGGCCAACCGGGGCGGCGACCCGGACACGGTCGCCTTCGTCTGCAGCTACCTGCTCGACGAGCGCACCCACCTCAACACCATGTACTGGCGCGGCGGCGAGCGCAGCGAGCAGTCCTGGAGCCTCCCGCACGTTCCCGGCGCGCGCTTCGGCGGCAGCAAGCCGTTGTATGTGCTGTCCAGCGACAGCACCTTCTCTGCCGCTGAGGAGCTGGCGTACGACCTCCAGCAGCTCGGCCGCGCCGTGGTCGTCGGCGAGCCCACCCGCGGCGGCGCCCATCCGTGCCAGGGTTGGACCCTGCATCCACACCTGGAAGCCACCGTCCCCGTCGGCCGTGCCATCCACCCCGTCTCCAGCAAGAACTGGGAGGGCGTCGGTGTGCAGCCGGACATCCCTTGCGCCGCTGCCGACTCCCTCGACCACGCTCACGCCCTGGCTCTTGCCCGACTGGCAGACTGAGCCAGTCCAGCTCACCGACAGCACTGCTGGCAGCGCCTCCCCCACCCACCCTGGCGAGCTGGGCGAAGGCCGGCCTTGGTGCGGCCGGCATGCCTGGCTGTGACGATGTACCGCATCCCTGCTCCTGGCCGGCTTCGGCACGAGTCCCTCATGATCGCGGCGGTCATTCAATGGTGCGCCATCCCGTTGGTGCCGCAACGAGAAGTGCGGTTTCGCCACTGAAAGCGTTCATTCGGCCATGATTTGCCTGTGCTTGCGGCTGCCATGCGGTAGAAGCGTGGGCGTGCCAGGGCTGCGAAGCCCGCACGTCCGCCACAGACTGAAGCAGGGGCTCTGCCCGGCCTCGCCACGAGATTCGGTGGGTACCACGACGAATGGACTCGTCGGCAGTCGTGGATCAGTTCGTGACGCGGACCAGCAGTATGGCGATGTCGTCAGTGCGCGGGTTGAGCGAGGCATCGCCGAGGAGGGTTTCGGTGAGACCTTCGACGTCGTCGTTCGGGGCATGGGCCATTCGGTCGGCGAGGGCGCTGATCGCATCGTCGATGTCGATGCCCGGTGCTTCGACGAGCCCGTCGGTGTAGAGCGCCAGGGTGAGACCTGAGGACAACGGAATGTCCACTGCCGGGTAGTCGGCGTCCGCGACGATACCGAGCAGCAGTCCCGGGGGCAGTGCGAGGGCCTCCGTACGGCCGTCAGGATGGCGCAGGAGAGGCGGAAGGTGTCCGGCCGTGGCCAGGAGGGCCCGGCGCCGGACCAGATCGAACTGGATGCAGAGACAGCTGGCGAAGAGGCCGGGATCGAAGTCGCACATCACCTGATTGGTACGGGCGAGGAGGTCGTCCGGACGCATTCCCAAGGCGGCGTGGGTGTGAACGGCGGTGCGCAGCTGGCCCATCACGGCCGCAGCCCCTACGTTGTGGCCCTGGACGTCGCCGATGACCGCTGTGGCACATGCGGTGCCGCAGCGGATGAGGTCGTAGAAGTCGCCTCCGACGTCCATGCCGTGAGCCGCGGGCAGGTAGCGGGCGGCGGCCCGCAGGCCGGGAACGGCGGGTAGTCGTTGCGGCAGCAGACCGGTCTGCAGGGTGCGGGCCAGATCGTCCCTGGCCTCGTGCAGACAGGCCCTGTCCAGGGCCTGGGCGACCAGTCCGGCCACTGAAATCAGGAGATTGCGCTCCGTCGACGGAAACCGGCGGGGCCGGTCGAAGGACAGGACGAGAATTCCGACCGGCCGACCGCGGATGACCAGCGGCAGAAACGCCCACGCGTTCTTGGTGCCGTATCGGACAGCCTCCGGGTACTTCTGCTGGAACTCGGCGAAACTGGCGAAGAACAGGGGGCTGTGGCCGGTCAGGGCCTTCGCGGGCGGATTGTCGGAGGCCAGGGAGCGGCCGTCGAAGAGGGACAGGAAGGCCGTGCTGTAGCCGCGGTGACCGACGACCCGCAGCCGTCCTTCGGCCGCGGTCATCAGCACGAGGCCCGTGGCACCGAAGGCGGGCAGGAACTGGTTGGCGATGGCGTCGGCGACATCGCTCACCCGCACCGTCTCCGTGAGGCTTGCCGCCAGGTGCATCAACTGGTGGAACGGCTTGATCTCGGTCGGCTCCACGAAAGGCAGGACGTGTCGGCGCTGACCGGCCGGTGACGTCTGGGGAAGGGCCGCCATGTGGACGCTGACACCTGAGGGGTCGGGGTAGAGCTCGAAGGACAGGCACACATCGGGTGCGGGTGTGACGGTGAAGTGAGCGGGCCGGTGGCCGATGACCGTGGCACGGAACCGTTCCTCGAAGTCGGGACCACCGAGCCACCGCACAAGCTCCCACGGTCGCGCACCCAGCAGGTCGGCGGCGCCCACTCCGAGCAGGTCGCTCGCCGCCTTGCTGACAAAGGTGATCCGACCTTCCAGATCCAGGGACATCGCCCCCGGCAGGCGCATGGCGTAGTCATGAGCGGCCAGTGCTTCGGCCTGATCCGGGGTGCGGGACCGCTCCGCCGTCAATGCCATGGGGCGCTTGCCGGGCAGCAACGGATGTCCGCTTCGCGTCGAGCGCTCCAACAACAGGCCTGCTCGGCGGCAGAACGTATCGATCGCCGCCTCTTCCGCCGGGCTCAGCCGCACGGGATGCGTGGGTGGCCACAGCAGGCAGACCGCACCCTGTACGGCCTCACCGGAGAAGATCGGGGCGGCCGCCACGGCGTGCTCGGGAACCATGAGAGCGAGCCGGGGATAGTGCAGGGCCAGCTCCTCGGAGTCGCCGACCCAGACCATGCGCCTCTCGCGCGTCGCCTCGGCAGCCGGGATCGCCTCTTCCACGTGGATCCGTGCCCAGGCGGAGAGAACGGTCCAGGACGTGCCGTACAGCATCGACAACTGCAGGACGGGCTCCTTGGGGGAAAGGAGGAACAGCATGGCGCTCGAGGCGTCGGTGTCCGTCACCAGATGCCGGAAGTGAGCGGCCATCTCCTTCCAGTCCCGTGCGGAGCCCGACGCAGGAGACTCCACGACCGTCACCGACCTTCCTGGAAACCGGCCACACGCTCGGTTACCGCGCACCCGGCGGGCTCCAGCCTGGTGCCGGAGTCGACCGAGGGCCTCCCGTGCGCAAGATATACACCGACAATAGCTAGCTAAATCGATGAAAGCCTTGCAAAAAGGCTTTGTCTCCGGCTACCCCTCCCCCAGGCGGGTCCCGGGACCCGCCGTCTCCGGATGGTTCTGTCGCCGACGCTGATGCCGTCGATCAGCCGGAGCCAGTCCCGCGCGTCGGTACCGAGGTGGTCGATGTTGTAGCCCCACCCCGTGGCGGACAGCCACAGCACCTTGATCGTCTCGGTGCCGAAAGACGACGGCGGGTGGGTCCCGTCCCGTTGCCGGGACTGACCCACCCGCGGTGGATGCCGGCCGTTCACGCCCTGTGTCCGGGTGCCCGCCGGACTCCCATGCTTGGGCAACGGCGTAGATGACTGCCAGGTGACGACGGCGCTCAGGAGACACCGTTTGAGGACGTGAAGGACGTCAGAGGACTCAGTCTTCCGGACGGCCTCCTGCAGGGGCGGGCGGCGTTCCCACCCGCCCCGCTGCCCTGGCGTCAATCGGTCCGGTCGTTGAGTCCTTCGCGCACGACCCAGTACGGGTAGCCGAACCTCTCGCCGAGGGCGACGAACCTGGCGTGCGTCTCCCCGTCGGCCGGCACCGGCACGAAGTAGGTCTTCACCGCGCGCAGGAAGAGCCGGTAGCCGAGGTCGGCGCACGCCTCGGTGACCACCCGCTCCAGCGCGGGGATCAGGCCGGTCGCCGGAACCCCGTACGGGGGCTGCTCCGAGGTGAGGCGCAACGGCTCCGCGACCGTGTGCATCACCTCGATCACGGCCCGCCGCAGCTCCTGGTCGACCACCGGTTGTTGCGGCGGAGGGACGAACGCCGGATCGTCCTGGTGCACGCGGGCCAGCCATGCCTCCTCGATCCGCCGCAGCCAGGTACAGGCCGTCATCCCGTGCTCGTCCGGGTCGAGGATGCCGTGCGTGGCGGCGAGCCACACCGTGCGGATCGTCTCGTCCGGCAGCGGTGAGCGCAGGAGCCGCTGGATGTCCTGGCCCAGTTGGGCGGCCTTGGTGCGGTCGAACTGGTCGAGCGACGTTTCCACCAGCATGAGCCACACCGTGACGGGGCCGGGGTCGTCGGCAAGGGACGGGAAGTGCTCCCTGTAGAACTCCTCCAGGTCGCGCCATCGCGAGGCGAGCCAGGTCAACCCGATGTCCGTCACGTAGATGTCTTCGATGAACTCGACTTCGACGAAATCGTCCTCGACGTCGCTCTCAGGCTCGTGTGTCACGGTCACCCTTTCAGATAGGAGGTAAAGACGACCCACTTGCCATGAGGGTGCGCATGGTTTCCCTTGCCGACGTACTTCAGCTGGACGACGACCCTTCGCGACGTGACCGCCAGTTTGTCGACCTCGTCGGCCACCGTCACGCGGATGCTTCGCGAACACGATGAGCAGACGGCCGGAGTCTGATGTTTCAGAGAGATACGCGCAGGCCGGCCATGCGGCGCACGGTGAACTCGCCGACCACGGCCTTGCGAGCGGGACCGTGCTCGGGCGGGTCCCAGTGGATGAGCGAGCGGCGCGGGAAGAAGGCGCGCCGCTCGCGGCTGAAATGGGGGAAGTTCGGATTCCGGCGGTCGGAGCTGAACCGCGGGTCCGTGAGCATGGCCCGGATGTGCTCGAACCGGCTCAGGGACCAGGCGACCTGGCCACTGGGCAGGGTGACCTGGGAGATCCCGGAATCGGTGTCCCGTATGCGGGTGTGCTGCTCCGGGGGCGCGTGCGGGCATCGGCGGGGGTCCGCTGGGCGGGAACGGTCATCGAGGAACCTCCATCGCTCGAGCCGGGACTGCTCACCAGGCCGCGACCACAATCGCCCGGAAGCCAGACCTGACCAGCGCACCTACTCCAGGTCCATGGCCGAGTCGGCCGATGCCTCACGGCCCATCGCCTCGGACGGCACGGTCTTGATGCTGCCCGGAGCCCAGCCGAGGACTTCCTCGAAGCTTCGGGCAACGGTCGGGGTGGGCAGCTCTCCACGGTCGCGTTCGAAGGTCCTGATGGTCGCCTCACTCAGCCAGGTGCGGCGCGCGAGTTCACGCTCTGAGATGCCTTCAGCTTCACGGAACTCGATGAGGGCTCTCGCCAGCCGCGCCGATTCCTCTCCACTCATGACCGCAGTATTTCGCAGAGCCCGGGCTGGGACAGCCCTCTGACTCGATCCCATGCCCCAGGGGCACCGGCCGCGGCAACGCGCTCACCAGGCCGAACCCAAGTCGATGCGGAGTGCCGGTGGTGGGGCAACCGGGGCGCGTTCTGCCAGATCCGATGATGGGCTGCGACTGCTGCGATCCCCTGGTGGCGCGAGACCGTCTGGAGGACGCGCTGCAGTGGCTTTCCCGTGGTGCTCGGGCTGACCTCGGCAGGCTTGTTGCCAGGTTCGACGCTGAGTTCGGCCGCAGGTCCGTCTCCCCAGCTCACCTCGTGCTTGCAACTCCGTTCAGTGCTTGCGGATATTGACGCGGATATTGACGCAGGCGATTCATGGAGAACTGAGGGTCTGGTGGTTCCTCGCTGCTCAGCGCTCAGCCGGCGGCCTGTTGTTCGGCGCGGGCGCGCGTGGTGGCGAGGCGATAGGAGTCCGTGCCGGTCTCGATGATGTTGCCGCCGAAAGTGTGAGACGGTCGACGATGGCCGCGCAGAGGACGGGTCGGTGAAGGCCGACCACCCCGACGGCCGCTCGGTTCACCAGCCCAGGCTCCAGCCGTGCTCGGAGGCGGAGGTCGCGTTCGTGGGCATCGGCCCGGGAGTCGGGCGCTGGTTGAAGGAGGCCGGCCCCGCCGGGGCGTCCCGCATCCGCGCCAAGATGGCCCATGCCGGCGAGCTCACCGCGGTTCTGGGCAGCCACCGGGTCGACCAGTCCCTCGGACTCGCGGCTGCGGCCGGGCGTTTCGCCGAGGACGACCTGGTCTCCATCCTGGAGCACATTGCGGCCGGCAAGCCCGTCGGCCAGGTCGTCCGTGCCGACGAGGCCCACTCCGTGCAGAACGGCACCGTCGCCTGGCAAGCCCTGGGCCGGCAGCATACGGCGGCTGGGGAGCCGAGGGCAGACTGACCTGAGTCAGTCGCCGATGAACCACAGATACAGGTGCAGCCCTCGTTCCACGACCTGGCACAGCTCGCGGGCCTGACCGACCCAGTCACTGCCCAAGTCGGCAGGAAGCCGGTCGAGTTCCGCCAGCAGCAGCGACACCTGCCGCTGGTTGAAGACCGCATCCCCATACGGCGTCAGGGCCCAGAGCATCGGGAACTCCGCCGGGTCCAGATCCGCGAAGCCGGCCGTCCACTCCACACCGGCTTTGGCCCGAGCCACCACGTTCCCGCTGCCACCACGCACCGCCATATTGATCATCCGCCGAGCCTATCGGCGCCCACTGCGACCCACGAAGGAATTACCGACCGTGACGTTTCCCCAGGCTCCGGCCCTGCCCGAGGAGCTCGACAAGCTGATGCGCCGGATGCGGCTGCCCTACATGCGCAACGCCGCACCCGGCGTCCTGGCGACCGCTCGGGCCCAGCGGTGGGACCCAGCCGAGGTCCTGCGGCTGCTGATCTCCGAGGAGGTCACCGGCCGCGACGCAGCAACCATGCACCTCCGGCGCCGGTCGGCGAACTTCCCTACCGGCAAGACCTTCGCGTCCCTGCGGGCCGAGGACTCCACCATCCTCATCGCGACGTGGTCTATCCACAACATCAGGACCTGGTCGACGAGTTCCGTCTCAGGGCCAAAGCGCAAGGCAGGGTGCCCACAGCTGCCCAGGAACTCGCCGAGCGGCACGCGGCCCTGCCCGAGGAGCTGACGCGGGTGAAGCAACAGCTGGCGCCAGAAAAGCAGTTGACCACGTTCCTGCCGCGCACCACCGTGGAACTGTCGATCGAGGTGGAGAACCCCCGCCCTGAACAGGGAGGAGGCCGCCGATGCCACGGTGGTGCACACGCCTCGGCCGCGCGGCCGATTTTTGCCCGCAGATCCGGGGAGCCGAGCCACGCTCGGTGACCCGGCGGTCACGGCTTTCAGTGTTACTGGCAACCGGCACCGGCCCCGGGCGGCTGCTGTCACGGCACACCGGGTCGAGAGACGTCAGAGCTGTGGGTGATCTGCCGCGACCCACCTCGGTCCTGAATGGCTTGCTCGGACCAGATTGTCTTGCCGTTCCGGACATGGCGGCAGCCCCATCGTCCGCCGAGTTGAGCGACGAGGAACAGGCCGCGTCCTCCCTCGTCGGTGGTGCAGGCACGCCGTAGACGAGGTTGGGTGCTGCTGGAGTCGGTGACCTCGCACACCAGGACGTCGTGGCGAATCAGACGGAGGTCCATCGGCGAACGACCGTAGCGGATGGCGTTGGTCACCAGTTCGCTGACGATGAGTTCGGTGGCGAAGAGGAGGTCGTCCAGGCCCCACAGCGTGAGTTGGCGGGTTGTCCATTCTCGGGCCTTGGAGACGGCGGCCGGATCGGCCGGGATCTCCCAGTTGGCGGTGTCGGCCGCTGGGACGGCGCGGGTGCGGGCCAGCAGCAGGGCCGCGTCGTCGCGCGGCGCTTGGTCTGCCAGACCGGCGAGGAGCGCCCGGCCGGTTTCGTCGAGGGCGCGATCCGGACGGCAGGACGCGGCGAGGGCATCCGTCAGGCGCCGCAGGCCTTGGTCGATGTCGCGGTCGAGCTGTTCGATCAGGCCGTCGGTGTACAGGGCGAGGACGCTGCCCGGCTCGAGGTCGATCACGGTGGTCTCGTACGCCATGGCGCAGACGCCGAGTGGTGGCCCCGGGGAGATCTCGACGACTTCGGCGGTCCCGTCGGGCCGGACCAGGATGGGTGGCGGGTGCCCGGCACTGGCGATGGCGCAGCGCCTGGTGACCGGGTCGTAGACCGCGTACAGGCATGTGCCGCCGACGATGTCGTGGTCGCCGAGTGGGGCTTCGGCCGCCAGTCGCTGGACCAGGTCCGTGATCCGTGTGAGCAACTCGTCCGGCTCGAGTTCCAGGTCCGCGAGCGTCTGGATGGCGGCGCGCAGGCGCCCCATGGTGGTGCTTGCGGGCATGCCGTGGCCGACCACGTCCCCGGCGACGAGGGCCAGCCGGAGAGAGGGCAGAGCAATGGCGTCGTACCAGTCGCCGCTGCTGCCTGCTCCGTTCCCTGCGGGCAGGTAGAGGCCGGCGGTCTCGGCTGCCGGAGTGTCGGTCGTGGCCGGGGGAAGGAGGCTCTGCTGCAAAGCCACGGCCGCCCTGTGCTCGCGCGTGTAGCGGCGGGCGTTGTCGATGGCGAGCGCACCCCGTGAGGCGATCTGCTTCATGAGATCCGCCTCGTCCTCGGTGAAGGGATCGGATCGGCCGCAGCGCCAGACCGATACGGCACCGAGCGTCAGACCACGGGCGTGCAACGGGGCCACCAGCACCGAATGGACGTCCTTCGGGACGAGATACTCGACGAGGTGCGGGTCTCTGACCATGGCGATGAAGTCGTCAAGGCCGAAGACGACCGGCTCACCGTTGCGGAAGCTGTGCAGCAAGGGGTGGTCGGGAAGGGGCGGGATGGACCCGCCACGCTTGATGCCGGCCGGCCACACCGCGGTGCCCGGCGCGAGGGCCGCGTTGCCCATGTCTCCACCGCCCAACTGCTTCGAGGGTTCGTCCCCGTCGAAAACGGAGTGAGCAAGGTCGACTGAGGCGAGCTCTCCAAACGCGGGTGCGAGAACGTCCGCAAGGTCCTGCGCAGTGCGCACGACATCCAGGGATCCTCCTACTCGCTCCGCCACCTCGCGGGCGAGATCCAGATGACGGCGGGCGCGCATCTGGTCGACGTTGTCGAAGTACAGGGCTGCGACCCCCGTGGGGCGCCCTCGCGCGTCCTCGAGTCGGAAAGCGGACAGCGAGAGCGCGTGCTGCCGCGTCGGATCGTGCCTCCAGCTGACCTGCTGGTTTCTGCGGACCACCGGGGCACCCGTCTCGAGTACCTGGCGCAGTACTGCCTCGAGGTTCTCGGCGTCCTCGGCGCCCAGCACGTCGCTCAGCCGAGTGCCGGGCTGTACCGGGGGGCCGTCGAGAGTGCCCGGCGTGGCGTTCGTCTGCACGGTGGTGAGATCGGTGTCGTGCACAGCGATCGTGACCCGGTTCTGCGCGGACAGTGCGCGCAGGAGCGCTGCACCCTGCTCGTGGCCGGCGACATGGTGGGTAGGGGCCGCCAGGACGAGGACCTCCGCCGAGCCGCCCACCTTGGTGGTCCGGAAGGTGACATCGATGGCGTCGCCGCTCCGGTGCCACAGCCGTACCCGGCCGGACGCCGGCATCTCCGTGGCGCGGCGCAGGTCGTCCGGGAGGTCGGCCACCAGTTCCCGCACGGGACGGCCGCAGACATCCTCGGCGCGGAACCCCGTCAGGTCCTCTGCTGTCCCGGTCCACCGCACCACCGCGCCTCGATCGTCGAGCACGGCGGCTGCCGGACCGTCGAAGGCGTACAACCTGCCGCCGGGACCGCCGGAACAGGAGACGCCCGTCGACCCTCGGGAGGCGCCTGCCGAGCAGGCCTTGTTGACACTCTCTTTGTCCATCTCTGGCTTCCTTTGCGAGAGCCTGCGGCTCTGGAGACCGCATGCTGTGGCGGCCGTCGCCGGCCCGGTCGGCTGCGCGTCACAACGCGACGGCTTTGGAGGGCAGGTCTTGTTCGGCCCAGACGACCTTGCCGTCCCTGGCAGTACGGCAGCCCCACCTGCGGGACAACTGAGCGACGAGGAAAAGACCACGGCCCTGCTCGTCGATGATGTGAGGCTGGCGGGGGCGTGGGTGGCTGGCGTTGCTGTCGGAGACTTCGCACGTCAAGACCTGGTGCTGGATGAGCCGCAGGCGGATCGGGCCGCCGCCGTAGCGGATGGCGTTGGTGACCAGTTCACTGACGATCAGCTCCACGGTGGTCACCAGACGCTCAAGCCCCCATCCGCTGAGCTGACGGGTGGCTGCCTGCCGGGCGATGTGGACGGCCGCCGGCTCGTTCGGCAGTTCCCAGGAAGCTACCTGGGCCGGTTCGAGTCCGCGCGTCCGCGCGAGGAGCAAGGTGACGTCGTCGGCCGGGGACTGAGTCGGCAAGGACTCGATCACCCGAGAGCACAGGTCTTCCAGGGACGAACTGGTCTCCGCCAAGACGGCGCCCAAGCGATCCAGGCCCACGTCGATGTCGTCGTCGCGGGACTCGACCAGACCGTCGGTGTAAAGCGCGAGCAGAGTTCCCTCGGGCAGTTCCAGTTCCACGGACTCGAAAGGGACCAGGCCGAGGCCGAGGCCGAGCGGGGCCCCGGCGGGCATGTCGGGGAAAGTGATACGGCCCTGCGGGTCGATGATCGCGGGCGGGGGATGCCCGGCCCGCGCCATCGTGCACCGCCGGGTGACCGGGTCGTACACGGCATACAGACAGGTGGCGCCCACCGCCGCGGGGTTCTGGTCCGGAGCGTCGGCATCTTCCTCGCTCAGCCGCCGGACCGTGTCATCGAGATGCGTCAGCAGTTCGTGGGGAGGCAGTTCCATGTCCGCGAGCGTGCGGACGGCGGTGCGCAGTCGCCCCATCGTCGCCGCGGCGTTGATGCCGTGGCCGACCACATCTCCGACGACGAGGGCCACCCGGGCGCCAGACAGCTTGATCACGTCGAACCAGTCACCCCCCACGCCGTGGTCCATGTCGGCCGGCACATAGCGCGAGGCCACATCGAGGGCGGCGCCGCCGCCCACATGGTGCGGGAGCAGGTCGCGTTGGAGCGTCAGGGCCGCGGTGCGTTGACGGGCGTACTGGAGAGCGTTGTCCAGGCTGAGCGCGGCCCGGGTGACAAGCTCCTCACCAAGGAGGAGGTCGTCCTCCTGGAACGGCGTCGATTCATGGGAGCGGCCGAACACCGCCAGTCCCAGTACACAGCGCCGCGCACGGATGGGTACGACCATCAAAGAGTGGACGCCGCTGTCGCGGACCCTCTGCGCCAGCGTCAGGTCGTGAATGACCCAGGGGCCTGGATGGGTGTCCAGCACCGATTCCAGGTAAGACCTGCCCGTGCGCAGGGCGGCGGCAAACAGTGACGTCGGGAAGGGGCGGATCACCTCTTCCCGCACCCACGGCAACTTGACGACACCACGGTCGATGGAGGCCACACCGGCACGGCGCAGCACAGGCGGGCGGTCGTTCGCCTTGCCGGTCCCCGCCGAGGGATCCACGCCGAACGGAACCGCCTCCATCAGGTCGACGAGTGCGTGGTCGGCCAGCAGGGGTACGGCAAGGTCTGCCAGTTCTTGCCCGGTGCGCATGACCTCGAGGGTGCTGCCGATGCGGGTGCCGGCTTCGCTGAGGATGGCAAGGCGCTCGCGCGCCCGCTGGTTGCCGGTGACGTCCACGCTCATGGCGCACACTGCCAGTGCCGTGCCGTCCGCGTCCTGGAGGCAGAAGAACGAGGCCGAGTACGCGTGCTCCCGGCGCCGGACCGTCGACGACCACGCCCGGTACTCGTGGACCATGGTGGTGCCACTCTGCAGCACCTGCCGCATCACCACCTCGAGCGCTTGGGCCTCGACGGCGGGCAGTGAGTCCCGCAGACGGCGTCCGAACCGTCGCTCAGGAGAGGTGCCGTCGTGGCGCTCCATGACGTCGTTGACCCAGGTACAGCGCAGCTGCGGGTCATAGACAGCGATGCCGACCGGTGCGTGGGCCAGCAGCGACTCCCGCACAGCTCCGTTGGGTGCCCCCGAGGACAGGGTTCCTATATCGGTCACGGACACCAACCACCGGGTGCCGGCGTCCTGCCCCCACAACAGTGAGATCCGCAGTGTCATTTTGATGGCGTGGCCGTCGCAGTGGCGGACCGTCACGGTGCCGGACCAGCCGTCCTGGGCACGACACTGCTGGGCGAACGCCGCGGCACTCGGGGCGTCCTCGGCGGGCGGCAGCAAGTGTGCCGCGGACCGGCCCACCACTTCCCCGGCCGGGTACCCGACAAGCTGCTCAGCGGCGTGCGTCCACCCCACCACCGTCCCCTCCACATCGAGCATCGCTATGGCCGCGTCGGGTATCTCTCGGGGGCTCACCGGCTTGGCGAGCGGCGTTTGGTCAGTCTTCGTCATCTGGTTCTTCCCGTTGGTGCGGAGGTGTGAGACAGCGCCGGCATGTGCGGCGTCGGGCTGATCCGTAGCCGTGGTGGAACGGTGTGGGCCGGGGCTGAGGAGCCCCCGGCGGGACCGGTCGTGCCAGGCGTGCGACGGGACGCGCTGCTGCGCCGATGGTTGAGTGGCCCAGCGCGACATCTGCCCATCTCGGACCAGTTTGTCCATTTCTGATGAAATTGTCAGATACGAGCGCTTCATCGTCAAGCCCCTCGAAACTGATCAAAGCGTCAGAAATGAGTGTGCGGTGTCACATCGCTGGGCCGTGGAGTCGGGATCGACGAGCAGGGGGGTGGACGTCCGAGGCGGGCGATGACATGATGAATCCATCAGAACTGCTGCTCTTATTCATGGAGCATGCCGATGCCAGCCCTACGCAGAAACCGATTCGAACGCCGTCGTGCCGAGACCCGCCAGGCACTCGTCCGCGCCGCGCGGCAGATCCTGGCCGAGTGCGGTGGCGTCGGCGCCAGCGTCCATGCCATCGCGGAGCGCGCGGACGTGGGCCTCGGCTCCTTCTACAACCACTTCACGGGCAAGCCGGACCTGTTCGACGTGGCCGTGGCCGATGCGCTGGAGGAGTACGCCCAAGCCGTCGACCAACGCCTGCACGGCGTCGATGATCCCGCCGAGCGCCTCGCCGGGGGCGTGCGGCTCAGCGTGCGCATGGCCGAGTCGTACCCGGAGATCATGCAGATGCTGTGCCACAGCCAGCTCGGTCGGATATGCGCAGGCGACGGACTGGCTCCGCGGGCACAACGCGATGTGGAGGAGGGCATGGCCGCAGGCCGGTTCACCGTGGTCGACCCGGTGATCGCCCTGACCGTGCTGAACGGCAGCCTGCTGGCGCTCCTGGAGCTGTGGTGCAAGCGGCCTGAGGCTGACAGTGACCGGGCCGCAGGCACGATGGCCGAGATGATCCTGCATATGCTCGGCCTCTCCCCGGATGAGGCCCGTGACGTCGCCCGGCGGCCCCTTCCCGCCGCAGCGTGAAGAGGACCCTGCTGCTGCGCACCGGCCGACTGGCGCCGGCGGCGCACCGGTTCCCGCGGCCTGGGTAATGGACCGGGTTGGCTGGCCTCTCTCGCCTGTTGTCGCCGCCCCTCGGCCTCAGAGTTGGATGGGCAGGTGGCGGGGGCCGCGCAGCATGGCGTTCTGCCGGTAGGGGGGCGGGTCCTGGACCAGGTGTGCCGTGCCGAGGTGGGGGATCAGCGCTCCGAGCGCGGCCTCGGCTTCGATACGGGCGAGTGGCGCGCCGAAGCACAGGTGGATACCGCTGCCGAAGCCGACGTGCTGGTTGTCCGGGCGGGTGGGGTCGAACCGGTCGGGTTCACTGAACCGCATCGGATCACGGCTGCCCGAGGCCAGCGCCAGGATGACGGACGTGCCGGCGGGGATCGTGGTGCCGGCGACGTCGATGTCGACGAGGGGAACCCGCTCGCGCATGTGGACCGGGGGCTCGTAGCGCAGCAGTTCCTCCACCGCTCGCGGCAGCAGGCCGGGGTCCTCGCGCAGACGGTCCAACTGGTCGGGCCGGCGCAACAGGGTGAGGACGCCGTTGGCGATCAGATTGACCGTGGTCTCGTGTCCGGCGATGAACAGCAGGATGGTGTTCGCCGCCAGGTCCTCCTCGCTGAGCCGTACGGCCGGGTCCGGTTCGTTGACGAGGTCGGAGAGCATGTCGCCGGTGGGCCGACCGCGGCGCAGTTCGGCGAGTTGGAGCAGGTACCGGCCCATCTCCTCCTGCGCCTGGCCGCCCGCCCGGTCCCGTTCGGCGGTGTCACCTTCGGGCCCGATGTCTGCGGACGCGACGAGGGTGTCGGTCCAGTCCTGGAAGAGCTGCTCGTCCTTGTCCGGGATGCCGAGCAGGCGGCAGATCACGGTCACGGGCAGTGGGTAGGCGAAGTCGTCGACGACGTCGATCTGCCTGCCCTCCTGGAACACTTCCGCCAGTTCCTTGGTCAGCTGGACGATCTCGCCGCGCATGGAGTCGACCCGGCCCGGACTGTGCGGCGGGCCGAACGGCCGCATGGCCGAGTTGCGCAGCCGGTGGTGCTCCGGGTCGTCGAGCCGCAGGAACGGCGGTTTTCGTGTCACCTCGTACGGAGCGGGAGCGGTGCGCGAGCGCGGATCGGCACTCATCCGTGGGTCGTGCAGCAGCGCGACGATCTCGTGGTAGGTGCCGATCAGGTAGCTGCCGTCCGCCTGCCGCACCGCGGGCCCCGCCTCGCGGAGTTCGGCGTACAGCGGGTAGGGGTCGGGGCGGTTGGCGTAGTCGGTGATCCGGGCCAGCAGAGTGTCGGAGTCCATGGTGGCTCCTCGTGGTGGGGCGGGACGTGGGTCAGCCGGGCTGCACCAGCGTCAGCCGGCGGTCCGGCAGATAACCGGTGAGCGCCACGGTGGGGCCGTGCGACAGCCCCTTCGGATCCGGCACGTCGGACGGAATCGGGACATCGGCTGCGATCGCACGGTCCGCCGCGCCGGGCGGGGGCGGAAAAGGCGCGGCCGTCTCGATCAGGTGACGGTAGTAGTCGAGCGACTTGGCCATGTCGACGGTGACCGCGGCGGTGACCCGCCCCTTGTAGCCGTAGACCATTGCCAGGCGGCGCGCCTCCAGGGAGCCTTGGGCGATGACCACGTGGTCGGAGTAGGTGGGGACGCCCACCGACTTGATGTTGAGCCCGAACTGGGTCGACCAGAACGACGGGATGGCCAGGTGAGGGCGCTGCAAGGGCCCGGGATTGACCATGTTGTGTGCCGCCACCTCGGCCTGCTCGACCGCGTTTCCCCAGTGTTCCAGGGAGAGCATCTGGTAGCCGAACAGCGGGTGGGGGAAGCGGGAGACGTCACCGGCCACGAAGACGTCGTCGGTGACAATCCCGTACATGTTGAAGGCCCGGCACCCGGCGTCGCAGGCGATCCCGCGCGGGCCCGCCGCGAGCCCGGACTCCGCCAGCCATTCGACGTTGCGTACAGCGCCCAGGGCGACGACGCAGACGTCGGCGTCGACGCGGCTGCCGTCGGACAGCTCCGCACCGGTGAAGCTGCCGTTCCCGCGCAGGGCGGTGACCGTCACCCCGGTGCGCAGGTCCACGCCGTGGTTGCGCTGCATGACAGCCGCGAGCTTCGACAGGGTGCCACCGAGCGCGCCCACCAGGGGTGCGGGGCCGCGTTCGGCGACCGTGACCTCCAGTCCCCGTTCCCGGCAGGCCGAGGCGATCTCCGAGCCCGTGAAGCCGCCGCCGATCACCAGCACGCGCTCCGGCCCCGCGGCCAGCCGCTGGGCCAGTCCCCCGGCGTCCTCGCGGGTGCGCAGGGTGAACACCCCCTCCAGGGCGGCTTCCTCCGGGTTGGGCCAGGGCCGCGCGCGGGTTCCGGTAGCGATCAGCAGCCGGTCGTACGGAAGTGACTCGCCGTCCTCCAGCAGCACCTGCTTCGCGAGCGGGTCCACCCCGGTGGCGCGCACGCCCAGCCGCCAGTCGGCGTCCGGGTCCTGGCGCATCGGCAGCCCGGTGGTGTCCGCCGCCGCTCGGCCGAGCAGCACCTGCTTGGACAGCGGCGGCCGGTCGTAGGGCGGGTGGGGCTCGTCTCCGACCACGGTCAGTGAGCCGGTGAAGCCCTCCTCCCGCAGCGCCTCCGCGGCCCTGAGCCCTGCCAGCGACGCGCCGACGATGACGATACGGCCGTCCTTGAGGTCACCGGGCACCGACGCTCACCTCCTCACCGAGGAGGATCGCCTGTACCGGGCACGCCGCCGCGGCCTGGCGTACGCGCTCGACCTGGTCGTCGGGGACTGCGGTGGCGTACAGCAGCCCCTCTTCCCCGTGCAACTCGAACACCTCCGGTGCGAGGAACACGCACTGCGCATAGCCCTGGCAGCGCGTGAGATCCACAACGGTCTGCATCCCCACCACTCCCTCCGGTGTCTCACCCCCTCGTTTCCAGCATGGGGCCGGACCCGGGCGCCCGCATGCCACGGCTCCGGAGACGGAAATCCAGGGCAGCTCGTCCCGCAGGGGCAAGGGCTCAGCCCAGGGCGTAGTCGAGTCCGAAGGCCGCACCGATGAGGGAACGGTGCACAAACGCCCGGGAGTGGCTGTCAAGTTGCTCGCCGGTGTGACTGATCTCCGCGGTGCAGAGCCCGAGATGGTCGGTTCAGGTGCGCATCTCCTCGAAGGGCAGGCGGACTTCGTCCAGGTGGCCGACGCGGTCTCGGCGAAGACATCGAGCTGTTCATGCCGCTGCCCGCCGGGCGGCCCATTTCCGCCGCCTCGACAGTTCCATACATCGTATGGTAATCCTGGAAGGGCAATTCCATACGCCGTATGGAAGGGTTTGCTCGGACCGCGCCAGGCGCCGCACATCGCCTGCGTGCAGCCATGGCGCAGATCACGCCAATCGGGAAGGAAAGACCATGAAGAAGCTCACGAGGCGCGTTGCCGTCACCGCTTTCTCCGTGGCGGTCGCGGGTGTCGCCGTTCTCGGGGCCGGGGGCACCGCTTCGGCCGCGACCTCTGCATCCGCGTACGTCCAACGCCCGGCCGCCAGCGTCACCGCCGGCGACTACCGCTGGGACCACGGTGTCGGCTACCTGCTCGAACTGGGCTACTCATGGGACGAGATCTATGGCTGGCACAACGACGGCCGGGATGAGATCAGCGGTTGCTGACCGCCGCCCAGGCAGGAGTGGAAATCGATGGAGTCTTTGAAGACCGTCACGCAGGGGATGGCCGTGCAGCTTGTCATCTCGCGCACCTACTCGCTGTCCATGCGCATGAGCCTGCAGTACGAGCCCACTGATCCCTACGTCGTCCGTGCCGTCTTTTTCACCGACACTGACGAGCCGGCCGAATGGGTCCTGGGGCGTGATCTTCTGGCCGATGGCCTGAGGGGTTCCGCAGGCTGTGGGGACATCCGGGTCTGGCCGGCCGTCGGCCGTGGTGACCAAGCGATGTACATCGTCCTCGGGGCTCCGGCGGGCACCGCCTTGCTCGAGGTTCCCGTGCAGGACGTCAGGACCTTCCTGGAGGACACGGAGGCGCTGGTGCCACGGGGTACCGAGTCCGGACACATCGACTGGGAGCCCGAACTGGCGAACTTGTTCGCGAAAGGCTGAGAGAAGCCTCCCAACCGCCGTGCCGCTGGGGACCTTTGTCCCGGCGGCGGAAGAGAAGGAAAGAGAGTTCATGCCCCAGTACCAGCTTCGTGTCTACGCACTGCGCAGCCCTCAGGCCCTCGTCGCCTACGAGAACATCTGGGCCAAGCACATTCCCGGTATGGCCAAGCACAGGATCACCACACACGGCGTCTGGACGGCGCCCGCAGCTCCCGGGAGTGAGTCGCCCCAGCTGTACGCCCTCGTTTCCTACCGGGACGCCGACGACGTTCAGGAGCGACTGGAGGCGTACCTGTCCAGCCCCGAATTCCGTGCGGACATGGAGGACTTCGACATCAGCCAGATCGCCGGCGTCGCCGAGTCCGTGCTGACGCCCACCGCCGACTCACCCTTGCGGTGACAGGCACCGAGCCGCTCGAAGTCTGCGGCGACCTTGGGAGTGATCGCCACCACGGGCGGCGAGTCCCCCTCACTGGCCTAAGGCTTGATAGCATACACCGTATGGAAAGAGTGAAGCGTACCCCTAGAGGTACTCGGAAGAGGGATGTGCCTCTGACCGAGGCAGGGATCTGCACCTCCGCCCTGCGGCTCATCGACGCGGACGGGGTCGAGGCGCTCACGATGCGCAAACTCGCCGCCGCGCTGGACGCGAACCCGATGTCGCTGTACCACCACGTGCCGAACAAGGAAGCATTGCTGCGTGGCGTGGCAGGAATGGTCGGCGCCCGGTTCCGCACCGTGACGCTGGAGGACGCTCCCTGGCAGGAGCGCATGCGCCTGCTTGCCACGGATTTCCGGACGTTGGCACACCGCCATCCCAACCTCATGGCCTACTCGTTCAGCCAGCCGGACTTCATCCAGCCCGAAGATCCCTTCTGGGTCGCGCTCACCGCCGTGCTGGACGCGGCAGGGGTTCCGCAGTCGGAGATCCCGCAGCTCGCCGCGCTCGTGTGCGCCGTCGTCATCGGCGTGATGATCGCCGAGCTCAACGGCGCGCTCCACCGGTGGTCGAACCTCCAGCCGACCACACCCGCCTCCGGCGAGGACGGGCCGACGAACGAGGGCTTTGGCGAGGACCGGATGTTCCGCCTGGTGCTGGACACGATCATCAGCGGCATGGAAAGTCGGCTCACGGCCGATCACGCCGGTGGGCGCGACGGTCAGCCCCCGCAGAACTCCCGGCGCGCCTCCAGACGTATCCCCCGTCAACTCCGACCACCGGCCGCGCTCTGCGAAGGAGAGTCCTCAGGGAATCCCGTCTCAGACATGGAGGCCGGTTTCGACCTGAAAGAGCAGTGAGGGCCGAAAGCCCAGACATGCTGTTTTTGTGTAGTGGTAAGGGAGTTCAGTCATGCCTGCAGTTCTGATCCACGGCGTCCCCGACACCCACCGTGTGTGGGACGGCGTGCGCCGACACCTGATCCGGAGCGACGTCGAGGCGTGGGATCTGCCCGGCTTCGGCATGCCCCGGCCGCGTGGCTTCGGCTCCACCAAAGAGGAGTACGTCCATTGGCTCATCGAACGGCTGGAGCAGGTGGGCGAGCCGGTGGACCTGGTCGGCCATGACTGGGGCTGCATCCTCACCGCGCGCGTCGCTTCCCTGCGGCCGGACCTCGTTCGTACGTGGGCCGGCAGTAGCGCTCCGGTCAGTGCTCAGTACGACTGGCATCCGCTGGCCAAGATCTGGCAGGACCCGGTCGAGGGCGACCGGTTCATGGACGAGCTTCACCCGGCGTCCTTCGCCAAGGACCTGGTGGAAAACTTCGATCTCCCGGCTGAGGTGGCCGCGGAGATGGTCCTGCGCGTAGACGGGACCATGAGGAACAGCATCCTCAAGCTGTACCGTTCCGCCGAGGCGGTGGGTGCGGAGTGGGAGCCGGAACTGGCGAACGTGTCTGCGCCGTCCTTGGTCTTCTGGGGGACGCTCGACCCCGCCTGTCCCGTCGAGTTCGCCGGAAAGCTCGGCGGAGCCGTGCGGGCGTCGCCCGTCGTGGAGCTGGACTGCAACCACTGGACGGTAGTCCAGAAGCCGGCCGAGGTCGCTGCGGCCTTGGAGACACACTGGACTGTATAACAAGGTGCCCGCCCTCGGGTTGTCGACTGGGGGCCGGCCTCGGTGTCGCTGACACCGAGGGGCCACTCAGGGGAACCACCTACTGACCGGCCCTTCATCTCGGCCATGGCAGGGACTGGACCTGCGCGCCGGTCACCGTAGGGGTGAATCGGCGGTGGGTGTCAGCGAGGTCTCGGCGACGTTCACGATCTGGCTCATGCCGAAGCCCTCCATGTCCGCCTTGAACTCGGGGATGGACAGACGCCATGCGTGGTGATCCGGCGCTTGGCCGGGCCCGGGATGTGCTTGGCCCAGATGGTCTCGTAGGCGGCGAGCGCCTCGGGGGTACGCGGTGTTGAGACGCGAAACTGGTACTGGGACATGAAGACTCGTTCCCCTTCCGGTTCTCTGAGTGGGTGTCATCGGTGACACGGGGCAGGGCGGCCGGACGCGAGCCCGGCCGCCGCCGACGAAAGACGAGTACGACCGAGCCATCGACGAACGCCTGCACAGCACCGGCGATCCCGCCGAGCGCCTCGCTGGGGGCGTGCGGCTCAGCGCACGCATGGCCGGCGCGTACTCGGAGATCCTCCGGATCCTGTGCCACAGCGAGCTCGGCCGCATGTGCGCCAGCCACGGACTGGCCACCCGCGCGAAGCGCGACATGGGGGCAGGGCATGGCCACGGGCCACTTCACCGTGGCCGACCCGGTCATCGCCCTGACGGTGGTCAACGGCGGCCTGCTGGCGCTCCTGGAACTGTGGTTCAACCGGCCGGAACCCCACATGGACCAGGCTGCACAGACCATGGCGGAGATGCTCCTGCACATGTTCGGCCTTTTCCCGCACGAGGCCCGCCTTGTGCGGGCGGGTCGGGTCGAACCGGTCGGGGTCGGGGAACCGCTTATCGTCCGGCACGGCCGTGACGTACAGCAGCCCCTCCTCGGCGCGCAGCTCGACATGAGGGCGGAACGGGAGGCTCCCACGGCGACTGATCGAGGAACGCCGCCGGTCGGTCGTCAGCCCAGGGCGCGGTCGAGGTTGTAGGCCGCGCTGATGAGGGCGAGGTGGGTGAATGCCTGCGGGAAGTTGCCCAGTTGCTCACCTGTGTGGCTGATCTCCTCGTCGTACAGGCCGACATGGTTGGCGTAGGTGAGCATCTTCTCGAAGGCCAGGCGGGCTTCGTCCAGTCGTCCGGCGCGGGTGAGGGCCTCGACGTACCAGAAGGAGCAGATGGAGAACGTGCCTTCGTCGCCTTCGAGGCCGTCGGGACTGGCCTCCGGGTCATAGCGCCAGACCAGGGAGTCGGAGACGAATTCGTTGCCGAGGGCATCGAGAGTGGACAGCCGGACGGGATCGGTGGGGGAGACGAACTTGGTCAGCGGCATCGTCAGCACCGATGCGTCCAGTACGTCGCCCTCCTCGTGCTGGACGAAGGCCTGCCTGGTGGGCGACCAGCCCTTGTCCATGATCTGCGAGTAGATCCGGTCCCGGACCGGACCCCAGCGGCCGAGTTCGGCGGGCAGGCTGCGGTGCAGGGCCATGCGGATGGCGCGTTCGATGGCCACCCAGCACATCAGCCGGGAGTAGAGGAACTTCTTCCGCCCACCGCGGGTCTCCCACACGTCCTCGTCCGGCTGGTCCCAGTGCTCGCAGACCCAGTCCACCAGCGCGCACACCGCGCGCCAGTGGCCACTGGAGAGGGCCGGCACCACTTGTCGTACAGGTACACGGAGTCGATCAGAGCGCCGTAGATATCGAGTTGCAGCTGGGTGGCCGCGCCGTTGCCGACCCGCACGGGCGCCGAGCCCCGGTAGCCCCCGAGGTGGGGCAGCTCGTGTGCGGGGAGCTCGGCCCGTCCGTCGATGCCGTACATGATCTGCAGCGGCCCGGACGGTCCGTCGTCGCGCCGGTCGATGTGCTGGTGAGGAAGCCAGTGAACGCCTCGGCCTTCTCGGCGAAGCCGAGTCTGAGCAGCGCATAGACGGCGAACGCGGAGTCGCGTATCCACGTGTAGCGGTAGTCCCAGTTGCGGCCGCCGCCGAGCTGCTCGGGCAGGCTCGTGGTCGGGGCCGCCACGATCGCACCGGTGGGGGCGTAGGTGAGCAGCTTCAGGGTGAGGGCGGAGCGGTGCACCATCTCCCGTCAGCGGCCGCGGTAGCGGGACTGCTGCAGCCAGTGCCGCCAGAAGGCGACCGTGGCGGTGAACTCCCGCTCGTCCTCGGCGTGCGGGCAGCCGCGCGGCGGAGTCTCGTCGGTGACCCGCTAGAGC
Organism: Streptomyces sp. NBC_01571; assembly: GCF_026339875.1. NCBI lineage: Bacteria > Bacillati > Actinomycetota > Actinomycetes > Kitasatosporales > Streptomycetaceae > Streptomyces > Streptomyces sp. NBC_01571. The sequence continues at coordinate 700,087 of NZ_JAPEPZ010000002.1, forward strand.
GCGAAGACCGCCGTGTCGCCCTGGGACAGCGTGAACTCGGCCCGTACGTCCTTCCCGTCGGACTCCAGCGGCACCGTCGAGGTCAGCGTCGGCGACAGCGTCTCGGAAGCGAACAGGGCGGCGCCCTCCAACATCCGCAGGGTGTGCGGGTGGGCGCCGTAGCCGAGGGTGATCAGTACGTTGGTGTCGGGGAAGTAGAACTGTTTCGTGACGGCGGGCACGGCCGCGGACAGTTCGAACGCCCGTCCCAGGTCCGCGTCCAGGATGGCGGCGAACACGCTCGGGGAGTCGAAGGACGGGCAGCAGTACCAGTCGATGGTCCCGTCGGTACCCACCAGGGCCGCTGTGCGCAGGTCCCCGATCAAGCCGTGCTCGGCAATCGGCAGGTACCGGGCTGACGTGTGCTGTGTCGGCGCTCCGGACATCGCAGCGGCCTCTCTATGTTCCTGCCTCCACTATGGCCCTTCGCTGTCGCGGCGGCACCAGGCCGGCCCGGCGGGGACGCCGCCGGACCGCGCACCGCCCCACCAGAGCCGTATCGCTTCCGTCACACCCTGTCGCGGGCTCGTGCGACATGGTTCTCCACTCCGGCGACCGCGGCGTCCAGCGTGGAGTTGAACATAGTGTCGATCACGTCCTTGGAGGGCGGGGGCGCTTCTTCCTCGTTGAGGCCCGACGGTGCCGGCGGCAGAGTGGCCCACCGCTGCAGTGCCCCGTTCAGTTCGCTGAGTAGCAAACCTGTGAACACACCGACCAGGGTCGCGGCGACGCGCGGAATCTCCTCCTCGGGCAGTTTCGCGGTGGCCAGGATGTCGATCAGTGCCTGCCAGAAGGGGTCCTCCGGCTGCACGTAGTCGGGGCGTGTGAAGGAATACCCCATCAGTTTCGGGTGACGGTGCGACAGTTCGCGGAAGTCCCGGGCCAGTTCACGCAGTCGGTCCTGCCAGGGGATGTCTCCCCGCTCCTCCGCGCTGAACTGCGAACCGACCCGGTGGGCCACGCCGCGCAGCACGGCGTCCTTGTTCGGCACGTGGTGATACAGCGACATCGGGTTCGCATCTAGCGCGGCCGCGAGTTTGCGCATGGTGAGCTCCTCGACCCCGTCGGCGTCGATGAGCTGCAACGCCATGGCGTGGATGCCGTCCTTGGTGAGCGGTACGTCCCTCTTTCTCGTGCCCCGAGGGGGCTTCCGTTCAGTCGCCATACGGTGTACGGTACCAGCCTTCGCCAATGCGGAGGGCAGTGGCACCGTTTTCAGCCCCCCGTTCTTCCGGCTTCGCGGACAGTCCCGGACTGGTTGGCCTTGGTGGGCGACGAGGTCGCCAAGGCGCGCCTTGAACAGGAAAAGGCTCGACTGGAAGCTGCGCTCGAGGAGTGCGGCAAGACGCTCGAGCGGCGGCCTCAGCGCACTGCCGCCTGACGCGTGCGGGCATAAACCAGGCAAGGCGTGTCGGCCGTCCCCCTTCCCTGGTGTGCTCGCCTGCGGCAGCGGATCGCAGGTATGCCCTGCCGAGAAGACCCTCGCGAACCCGACTTGCCCGCTCTCACGGACTGACGCCGGACCGATCGAGCGCGGCACAGAGACGTAGAGGCGCCGCCACGACGCGGCACACGCGCCTGCTTCTCCGGCGCTGCCGTCAGCCACCGACGCGTATGGATGCAGACCCGACCGCCGCGATGCGTACTGACAGGCAGGGGGATTGGCTCCTCGCCGGGATGTCGGCGCGGCCGCCGTCGCGGACCGTAGACGTCCTCCGTGGGTCGCACCCACCTGGAGGAGCCCGGTCGAGCCGCCGACTGACGGCGACCGGTCTCGCCCCTCGCCCCCTCCAGCCGGGAGAGCGTTCGCAAGCGCCTGATCTTGATGCGACCCCGCTGCGACGAGCGACGCCGTCCCTGATGAGCCGAACGTTCCTGTTTCTCGACTCCGGGCCCGCCGATTGAATTTCCATACGTCGTATGGTACTACTGAAGGCATACAGCGTATGGAAACCGGGTGCTGCCGTACCGGCGCCCCGCGACACCGCATGGCGCCCTGCCCGCCTTTCCCCTTGAAGGAGCCAGCCATGACCACACAGCCCGAGACCGACCTGCGGCCCATCCGTTCTCCGCGGGGGGTCCCGCTCTTCGGCCACACGCCGCAGATCCCCAGCACCAACCCAGTGGAGTACTTCGGCAAGCTGTCCAAGCAGTTCCCCGAGGGGCTCTACGGCATGGAGATCGCCGGCATCGAGCAGGTTTTCGTCTGGGACCCGGACCTGGTGGCCGAGGTCTGTGACGAGACGCGGTTCTTCAAGCAGATCGACAAGACGCCGCTGGCCCATGTCCGGGACTATGCGGGAGCCGCCCTGTTCACGGCCCACCAGCACGAGGAGGAATGGGGCATGGCGCACCGAGTCCTCCTCCCGGCCTTCAGCCAGCGGGCGATGAAGGGCTACTTCGGGCAGATGCTGGAGATCGCCCAGAACCTGGCGGGCAAGTGGGAGCGCAAGGAGGGCCAGCCGGTCAACATCACCGACGACTACACCCGGCTGACCCTGGACACCATCGCCCTGACGGGGTTCGGTTACCGGTTCGACTCCTTCGCCAAGGAGGATCTGCACCCCTTCCTCAACGCGCTGCTGCAGGCCCTCATCGAGTCGCTGCGGCGCTCGCAGGAGCTGCCGATGATGACCAAGATGCGCAAGGCCGATGACAAGAAGTACCGCGAGAACATCCGGCTGATGCGGGACTTGGTCGAGAGTGTGATCAAGGAGCGTCGTGATGGGAAGGGCACCGGTGAGGACGACCTGCTGGGCCTGATGCTGGAGGCCACCGACCCGGAGACCGGCAAGGGGCTGGACGACGACAACGTCCGTGACCAGGTGCTGACGTTCCTGATCGCCGGTCACGAGACCACCAGTGGTCTGCTGTCGTTCGCCACGTACTCGCTGATGCGCAACCCGCACATCCTGGCCCAGGCCTACGCCGAGGTGGACCGGCTGCTGCCGGGTGACACGGTCCCGGACTACGACACGATCATGCAGATGGACGTGATCCCGCGGATCCTGGAGGAGACACTGCGCCTGTGGGCTCCCATCCCGATGATCGGCAAGTCCCCGCTGGAGGACACCGTCATCGGCGGCTGCTACGGGCTGAAGAAGGGAGCGCGGGTCAACATCCTTGAGGGTCCGCTGCACACCCACCCCAAGGCCTGGGACCGCCCGGAGGAGTTCGACATCAACCGGTGGCTGCCGGAGAACCGGGTCAACCACCACCCGCACGCCTACAAGCCGTTCGGCAACGGCGTGCGTGCCTGCATCGGCCGGCAGTTCGCGCTCACCGAGGCCCGTCTGGCCCTCGCGCTGGTGCTGCAGAAGTTCAAGTTCGCCGACACCAGCGACTACAAGATGGACGTCAAGGAGGCGCTGACGCGCAAGCCCGGCGGCTTCGAACTGAAGGTGCGGGCCCGTCAGGAGCACGAGCGGACCGTGTTCGGCGCAGTGGACCTGCAGAGGGACGACACGCGGGAGCAGGCCGCGGTCAGCGGTGTCGGGGTGAACCTGACCGTCGCCTACGGCTCCAGCCTTGGCTCGTGCGAGGACCTGGCGCGCACCATCGCCGACCGTGGCGAGCGCTCCGGATTCGGCACCACCCTGGTCGGCCTGGACGAGCTGGGCGACAACCTGCCCACCGAGGGCCTGCTCGTCGTCGTGGCCTCCAGCTACAACGGCAAGGCCCCGGACAACGCGCAGCGTTTCGACGACCTGCTCGCCGCCGGCCTGCCGGAGGGCTCGCTGTCCAACGTGCGGTTCGCGCTGCTGGGCGCCGGCAACACCCAGTGGGTGGCCACCTACCAGGGCTTCCCCAAGCGGATCGAGGCAGGCCTGCTGGCCGCCGGCGCCACCCGCGTCATCGAGCGCGGCATCGCGGACGCCGCCGGTGACTTCGACGGCATGGCCTCCCGCTGGATGGACACCCTGTGGGCCACCCTGGCCGAGGAGTACGCCGCCGACACCTCCCAGGCCAGCGGCCCGCGCTTCGAGGTGCAGTTGCTGACCGAGGCGGAGGTGCGTCCCGCGATCGTCTCCGAGCAGGCCTACCCCCTCACCGTGGTCGCCAACGAGGAGCTGGTCAGCGACGCGACCGGGCTGTGGGACTTCAGCATCGAGCCGCCTCGCCCGGCCGCGAAGTCCATCACCGTCGAACTCCCCGACGGTGTCACCTATGACACCGGCAACCACCTGGCCGTCTTCGCCAAGAACGAGCCGCAGCTGGTCAACCGCGCCCTCGCGCGGCTCGGCGTCGACCGCGACCAGGTCCTGCGCCTGGACCAGCCGGCCGGCGGCCGCACCCACCTGCCGGTGGGCACTCCCGTCACCGCGGGCCTGCTGTTCACCGAGTTCGTTGAGCTGCAGGACGTGGCCACCCGCTCCCAGATACAGACGCTGACCGGGTACACCGACTGCCCATGGACCCGGCCGCAGCTGGAGGCCTACACGGCCGACACCGCCGAGGCCGAGGAGCGCTACCAGACCGAGGTCCTGGGCAAGCGCGTCTCCGTGCTCAACCTGCTGGATCGCTTCCCCGCGGTCGAACTGCCGCTGGCGGTCTTCCTGGAGATGACGGGCCCGATCCGCCCGCGGTTCTACTCCATCTCCTCCGCCCCGCTGGCCAACCCCCGGCACGTGCGCCTGACCGTCGGACTGCTGGAAGGCCCGGCCCTGTCCGGCGACGGCCGGTACCGCGGCACCTGCTCCTCCTACATCGCAGGCCTCGAGCCCGGAGACATCTTCTACGGCTACGTGCGCGTGCCCTCCCCCACCTTCGCCCCGCCGGCCGACCCGGCCACGCCGCTGATCCTCATCGGTCCCGGCACCGGCATCGCACCGCTGCGCGGCTTCCTCGAGGAGCGGGCCTGGCAGCACGCGAACGGTACGCAGGTAGGCCTGTCGCAGGTCTTCGTCGGCTGCCGCCACCCTGAGCACGACTACTTCTACCGGGACGAGATGGAGATGTGGGCGCTGTCCGGCATCGCCCACGTCCACACCGCCTTCTCCGCGGTGACCGGACACCCGGCCCGGTTCGTCCAGGACGCCATCGCAGGCGCCGCCGACACCGTGTGGCAAGCCATCCAGAACGGCGCGTACATCTACGTCTGCGGCGATGGCCGCCGCATGGCACCCGCTGTGCGTGAGGCGCTCGCCGCCATCTACCGCAAGCACACCGGCAGCGACGACGAGACCGCCCAGCAGTGGCTCGCCCAGCTCGAAGCCGACGAGCGCTACCAGCAGGACGTCTTCGCCTGACCCCCAGACGCCGGGAGGGTGCGGCGGTCCTGACACCCCGCACCCATCCCGGCCACCACTCACCCGCGAGGCACTACATGGCACCCATCGGCCCGAACCGCCGGGAGTGCCGCTCACAGAAAGCAGAGCACCATGGACACCATGCTCGCCGGACGCTTCCACCTGGACAGCAAGAAGTTCGCCGTGGAGGAGGTCCCCGTCCCCGTGCCCGGCCCGGGCGAGGTCCTCATCGAGGTCAAAGCCGCAGGCGTCTGCCTCTCAGACGTCCACCTCATCGACGGCTCCCTCGTCCCCCTGTTCGCCACCTCCGACACGGTCACTGTCGGCCACGAGGTCTCCGGTGTGATCCACACCCTTGGCCCCGACCTCCAGCGCGGCCTGACCGTCGGCACCCGCGTCACCCTGGAGGCCGGCAAGACCTGCGGCCAGTGCGCCGGCTGCGTCCGCCGCCGCCCCTGCACCCAGATGCGCACCGCCGGCATCGACTACGACGGCGGCTGGGCCCAGTACACCGTCGCCCGTGAGGACACCCTCATCCCCATCCCCGACAACCTCCCCTTCGACCAGGCCGCGATCATCCCCGACGCGGTCTCCACCCCCTACGCCGCCGTCGTCACCACCGCGGGCGTACGCCCCGCCCAGTCCGTCGGCGTCTGGGGCGTGGGCGGAGTCGGCGCGCACAACGTACGCCTCGCCCGCCTGGCCGGCGCCGCACCGATCATCGCCGTCGACCCGCTGCCCAGCGCCCGCGAACGCGCCCTGGCCTTCGGCGCGGACTTCGCCCTCGACCCGGCTGCCGACGACTTCGCCGACCAGGTGCGCGCGGCCACCGCCGGACGCGGCCTCGACTTCGCCTTCGACTGCGCCGGCGTGCCCGCCGTCCGCGAGCAGGCCGCCGCCGCACTCGGCCTGGGCGGCTCCCTCATCCTGGTCGGCATCAGCCCCAGGCCCCTCACCATCACCGAGGGCCTGACCTTCAACTACCTGGGCAAGCAGGTGCGCGGCCACTACGGCGGCAGCCCCGAGTCCGTCACCGAGCTGGTCCGCCTCGCCGAGGTCGGCCGTCTCGACCTGGCCCCCTCCATTACCGGCCACCTCCCGCTCGCCGAGGCCGCTGCCGCGGTCAACCGGCTGGAGAACAAGATCGGCGATCCGATCCGCCTCATCCTCGTCCCCTGACAACTGAACAGAAAGTTCATCAAGACCACCTCGGGCAGGGGTGAGTGGGCGCCGGTGCTTGAGGGAGCACCGGCGCCCGCGGCTTTCCGGTATCCGGGTCTGGGGCACACCGACTCCGGGGCAGGTGTAGTCGGGCAGGGCGAGCCGGGTGGTACCTCTGCGGGGAACGCACCGATGTACGGGCTGCTGCGGGAGGAACGGAAGGCGAGGTCTCCCGGTGAGCGCCACTCCGAAGTGAAGAATCAGGTGACTCCTTGTCCGCGTTCAGGCGTACACCGGCTGGTGCTGCATCGTCGGCCAGTCGAAGCCGCCGAGGAACCTCGCGATCGTCTCGGCGGGCCGGGCGAGATGGTGCTCATACGGCCCCCGGAATACTTTCCGCCTCCACCGCTGCCGCTCCCGCGAAGAGCTCCGGCGCACCCAGGGCGCACTCCGCCCAGACCGTCTTGCCACCACGGGCATGACGCGTTCCCCAGTGCTCGGTGAGTTGGGCGACGAGGAACAGACCTCGCCCGCCCTCGTCGAAGGCACGTGCCCGGCGCAGGTGCGGAGTCGTGCTGCCGGCATCCGCGACCTCGCACATGAGGGTGCGATCGTGGATGAGACGCAGCTGGATGGGAGGCCGGCCGTAACGGATGGCGTTGGTGACCAGTTCGCTGACGACAAGTTCCGCGGTGAAGTCCAGTTCCTCCAGTCCCCAGGTGGTCAGCTGCTCGGCAACGCTCGCTCTGACCCGGGCGACCTCGGCCGGGTCGGGGTCCACGTCCCACGTGGCGACCTGACAGTCCCCGAGGGCGTGGGTGCGGGCCAGGAGGAGTGCCACGTCGTCGCACGGTCGGTCTGCGGGCAGGAGCGCTTCGAGGAGAGCGTCGCAGCTCGCCTCCAAGGAGGCGGAGGACTGCGCGAGGGCCTGGCACAGTCGGGTGAGGCCCGCCTCGATGTCGTGGTCGAGGGCCTCGATCAGGCCGTCGGTGCAGAGGGCGATGAGGCTGCCCTCGGGCAGGTCGATCTCCGCCGTCTCGAACGGCAGGCCGCCCAGCCCGAGTGGCGGGCCGACGGGCAGCTCGATGATGTCGGCGGTTCCGTCCCGGGTCACCACCACGGGCGGCACGTGCCCCGCGGTGGCGAGGGTGCAGCAGCCGGCGACGGGATCGTACACGGCGTACAGGCAGGTGGCCCCGATGTCACCCGTGGCTTCGGGGTCCGTCTCGGCGGTCGCTTCGGAAGAGACTTCGGCGGACAGACGGATGACGACGTCGTCCAGGTGGGTAAGGAGTTCGTCGGGTGGCAGATCGATGTCGGCGAGGGTGCGTACGGCGGTCCGCAGCCGACCCATGGTGGCGGCGGCCCGGATGCCGTGGCCGACCACGTCGCCCACCACGAGTGCGACCCTGGCACCGGAGAGCGGGATGACGTCGTACCAGTCGCCGCCCACGCCGAGCTGGGAGGCGGCGGGCAGATAGCGGGAGGCAACGTCCACGGCGGACTGCTCGGGTGTACCGCGCGGGAGCAGACTGCGCTGGAGGGCAAGGGCGGTGTCGCGCGCGTGCGTATAGCGGCGGGCGTTGTCGACGGCCACCGCAGCCCTGGCCGCGATCTCCTGGGCGAGGAGCAGGTCCTCGTCCCCGTACGCGTCGTGGTCGTGGTGTCGGAAGAACTGAGCGACACCCAGCGTGGTGCCCCGGGCGCACAGTGGCACCAGCAGCATGGATGCGGATGCGCCGCGGTGGTGCCGTGAGGGCTGGCCGGTGACCAGGGCGCGAGCCTGCGGTGATCCGTCCGGATACCTGTGGAGTTGCTGCGGCGGAATCAGCGGTTCCCCGTAGCTCGCCCCGGCGTAACCGTCCGTTACCGACCGCTGGGCGACCCGGCGGACCACGAGTGTGCCCATCGCGGGAGGCTCGTCCCCGGAAGACGTGTCGAGGAGGTCGACGGTGACGGCATCGGCGAAGCACTCACATGCCAAGTCCGCCAACTCCTGGGCGGTGCGGGCGATGTCCAGGGTCGTTCCGACGCGTACGCTCGCCTCGTTCACCACCGACAGCCGCCACTGAACCTGACGGTCCCGCTCGTCCTGGAAGGCCAGGACGCCCGTCTCCGATGTGCGGTCCGTGTACTCGGTCGCCAGTGCGATCAGCTTGCGGGTGGCCACACTGATCGTCTCGGCATCGCTGGTGAGCCGGGGCAGCTCTTCGAGCAGCCGGTCGAGGATGAGGCCCTGGGCGAGCCGGACGGCGCGCAGCAGCGCTGTGACCGGCTTCCCGTGCTGAGCCAGCCGACGCGCGCGCTCAGCGTCGGCAGCCGGCGGATCGATCCGCCTTGGCTCGATGCCGTGTTCGACGCCCTGCTCGATGCCGACGAGCAGGGCGGCCACATGCTCAGCGACGTTGTCACCCGTCATCCGCGCGAGGCCCGGTTCGTCCCACAGCTCGGGGACCTCGCGCCGAAGGCATTGCACTACGTCGTGGATCAGCTCGTCCGCTCGCGGGCTGAGTTCATGCGCGGCACGGGACAGAAGACTGTCCGCGGTGGAGTCCACTCTGTCGACGTTACGCCGCCCTGGTGGACTGCGAAGCCTCAGCCGGCCGCATCTGGCTGCGCGGTGGCCGGGAGGGAATCGGTCTCACGGGCTGGTCGAGGACGAGGGTCCGCGCGGCCACCGGCGGACGGAGTGCCGTCCACGGCTTTCCGGTGGCCCCGGGGCGTGGCGCAGCAGGCGCTCGGGTCAACCGAGGTCGGGCAGCGGCCGCCGGGTCAGCTGGTGGGCGTCGTCCGGCGGGACGCCCAGCATGCGCAGGACCATCTCGGCCAAGTCCGAGGCGGCTTCGTCGCCGTCGAGGCCCGGGCGGGCCAGCCGCAGCGCCACGAGGGACATCAGGGTGCCCCCCACGGCGGACAAGGCGGTCGTCGCGTTGCGGCAGGTGAAGCGGCCCGAGGCGATGCCGTTCTCCAGGTCACGCAGGGCTCGCGGGGCGAGGCCGCGGTCGGCGTGGATGTAGGCCAGACCGCGGTCACGCAGGATCCGCATGATCTCAGGGTGGGAGTCCGCCATCCGGGCGGTGAGCCGGAAGCCCGCAGCGACGAGCTCGGCCGGGTCGTCGATTCCTCGCACGCGCTCGTCTATGACCTGCCCGAACTCGTCCAGGGCGTCTGTCACCGCGGCGTCGAACAGCTCCGTCTTGGACTCGAAGTGGTTGTAGAACGAGCCGAAACCGACGTCCGCGCGCTCGGCGATGGCCTGGATGCTGGCGCTGGTGTCCCCGGTCTCCGCGAGGATCTGCCGGGCCGCACGGACGAGCGCCTGGCGGGTCTCGGCACGGCGCCGTTCGAAGCGGTTCTTGGGCGGGGCTGACGTCGGCATACGGCGAGTGTAACAACCGTCGCGATGAGTCTGCCATTACTGATGAGATCCTCAATTATTTGGCCTCGCTCTATTGACGATGGGTTACGGCAAAGTTGATGATTTCCTCATTACAGCAGTGTTGCTTGGAGGACACCATGTCCCACACCCCCGTTAACAGGGCCGATCCCCAGACGCCCCACCAAGACCTCCACAGTGAGCAGGGCGCCCTGCGCGGTGAGCACCCCGGACGTTCCCGGAATCCCGTGATCAAGGCGGCTGATCTGGCCTGGCTCGAGTTCGAGAAGCCGGACCTGGACCGGGCCGAGGTCTTCGCGCGTGACTTCGGGTTCGCGATCGCCGCCCGCACAGAGGCGGAGCTATGGCTGCGCGGCACCTTCGCGGGCTCACCCTGCATGGTCATCCGGCGGGGGCGTGCGTCCCGGTTCATCGGGCCGGCGTTCCGCGCGGCCGAGCGGGCCGACCTGGACCGGCTGGCCCGAGCCACCGGCAGTACCGTCCGGGACATCGGCGTGCCGGGCGGTGGCCAGGCGGTCGCCCTGCTCGACCCCTCGGGCCTGCCGGTCCGGGTCGTGCACTGCGCCGAGCAGCTGCCCGCGCTGCCCGAGCAGGAGCCGCTGATCCTCAACTTCGGTACCGATCACCGTCGTACGAACATCACCCAGCGTCCGCCCCGTGAGCCGTCCCGTATCCAGCGGCTGGGCCATGTGGTGCTGGAGACACGGGTGTTCGCCCGCACCCTGGACTGGTACCTGGACACCCTCGGGTTGATCGTGTCCGACTTCCTGTTCCTGGACGGGCAGCGCGGGCGCGGGCCGACGATGGCGTTCATCCGGTGCGACCAGGGGAGCGTGGCCGTCGATCACCACACGCTGGCCCTGCACCTGGGGCCCGGCACCGGCTACGTCCACTCGGCCTACCAGGTCACCGACCTCGACTCGATCGCCGCCGGCGGGGAGTACCTGGGCGAGCGCGGCTACCAGCGCAGCTGGGGCATCGGCCGACACATCCAGGGCAGCCAGCTGTTCGACTACTGGCGCGACCCCGACCACTTCATGCTGGAGCACTTCGCCGACGGCGACCTGTTCTCCTGCGACCTGGAGCCCGGCTGGGCACCGATGTCGTCGAGCGGCCTGGCCCAGTGGGGCCCGCCGGTCACCCGCGACTTCCTGGGCGCCAACCCGTCCCCCGCCAAGCTGCGCGAGGTCATGACGGCCCTGCGTGGCGACAACGAACTCGACCCCGCACGCCTGCTGGGCCTGATGAAAGCGATGAGCTCATGAGCACCAATGTTCTGCGCACCACTGGAGGCGCCTCCCGCTCGAGCGAAGCCGAGAGTGGGGGAGGCTGGTGGGTCGTCCGGGACGAGCGCGCCTTCCGCATCGAGACCAAGGCGCTCACCACCGCCGAACTGCTCGCCGACCGGGACGCGGTCCGCGCGGCCGCCGCCTCCGACGGGCCGGGGACACCTGCCGCCGACCTGGTGGCGCTACCCCCGGTCACCACCCCGTGCCGGGTGGTCGCCCAGATGGTCAACTACCGCAGTCACGCCAAGGATTCAGGCTTCACCGGGGACATCCCGCCCACCTTCTTCCGCAAGGCGTCCGGCTCGGTCAGCGGCCCCCATGCCCCGGTCATCCGTCCCGCGCACGTCAATTTTCTCGACTACGAGGTGGAACTCGGCCTCGTCATGGGCGCCCCTCTGCCCGTGGGCACCGTCGTCGAGGAGCAGGACCTGCCGCGCTACGTCGCCGGCCTTGTCCTGACCAACGACGTCAGCGCCCGCGACGTCCAGCTGACCAAGACCCAGTTCTACGAGAGCAAGTCCTATCCGACCTTCACTCCGACGGGTCCGTACCTGACCCTGCTGGAGCCCGAGGACTTCGCCCATCTGCTGAACCTGCGGCTGCGGCTGTCGGTCAACGGCGTGTCACGCCAGGACCGCACGCTGGCCGACATGATCGTACGGCCCGCGCAGGCGCTCACCCTGCTCGCCCGCTTCCAGACCCTCGACCCTGGTGACCTGCTGCTGACGGGCACTCCCGGCGGCACGGCTCTGAAGGCCCCGCCGAAGCTGGCCGAGAAGATCGGTGCGCTGCTGCCGCCCGCACTGAAGTGGAAGGCGTTCTTCAAGGGCCAGGCCAAGAACCCCCGTTATCTGCGCAGCGGTGACCTCATCACCGCCACGATCGCCACCCCGGACGGGCACATCGACCTCGGCGAGCAGCGGACCCCCGTTACGGACGCACCGTGAGTGCCACAGCCCATAGGCCGGTGGTGATCATCGGTGCGGGACCCGTCGGGGTCACGGCCGCCCTCCTGCTCGCCCGGCGCGGAGTGCGCAGCTTGCTCCTCGAACGCCACCGGGACATCTACCCTCTGCCGCGCGCCGTTGTCGTGGACGACGAGATCCGCCGGATCCTGCAGAGCGTCGGTGTCCACGAGGAGTTCGCCGCCCTCGCCCGCCCGGCGCGCGGGCTGCGGCTGCTGGACGCCCGGCGCCGCATGATCGCTGAATTCCCGCGGTCCCTGCACGGGCACCACGGCTTCCCACAGACCAGCATGTTCGACCAGCCCGAGCTGGAACGCCTGTTGCGCGACGCCCTGGCGCGCCGCCCGGAGTGCGAGCTGTGGGGCGGGGTGGAGGTCGTGTCCGTCGCCCAGGACACCGACGGATCGAACGACCCCACGCGTCCGGTCCGGGTCACCTTCCGCCGCGCCGGCAGCGACGAGGAGGAGCACCTGTGGGCCGATGCCGTCCTCGGCTGCGACGGTGCGGGCAGCGTCACCCGCGACGCCATCGGCGCCGTTTGGGAGGACCTGCATTTCGAGGAGAGCTGGCGGGTCATCGACGTGCGCACCAGCCGCCCGGTGCGCACCTGGGAAGGCGCCGAGCAGATCTGCTGCCCCAACCGGCCGGGCACCTTCATGCGCGTCGGTGAGGACCGCTACCGCTGGGAGTTCCGGCTGGCCGACGATCAGCCCCTGGACGGTCCGGACGGATGGGAGCGCTTGCGCCAGTTGGTCGCCCCCTGGGTGGACCTGCCGCCCGATGCCTCGCCGGGCGATGACTTCGAGGTGATCCGCCAGTCCCAGTACACCTTCCGGGCCCGCCTCGCCGACCGGTGGCGCCAGGGGCGCGTCTTCCTGCTGGGCGACGCCGCTCACCTCACCCCGCCCTTCGTCGGGCAGGGTCTGTGCGCGGGCCTGCGTGACGCCCACAACCTCGCCTGGAAACTCGCTCGTGTCCTCCGACAAGGCGCGCCCGAGGAGCTGTTGGACACCTACGAACGCGAGCGCAAGCCGCACGCCCGCCATGTGATCCGAGTCGCGGTCGCCGTCGGCTGGGCCATGACCGGCGGACAGGACCGCGGTGCGGCGCTCCGCCGGGCCGTCGTGGGCACGGCCTGTCGTATCCCCGGCGTGACCGCGGCGGTGGGCCGTGACCTCAGTCCCACCCTGACCACCGGTCCACTCGTACGGCGCCGCCCCAGGTTGACCCGTCGTGTGCTGGCCGGCACCTTCTGCCCGCAGCCCTGGGTACGGCACGACGGCAGGCGAGTGCGCCTCGATGACGTCCTCGGGGACTCCTTCGCCGCCCTGACCGCTGTGCCGCCCACGGCGCCGATGATGGCCGTGGCCACCGCACTGGGCGCCCCGATGATTCACGTGGACGACCTGGGCGACGACGGCACTCTGGCCGGCTGGCTGGCACGCGGCCGGGCCGACGCCGTCCTGCTGCGCCCGGACCGCGTCGTGATGGACACCGTCCAGGCCGGCACCGGCGACTTCACGGACACCGCCACCTGGGCCCCCTTGCTGCACACGGCGAGCCATACCGCCGATGTCCGGCCCGTCCCCTGACGAGGAACACCACACCATGACCAGCCCGCACTCCACGCCGTATACGGAACCCTTCTTCACCCCCGACCCGAGGTCCGCCGCCCGCAGCCGCATCGCGGACTTCGCCCGATGGGTGGTCCAGCACCGGGACGCCGAAGGGATTCAGGACGCCACGGACTACCGAGCCCTGCACCACTGGTCCGTCACCGACCTCGAAGGGTTCTGGGCCGCGGTGTGGGACTACTTCGACATCGACGCGACGACTGAGTACGAGCGGGTGCTGGCCGAGGAGACCATGCCCGGCGCCCGCTGGTTCCCCGGCGCCACCCTCAACTACGCCCATCACGCGCTGCGCAACCTGCAGCCGGACGCTCCAGCGATCACCGCACTGGACGAGACCGGAGCCGGCTATGAGATCACGGGCCGGGAGCTGCGCGCCCGGGTCGCTTCCGTCGCTGCCAGCCTGCGCGACCTCGGCGTCGGACAGGGCGACCGGGTGGTGGGCTACCTGCCCAACACCCCCCACGCCATCGTCGCCTTCCTCGCCACCGCGAGTCTGGGCGCGGTGTGGTCGGTGTGTGGCCAGGACTACGCGCCCAAGGCCGCCGCCGACCGTTTTGCCCAGCTCGAACCCACGGTGCTCATCACGGCGGACGGCTACCTGTTCAACGGCACCACACACGACCGTCGGACCGCCTCGCTCGAACTGGTCCGCGCCCTGCCCACGCTGAAGGCCACGGTGCTCGTGGACCACGTGGGTCTTGCCTGGCCCGAGGGCGGGGACTCGGGGCTGACGGTTGACTGGGAGGACTCGGCTACTCGCGCCGAGTACCTCACCATCGCCCCGGTGCCGTTCGACCACCCTCTGTGGGTGGTGTTCTCCTCCGGCACCACCGGCGTACCCAAGGGCATCGTCCAAGGGCACGGCGGGGTTCTGCTCGAACACCTCAAGATGCTCGGCCTGCAGAGCGATCTGGGCACCGGGGACCGCCTGCTGTGGTACACCACCACCCACTGGATGATGTGGAACCTGGTCGTCTCCACCCTGCTGACCGGTGCCACCACTTGCACCTACGACGGCAGCCCGGCACCGCAGGCGCGCCCGGACATCCTGTGGGAGCTGGCGGCCCGCCACAAGGTCACCCTCTTCGGCACCAGCCCCCAGTACCTGCTGGCCATGGCCAAGCTGGGCATCGAACCCTCCGTGCACGACCTGTCGGCCATCCGCGTCATCGGCTGCACCGGCTCCGCGCTGCCCGCCTCCGCCTACCCCTGGGTCCGCGACCACGTGGGCGCAGGCGTCCAGCTGGCCTCCAGCAGCGGCGGCACGGACGTCGTCTCGGCCTTCGCCGGCAGCGCCACCACGACCCCCGTCTGGGCGGGGCAGCTGTCCGCCCCCGGCCTGGGCGTGGCGCTGGCCGCCTACGGCGAGGCGGGCACCCCTGTCCTCGACCAGGTCGGCGAACTGGTCGTCACCCGCCCCATGCCCTCCATGCCGCTGTATTTCTGGAACGACCCCGACGGCAGCGGCTACCGCGACGCCTACTTCGGCGCCTACCCCGGTGTGTGGCGGCACGGCGACTGGATCACGCTCACGTCGCACGGTTCGGTGATCGTGCACGGCCGCTCCGATGCCACCCTCAACCGCAACGGTGTGCGCCTGGGCAGTGCCGACATCCATGACATCGTCGAACATCTCCCCGAGATCGCCGAGGCCCTCGTCATCGGCGCGGAGGAGCCCGACGGCGGCTACTGGATGCCGCTCTTCGTGGTCCTCGCCGACGGGGTCGGCCTGGACGACTCCCTGCGCGAGAAGATCCGCGACGCGATCCGAGCCGGCGCCTCACCTCGCCACGTCCCCGACGAGATCCTCGCCGTACCGGCGCTCCCGCACACGAAGACCGGCAAGAAACTCGAGGTTCCCGTCAAGCGTCTGCTCCAGGGCGCCCCCGCCGAGCAGGTCCTGAACCCCGCGGCGGTCGACAACCCCGACCTGATCGCCTACTTCGCCCGCCTGGGCGCGGAGCGGAACAGGCGGTCAGCACACAACGCATGACGTCGGCCAGGGGACACAGCCCATGTGACAGCACCGGGTCCTTGTGCCCCGCCCGGCTCCGCAAACCCCGTCCCCACGGGGTGGTGCCGGGGCGGTCAACCCGCCCCGGCACCACACAATCGAAGTAAGAGAGAAATGATGAGCATGACCGACCGCGAACCGCAGGCCCTCGATGTCCTCGACGACGCCGGACGAAAGGTGCTGTTCACCGAGGCCCGCACCGCGAACACCTTCGCCGACGTGGCCGTTGCCGACGACGAACTCGCCATGATCTGGGAACTCGCCCGCTGGTCGCCGAGCGCCGCCAACGGCCAGCCTCTGCGCGTGCTCTTCGTGCGCACCCGCGAGGGCAAGGAGCGACTGGTCGGGCACCTCGACGAGGGCAACAGGGCCAAGACGCTCAGTGCGCCGGCCGTGGCGATCCTGGCGTACGACGTCGACTTCCACGAGCAGATGCCGACCGTCTTCCCCGCTCGCGGCGACATGCTGCGAGCGGCGTTCGCCGACCGGATCGAGACGCGCGAGAGCCTCGCAGCGTACAACTCGGCACTGCAGACCGGGGTTTTCCTGCTCGCGGTCCGCGCGGCGGGGCTCGCGGCCGGTCCCATGGCGGGTTTCGACAAAGCCGGCGTGGACGAGGAGTTCTTCGCCGGTACCAGCTGGCGCTCACATCTTGTGGTCAACATCGGTCACCCCGGTGCCGACCCGTGGTTCCCGCGGCTGCCCCGCGTGCCCGTCGAGCACGCCCTCGCCTGGGCCTGACGGCACTGCCGCCGCCTGGTGGGTGAAAGGTGCCATGCCGTGGGCGCCGGTGCTGTTCTGAGTACCGGCGCCCACTCTTCACCCCAGCCGAGTTGACTGTGACGGACTTCTGCGCCCTCCAGCCGGGCTCACGCATCACTCGCTGTCAGTCGGCCTGTTGCTCGGCGGGCCGCAGCCCGGCGGTCCACTTCTCCTCGACACGGCCGAGCTTCCACACGGCCAGGGCAACAGCCCACGTGGCGAAGAAGAGGCCGACGACGACGAAGCCGAGGGTGTTCAGGTCCAGACCGCTGATCCAGTCCCAGAACGTGCCGTGCAGGCCGGCCTTGTCGGTGAGCGGGCCCAGCAGCTCGGCGGTGCCGATGATCAGCGCGACGGCGACGGACAGGCCGGTGATGGTGAGGTTGTAGTAGACCTTCCGTACCGGCTTGGAAAAGGCCCAGCCGTAGGCGAAGTTCATGAAAGAACCGTCGATGGTGTCCAGCAGGCTCATGCCAGCCGCGAAAAGGACCGGAAGGCAAAGGAGGGCGTACCAGGGCAGGCCGGAGGCGGCTCCGGTGCCGGCCAGCACCAGCAGAGCGACCTCGGTTGCGGTGTCGAAGCCGAGACCGAAGAGCAGTCCGAGCGGATACATCTGCCACGGCTTGGTGATCGACTTCATCACGCGTCCCAACAGGCGGTTGATGAGGCCGCGGTTGTTGAGCTGCTGCTCCAGCACGGCCTCGTCGAAGTGGCCGGACCGCATCTGCCGGAACACCTTCCAGATGCCGGCAAGGACGACGATGTTGATGACCGCGATGAGGTAGAGAAACGTTCCGGAGACGGTCGTGCCGATCAACTCGGTGACGTGGTGCAGCTCGGAGCTGTCCTCACGGACTGGTGCGGCAAGGGATTTGACGCCCAGGGAGAGCAGGAGGGCCAGCACGAACACGACGCTGGAGTGCCCCAGGGAGAACCAGAAGCCGACCGACAGGGGACGTCGGCCCTCGTCCATGAGCTTGCGGGTGGTGTTGTCGATCGCGGCGATGTGGTCGGCGTCGAACGCGTGCCGCATCCCCAGGGTGTAGGCGGTCACCCCGATGCCGATCCCGAAGCCCTTGGTACCCAGGCTGTGGTGTTCCGGGGACACGATCGCCACCAGGGTGAACCACCCGACGACGTGAAGCACGGTGATGAAGGCGGCCATCCCGGCGGCGCGGGCCCACTCGGCACGGCTCATCGAGCCTGATATGCGTTGCCCTCGGGAACGGAGGCCGCCGGTGGCCGTGGGTGCGGCTGTCATGTGCGGTCTTCCCTCGCTTCTGAAAGGAACGTGATCAAGGTGCGCGGACATCGCGGCGCAGCAGCCGTTCTCCCCTCGTCGCCTGCCGCGGCTCTCGTCAGTGCTGCTGCCCACTCCGACGCGCAGACCCGTGAGAGCCCGCCCGGAGGGGTCTTCCGGCCGGACGAGGACGACGCGGCTCTTTCATACGCTGCACGGCATCGCCTCTTCCGTACGCCGCATGGGATGACGACGGGTGCAGGCAGGAGGGCGCCGTTGAGCCCCTCCTGCCTGCCTCCCGGGGTAGCCAGGGGTTGCCGATCCTGAGGTCGGCGTCCGCCGCCCTACCGCCAGCGGTTGTCACGGCGACGTGCACGGTCTGAGCCCACCCGTGCCGACGGCCCCTGCCTCACGGTTGTCTCGGCCTCAGCCGTTGTCGGACCGGTTCGCGTCGTGGCCGTACCACTTCGACGCGTGGTCGTATCGGTCCCAGGCACGGTCGTACCGGTTCGAATCACGGTCGTACCGGTTCGAGTCACGGTCGTGTCGGCCCCAGTCATGGTCGTACCGCTTCGAGGCGCAGTCGTGCCGCTTCGACGCGTGGTCGTATCGGTCCCAGGCACGGTCGTACCGGTTCGAATCACGGCTGTTTCGGTCCCAGTCGTAGCCGTGGTTCCTGTCGTACTTCCAGCTGCGGTCCTCGTCGCCCCAGCAGTAGAAGTGACCGCGGCGGTCGTACCGGTCCCAGGCGGTGAAGCGGTCGCTGTGCTGTCGGGTGCTGTATCCGTCCCGGCGGTAGTCCTTCTCGGAGTCGTGCCGGTAGGCGACACCGCGTTCCCCGCGATAGTCGCCGGCCTTGGCACTGACGGCCGGGCGCTGCACGTGCGCAGACCCAGGAACCGCGGCCGAGGCGGTGCCCCCAGCGCCGAGAATGGCGCCACCCGCGACCGCCGCGGAGGCGGCAGCGAGAGAAATGCGCTTCGTGAGCTTCCTCATGGTTATCTCCTTCGTGTTGGCGTCGTCCGCAAACCCAGCGATTGCTGTGCATGTGATGCGGTGCGCCCCATCTATGTCGAAGCCGTATCGGCGAGTTCACCCCTCGTGAGGGCGCAGCCGACGGCCATCTGCGGAATGGAGGTCACAGGTTCGGTGGCACTCCGCCCTTTTCCATACGCCGTATGGAACTTCAGTGATATCAGAGAATGTCCATAAATGTCGAACACGGGGGATCGCGGCGCCGAGGTGCAGCTCGCGGGATCTGGTCGCGGCCTGAGGGATCCGGCCCGCTGAGCCGTCAAGTGACTTGGGGCCCATCGGGACTCCCTACCGATGCCGCCCCCGGTCGGTACACCGAGGGGGACTCGCGAACGCCAGGGCCACCTACCCCCGTGGCCGTATGCGGGCTGAGCCGTTGTGGCACAGGTCACTATGAGACAAGTTGACTCATAGACTCACTGTGAGTCAATCTGTCTCACATCGGGATCGTGGAAACGCAGATCCCGCTCCTACCAGCAGATGTCGCCAATGCCACGGCATTCGCGCACAGGGTCTCTCACGGAAGAGGAAGTCATGAACGCTACGGTCACGAAGAAGGCGGGCAAGGGCGCCACCGACGGTGTCGTTTCAGAGATGGCCACGTACTTCCACATCAAGCCGGGACACGAACAGGAGTGCGCGGCGGCCTGCCAGCGGATGGTCGAAGCCCTGAAGCAGGCCCCCATGGCCGCCACCATCAAGACCGGTCTGCGCGACACCCGCCACGTGATCTTCAACAACGGCACGGAGCTGCTGTGGGCCACCACTTTCGAGACCGAGTGGGTGCCCTATATCGACGACGCGTTCCTGACCGTCGGCTTCGAGCACTTCGTGGACTGGATGCAGCACACCACCGAGTGGGACACCAAGATCGCCCCGTGGATCGAGAAGTCCGGCGGCCTAGAGTCGCTCACCGGCGACAAGACACGCGAAGGCTTCGACGAGCACATCATCGCGAACATGGCAGGCATGAGGTGGATCCTGCAGGACGGCCAGCAGAAGGCCACCGCCTACTGGAACCCGGTCAGCTCCCTGACGATGTCGGAGATCACCAAGGCCGAGCGGATCAACGCCGCCTTCCAGGAAGTCCTGGACGACCCCGCCGCCGAGGAAGCCCTCCAGCACCCGGCCCTCCAGCCCCTGCTCGCCCAAGCCGCCAGCTGACCCACCCCACACCCCGGAGGAAGCGCCAACCCCTCCGGGGCCTTCACCGCTAGTCAAACTGGAGCACCCGCGCGACCCGTTCACCGAAGCGGCCACGCCGTCCCGCAGCCCTACCTGATCACTCCGCCTGTCCCTTTCTCTTTCCGCCACACCCCATCCGCCGCCTGGAGGGCTGTCCCCATGTCGCAGAACACCGTCGCCGCCGCTCGCGGCGCTGAGACCACACCGGAGAAGGTGCCTGTCGACCCGTCACACGGGCGCCGCTGGTGGATCCTGATGGTCATCTCCCTGTCCATGCTGATGGGTGTGCTCGACGGCACCATCGTGAACATCGCCCTGCCGTCCGCCCAGCGCGACCTGGGCTTCTCGGACGCCGACCGGCAGTGGGTGGTCACCGCATACGCTCTGGCCTTCGGCAGCCTGTTGCTGCTCGGCGGCCGGATCGCGGACCTGGTCGGGCAGAAGGTGACCTTCCTGGTGGGTCTGGTCGGCTTCGCGGCCGCTTCCATGGTGGGAGGCGCGGCGAACGGGTTCCTCATGCTCGTCGCAGCGCGCGCAGTGCAGGGTGGGTTCGCCGCCCTGCTGGCACCGTCCGCGCTGTCGATCCTGATGACCACCTTCACCGAGCCGCGCGAGCGGGCGAAGGCCTTCACCGTCGCGGGTTCGGTCTCCGGTGCGGGCGGAGCCGTCGGCCTGATCCTCGGCGGCGTACTGACCGAGTACCTGGACTGGCGCTGGACCATGTATGTCAACGTGGTCTTCGCGGTGGTGGCGTTCGTCGGCGGCGTAGCCCTGCTGCACCGCGCTCCGCGCAACACGTCCTCGAAGCTCGACGTTCCCGGCACCCTACTGGTCTCCGCCGGCCTGTTCTGCCTGGTCTACGGCTTCTCGAACGCCGAGACGCACGGCTGGGGGTCGGCATCGACCTGGGGGATGCTCGCGGCCGGCACCGTCCTGGTGGCCCTCTTCGTCTGGCGGCAGAACAAGGCGGCATATCCCCTGCTGCCCCTGCGGGTCCTGCTGGACCGCAACCGCGGCGCCTCCTTCGCCGCCCTTTTCGTCAGCGGCGCGGGCATGTTCGGCGTGTTCCTGTTCCTGACCTACTACCTTCAGCAGAACCTCGGTTTCAGCGCCCTGAAGACCGGCTTCGCCTTCCTGCCCATGATCGTGGCATCGTCGACCGCCTCAGCCGTGGCCAACAACGTCGTGGTGCCGCGCACAGGCCCCAAGCCGGTGGTACCGCTGGGCATGGCCGTCGCGGCCGCCGGCATGGTCTGGATGACCACGCTGGACATGAACAGCGGATACCTGACGGAGGTACTGCCCCAACTGCTGCTCGTCGGCGTCGGGTTGGGCACGGTCGTCGCGCCCGCGATGAGCCTGGCCACCTCCGGCGTGGCCGCCGCCGACGCCGGTGCGGCGTCCGCCGCCGTCAACACCGTCCAGCAGGTCGGCGGGTCCATCGGCGTCGCCCTGCTCAGCACGATGGCCGCCGACGCCGTCACCGAACACCTCTCCGGCCGCAACCCCAAGGACCCCGCCGTCCTGGCCCAGGCCGGCCTCGAGGGCTACTCCACCGCCTACTGGTGGTCGGCAGGCTTCTTCCTCACCGGCCTGGTCGCGACCGCCCTGCTCTACCGTCGCGGTGCGCCCCAGCAGGACGAGAACGCCGCACCTCTCGTCCACATGTGACCGGCGGACGGATCTGTCCGAGAGCAGCGCAGGCCCCGCCGCAGTCATCTGCTGCGACAGCTGCCGTGCACGAGGAATCAAAAGGGGGAAGTGTCCAGGTACTTTTGACGGGGCAGCCCAGGAAGGTCGTGCAGATTTTGCTGGCCTACCAGCTACCCCTTCACCCCTCTGAGACAGAATGTCCTACTAAGCTAAATCGCACTGTCTCACAGAAGGGAACAGAGGGGTGGAAGACAGAACCGATCCGCGTCTGTTGCGCAGTCGTGAAGCCATGGTCTCGGCGGCCACCGCACTGCTTACGGAAGGCGGGCTGGAGGCCGTGACGCATCAAGCGGTGGCCGCACGTGCCGGTGTTGGCAGAGCCACCGTCTATCGGCACTGGCCCTATCTTCTCGACCTCCGCCTGGCCGCGCTGGAAGCCGGCATGCCACCTCTCCCCCCCATGCCTGAGGAGGTTCGGGCCGCCTCGGGCAATGATCCGAGAGCGGAGCTCGTTCACCGCCTGGGCGTGCTTGCCGAGCGGTGGGACGACGAGCAGGCAGGTGCCGTCCTTGCTGCGGTCCTCGGCGGCTCCCGGCACGACGAAGGCATGCGCCGCCTACGGGAGTCACTGCTGAAGCAGATCGCCGATGCCCTGCGTCCCGCTGTTGCCGAGGCCGTGGAGCGCGGCCAGCTCCGGCCGGACGTCACCCCCGAGACTTTTGCCATGGCCACCGCGGGTCCCCTGTTCTTCGAGCGCTTTCTCGCAGGGAACCGTCTTGGGCGTGACACCGTGGACGCCGTCGTGGATGCCGCCATGCGGGGCTGGTCCTAGCTTGACTCTGTCGGGGATCTTGGTGTCGCCGGGGTCAGCTGCCCAGAGTCCGCCAGGACTTCGGCCGGGGTATCTCACGCTGGTCGAGATAGTTTTGGAAGGCAGTCGGCCGGCGAGGCATGGGGATTTCCTCGGTCGGTGGCAGTCCGCTGAGGCGCTCGATGTTGACGGCGATGGCCGTCAGGATGTGCTGGATGTGGGCCTTTCCTTGTCCTCGGTAGCGACAGCGTCGCATGCCGTGTCCGTGGGCGAGCTCGTTGACCGTGCTCTCTACTCCTGAGCGGACCGCGTAGCGGGCCTTCCACTCCGGCGACTGTTGTTCAGTGCGGACGCGGAGTTGCAGATCGCGGAGCTCTTGCGGGGGAAATCCCACGGTGCGGGCGTTGTCGGCGGTGCTGGTGCACTGGGTGCGGGTCGGGCAGGGGCGGCACTGGCTTTTGGTGAACCGTGCCACGATCAGCGGGGCGGCAGTGGGTGAGGAGGTCGGGTAGGGGCCGTGCCAGCCCACGCTGACCTGTCCCTGGGGGCAGGTGACCTGCTGCCTGTCGTAGTCGATGTGGAAATCATCCCGGGCGAAGCCCTCGTTCCGGCGGTGCTGGCGGGTGGGGTTGCTCTTCAGCGGCCCGGAGACGGTGACCTGGTGTTCGCGGGCGGCTTGTTCCAGATGGGGCAGGGAGGTGTAGCCGGCGTCGACCAGGTGCTCGGCGGGCAGCAGCCCGCGGCGGGCCAGGCGGGTGTGGACGCCGGGCAGGACCTGGCTGTCGTGGGTGGTGGCCGCAGTGGTGGCCACGTCCGTGATCACGTTCGGGCTGTCGGGAGCACAGGTCTCGGTCAGATGCGCGGAGAACCCCTTCCAACTGATGATGTGTCCATGTCGCGCGTAGCGGGCCGAGGTGTCGTAGGGGGAGACGATGGCCCGGGACGAGGGCGGCAGTCCGGGCCCGCCTTCCTTCTCGGCGGTGCGCCAGCGCAGGTGCCCTGCGGCATCCCGGTGGTAGTTCTGCACCATGATCTGGCGCAGGGCCTGCACGCGAGGACCGGACGTGTGGTCCGCTCTGTGCCGGTCGAGGTGTTCCAGGAGCCGGACGGCGTCGTTCCCGGTGGCAAGGATCCTGGTCTTGGGCTTGGTGGGGTTCTTGCCCAGGCGGACCGGCCTGCCGTAGCGGAGCCCCCAGCCCTCATCGACCAGCTCGTCCAACAGGTGAGGGAACATGCCGGCGACTTCTTCGAGTGCGGCGCGGACCGCCTCGGTGATCAGCTCCAGCCGGGTCAAGTCCCGCACTGCGGCCAGGACATGGGTGGAGTCGGTGCGCTGCGTGGTGCGCTCGCGCACCAGCCCGGCCTCCTTGAGACGGGTCAGTACGAGGTCGAGGAGGCGGTCAGCACGGTCGCCCTCGGCAAGACGATCACGGAAATCGGCCAGCACGCTGTGGTGGAAACCGGGATCGTCCAGCTGCATGGCCATGGCGTACTTGAAGTCAATGCGGCAGCGGACCGCCTCGGCGGCCTGCCGGTCCGAAAGGCCGAGCAGGAACTGCAGCACACAGACGGTGGCAAGTTGAGCGGGCGAGAGACCCGGACGCCCGTCCCGCGGGTACCAGTCGGCGAAGTCCTCGTCATGCCACAGCCCGTCCAGCCGGTCACGCACCCATATCGCTGTCGTGCCGCCCGGGTTGCTCGCCCGCGCGATCTGCGCAGTCAGAGGCGGGACTTGCTCACCGGAACGGGGGCGAAGGGACAACGGGCACCTCGACAGCTTCGTCGGCCTGAACTACCCGAGCATGCCCGTTGACCATGCTGCTGCACCGGGAAACTCCAAGATCCCCGACAGAGTCAAGCTAGGGCGTGTTGCGAAAGTCCCGCCTGCCTCGCGGCGCCTGGCAGGCGGGACTTTCGCAACACGACCTAGCGTCGTCGAGTCCCCGGCGCGGCTGGACGTCCGCCGTTCGGCCGGGGCTGATCAGGGTGACAGGCCCTTCGCACCCATGAACATCTGCGAGGCCCTGTCACCCCTGGGTTCCCCGCTTCGTTACCTAGCTGGCAGTCGGCCGAACCCGGCGACGCGAACCGATCGGCCCGCAGGCTGGTGCGGGCGCCACCGGTCCGATCCACTGCATCTTTTTGCACTGAGCCGTTGTGGTACAGGTCACTATGAGACAAGTTGACTCATAGACTCACTGTGAGTCAATCTGTCTCACATCGGGATCGTGGAAACGCAGATCCCGCTCCTACCAGCAGATATCGCCAATGCCATGACATTGGCGCACAGGGTCTCTCATGGAAGAGGAAGTCATGAACGCTACGGTCACGAAGAAGGCGGGCAAGGGCGCCACCGACGGTGTCGTTTCAGAGATGGCCACGTACTTCCACATCAAGCCGGGACACGAACAGGAGTGCGCGGCGGCCTGCCAGCGGATGGTCGAAGCCCTGAAGCAGGCCCCCATGGCCGCCACCATCAAGACCGGTCTGCGCGACACCCGCCACGTGATCTTCAACAACGGCACGGAGCTGCTGTGGGCCACCACTTTCGAGACCGAGTGGGTGCCCTACATCGACGACGCGTTCCTGACCGTCGGCTTCGAGCACTTCGTGGACTGGATGCAGCACACCACCGAGTGGGACACCAAGATCGCCCCGTGGATCGAGAAGTCCGGCGGCCTAGAGTCGCTCACCGGCGACAAGACACGCGAAGGCTTCGACGAGCACATCATCGCGAACATGGCAGGCATGAGGTGGATCCTGCAGGACGGCCAGCAGAAGGCCACCGCCTACTGGAACCCGGTCAGCTCCCTGACGATGTCGGAGATCACCAAGGCCGAGCGGATCAACGCCGCCTTCCAGGAAGTCCTGGACGACCCCGCCGCCGAGGAAGCCCTCCAGCACCCGGCCCTCCAGCCCCTGCTCGCCCAAGCCGCCAGCTGACCCACCCCACACCCCGGAGGAGGCGCCAACCCGCCTCGCCAGATGCGGGCGGCACCCCGCCCCCTCCGGTCAGGGGCCCCGCCCCTGCCCCCTCCACGACCCGCGTGCCGACTGCGTCCACGCAAGACAGTTCTGGAAGGCATCATGAGCATCGAGAAGGGCAGCGCCCTGGAGCTCGACGACATCCAAGCCGCCGCTCTCCAGCCACGGCCGATCCCCTACGCGGGCTTCTACCTCGCCCTGCGCATCGACGACCGGCGTCAGGGGCGCGAGCTGCTGCGGCGGCTCACCCCCGTCCTCGACTCGGTCGCCTCGTTCGACCCCGAGCGTCAGGTCTCGCTCGCGGTGGCACTCAGCTTCCAGGGCCTGAAGGCCCTGGGGGTGCCCGCGGAGTCGCTGGCCACCTTCCCGGAGGAGTTCCAGGAGGGCATGGCCGCGCGGGCGGAGTACATCGGGGACGTCGGGGAAAGCGCGCCGGAGAACTGGGAGAGCCCGCTCGGTTCAAAGGACGTGCACCTCATCCTGGCCGGACTCGCCCCGGACGCCGCCCGCCTGCAGATGGTCCTCCTCCTGACCCGCGATGCCCTGCGCGATCTGCCCGGCGTCGTTGCCATCTGGCAGCAGGACGTGCACGTCGGACCGGACGAGAAGGAACCGTTCGGTTTCCGGGACGGCATCGGTCAGCCGGCGATCGAGGGCACGGGCATACCCGGCACCAATCCGTACGAAGAGCCGCTCAGGGCAGGCGAGTTCATCACCGGATACAAGGACGAGACCCACGGCATCGCGCCCATTCCACAGCCCGAGGTGCTCGGGCGCAACGGAACGTACGTGGCCTTCCGCAAGCTGCACACGCGAGTGGCCGACTTCCGTCAGTACCTCCGCGACCGCGCCAAGGACCCCGCCGACGAGGAGCTGCTTGCGGCCAAGTTCCTCGGCCGCTGGCCCAGCGGTGCCCCGCTGTCACTGACCCCGGACAAGGACGATCCTGAACTCGGTGCCGACCCTCAGCGGAACAACGCCTTCCTGTACGGCGACGACCCGGAGGGCCTCAAGTGCCCGGTGGGCGCCCACGCCCGGCGGATGAACCCGCGGGACGCGGTCGTCACCGGTGAGGTGCGCCTGCACCGCATGATCCGGCGCGGTACGACCTATGGCCCGCCGCTGCCCAAGGGAGTGCTGGAGAACGACGGCGCCGACCGCGGCATCATGTTCGCCTTTGTCGGAGCGCACCTGGACCGGCAGTTCGAGTTCGTCCAGCGGCAGTGGGTGAACGACGGCAAGTTCATCGGGGCGCCCGCGGAGAAGGACCCGCTGATCGGCGTGAACGACGACGGAGGGTTCACCGTCCCGCGCCGGCCGATCCGCCGCCGCTTCAAGGGGCTGCCGCCGTTCGTCGTCAACCGGGGTGGCGAGTACTGCTTCATGCCCGGGCGGTCGGCGCTGCGCTGGCTCTCCGACCTCGACACCTGACATCTCTCACGATCAACACGACAAGGAGCGTTTCTCATGGCTGACCACTTCTCCGGGCCTCGTGCCATCGCCGACCCTGCGTCCGACATCGCCGACGTGTATGCCTTCCCCAGCCCGGAGCGGCCGGGGAACCTGGTGCTCGTCCTCAACACGTTCCCCGCCTCGGCCCCTACGGCCCTGTTCTCCGATGCGATCACCTACCGTTTCCGTGTCCGGCCGGTCGCGCCCGGGAGTGAGAGTGCGGCTGCGCCGTTCACTGTCGGCGAGGACGAGTACAGCTTCGACTTCACCTTCGACGCCCCTCAGCAGCCTGACGGCCCGGACACCACGGTGCAGATGGGCACGTGCCAGGCACCCGGAGGCCGCCAGGTCGCCTTCCAGGTCGGCAACGAGGTGCCCACCGAGGCCGAGGGACTGAAGATCTTCGCCGGGTCGCGACTCGACCCGTTCTTCATCGACTTCGTGGGCGTGATGGTCACCGAGGCGACGGGGAAGCTGGGTTTCAGGTCTGATGCCAGCAATGTTCTGGAGGGCCTGAACGTGCTGAGCATCGTCCTCGAAGTCGACGCCGCGGTGCTCGGTCCGGCCGCCGGCTCGCTGGTGGCGGTCGTCGGCGAGACCGTGACTTCCGGTGAACGCCCGGTGCGGCTGGAGCGCATGGGCCGGCCGGAGATCAAAAACGTGATCATGTCGCCCAAGAAGTTCGACACCGTCAACAGCGATCTGGAGATCCGCGACCTCTTCAACGAGGAGGACGCCTTCGGTGTGCGGCCCGACTATGCGAGCACCTACCGCGCACGACTCAGCGCCAACCTCGCCTTCTACGACGGCCTGGACGGCAAGACCGCCTGGCCGCTGGACGAGCAGGGTTCTCACCCGCTGACCGAACTGCTGCTGGCGGACTTCCTCGTCGTCGACCTTTCCAAGCCCTTCTCCGAGGACGGCTGTTTCGAGATCGAGACCGCCCTGCTCGCCGGCCGCCCGCACACGACCTGCGGTGGCCGGTCGCTCAACGACGACATCGTGGACACCCTCTTCACGCTGCTGGTGGGTGGGGTCGACGGCGAGCGCATCAGCGACGGCGTCGACCAGCCGACTCAGCCCGCGACCCGCAGCTTCCCCTACCTGAACGCTTCCAACCCGACCCCGCCGGACCTGGGGGCCCGCCTGGCCGCGCAGATGCCTCCCCGCGAGGAAGCGGCATGACCGGGGCGTCTCCCCGGAAGTGGGAGCCGGTCACGACGAACGGCACCATCGCCGTAACGAATCTGCACGGGCAGATCGACGGCCTGGCCGTACGGTTCAGCCGTGCGGATACCGGGGAGACGCCCTGGGCTCCGTTGGCGGTGGCGCAAGGGGCGGCCCTGATCGACCTCCTCAACCTCCGAGGCCACATCCTGGGCCGTGTCGCCGACTACGAGCGGGCCGCGGAACTCGCTGAGCGGCTCGTGCACATCGCACCCGAGGACGGCACTGCCCTGCTCGCTCGCGCCAGGACGCGGGCGACCCTGCACCGCTTCGCCGAGGCCGTCGCCGACCTCGGCGCGGCGGGCCGGACGGGTGCGGACGAGGCCACACTGGCCGCGGAACGAGCCGTCGTCCTGCAGGCCCTCGGCTGCTACGCGGATGCCATGGCCCTGATCGGCAAAGTGGCGGAGCGGCAGAGCAGCTTCACGACGCTCGGCGCGCTCGCCGTACTTCAGGCAGAGCGCGGGGAGGTCACCGAGGCGGAGCGGCTGTTCGACGAGGCGCGGCGCCACTATCGGGGGACCTCGCCGTTCCCGCTCGCCCAGCTGGACTTCCGACGCGGTGTGATGTGGCACCGCGAGGGCGATCTCGGTGCAGCCGGCTCGTGCTACGAGGCCGCCCGGCACCGGGTGCCCGACTACGCGCCGGCACTCGGCCACCTGGCCGAGGTCGAGCTGCTGCGCGGAGACCCTCAGACCGCCATCGGTCTCCTGCGTCCCCTCACCTGGATCAGCGACGACCCCGAGTACGCCGGCCACCTCGCGACCGCGTTGCACGCAGGCGGTCGCGTCCACGAGGCGAAACAGTGGCGCGAGCGCGCGGTCGCGGGTTACGACGAACTGGTGCTGCGCCATCCGGAGGCTTACGCCGACCACGCGGCCGACTTTTGGCTCACCGTGGGAGCCGACGCCGAGCGGGGCCTCCAACTGGCCCTGCAGAACCTCGCATTCCGCCAGACGGCCCGAGCCCATGCCCTGTTCCAGCGTGCTGTCCTCGCGCAGAACCGGGTTGCACAGGCTGCCCCATAGCCGCCGAGCGGCGATGCCGTCGATAGAGGGACCGACGGGGGTCGGCCGGACGGATCGGCATGCCCTTCGGCCGACCCCGCACCAACCCGCCAGGGGCAAAAGTGGCTCGGCCTCTTGCCGGCTGATGCCCCCATCCCCCGCCCCCTCTCGCAGCGCCCCTCACCCCCTGTGGTCCCACCGACCGCTGCAGCACTCCGAATCAGCAACCACCACTCAAGAAGGCTCAAACGATGGACACCATGCTGGCAGGTCGCGTCCACCTGGACACAAAGAAGTTCCTCGTGGAGGAGATCCCGGTCCCCGAACCCGGGCCGGGCGAGGTACTGATCGAAGTGCAGGCGGCCGGCGTGTGCCTCTCCGACCTCCACCTCATCGACGGAAGCATCTCGCCGCTGCACCTGAACTCCAACGTGCTCACCCTCGGCCACGAGATCTCCGGTGTCATCCATACCCTGGGACCCGGCCTCAAGCGGGACCTGGCCGTCGGCACACGGGTCGCGCTGCAGGCGGGACAGCCCTGCGGCGAGTGCGCCACCTGCGTGAGGGGCGGCACGTGCACGTCGTTCCGCGGCCGCGGCGTCGACTACGACGGTGGCTGGTCCCAGTACACGATCGCTCGTGAGGACACCGTCGTACCCATCCCCGACGCACTTCCCTTCGACCAGGCGGCGATCATCCCGGACGCCGTTTCCACCTCGTACGCGGCCCTGGTCGAGACCGTGCAGGTACGTTCCGCCCAGGCCGTGGGCATCTGGGGTGTCGGCGGGGTGGGCGCCCACGCCGTCCGGCTGGCCCGCATGATGGGTGCCACGCCGATCATCGCCGTCGACCCGCTGCCCAATGCGCGTGAGCGAGCCCTCGCGTTCGGTGCCGACATCGCGCTCGACCCGTCGGACCCCGGTTTCGCGGAAGCCGTGCTGAGGGCCACCGACGGCCTGGGCCTGGACTACGCCTTCGACTTCGCGGGCGTTCCCCGGGTCCGGGAGCAGGCGTCGCCCCTCCTCGGTGACCACGGTTCGCTCGTCCTGGTGGGTATCACCATGGAGCCGCTGAAGATCTCGGAGAAGATGACCTTCAACCTGAAGAACAAGAAGGTGTACGGACACTACGGATCGTCGTTCGACCACGTCTACGAACTGATCCGGCTGGCCGGCAGCGGCCGTCTCGACCTGGCCCCGTCCATCACCGACCACATCCCCCTGGCCGACGCCCCCGAGGCGATCCACCGCCTGGAGCGCAAGATCGGCGATCCGATCCGCCTCATCCTCGTTCCCTGACGACACGACCGAGCGCGTGGGCTTGCCGGCCGTGCACTCTGCGAAGACGTACGGCCGGCGCGTCCCGTGAAGACCCGGGTTGCGCAGAAGGAGGCCGAATGGCGGCGCGCTCGACGTGATCGGCGGCCGATCACGGCGCCCTGGCGTCGGTGTCGGCCCATTGTGCGAACAACACCCGCAACCGCCGCCCCGGAGAAGCAGACCGACATGCGCGACTCACGCAACGCCACCGCACCCAGCGACAGCAGCGATCCGACCGGCCTGGCGGCCACGGTCCGCACCCGCGTGACGGTCCCGCTCCGCTTCGACGACGGCTACTCGGTGACTGCCGACCTCGCCACTTTCCACGGCCTCGTCGACGGTCAGGAACACGTGGCCGTCATCCTCGGCGAACCCACCGCCGGTCGGCCCCCGCTGGTGCGCCTGCACTCCGAGTGCCTGACCGGCGACGTCCTCGGCTCGGCCCGCTGCGACTGCGGCCCCCAGCTGCGCGAGGCGGTCGAGCGCATCGCCGACCGGGGCGGCGTTCTGCTCTACCTGCGCCAGGAGGGCCGCGGCATCGGCCTCTACAACAAGCTCGACGCCTACGCCCTCCAGGACCAGGGCCTCGACACCTATGAGGCCAACGCGGCCCTCGGCCTCCCGGAGGACGCCCGCGACTACACAGCCGCCGCGCAGATGCTCGTCGCTCTCGGCATCTCTGAGCTGGACCTCCTGTCCAACAACCCCGACAAGGCGGCCCAGTTGTGCGCCCTGGGCCTCACCGTGGCCCAGCATGTCCCCACAGGCGTCTTCACCACGACGCACAACGTCCGGTACCTCCGTGCCAAGGTGGTCCGCACTCAGCACACACTGCCGCTGACGGAACTGCCGACGGGCTGACGACCGATGCCCATCGGGTCATGGCGCAGCCTGCCATCGAGGCGTGCCTGCGGGAAACCGACGCAGTAGTGCCCAGGGGCCGAGCCCGGCCGCGTCGACTTGGTCGCTTCGCCGGCGCACCTCATCGCCGAGGGACGAAGGAATCCAGCCGCTCCGCACCGAGAGGCTGGGCCGCTCAAGGGCCCCGCCTCACCGATTTCTGTTAGCGCGCCCGCCCTGCGGCTGGCACACTGAATTTGTGCTTCCACTGACGGCCGCTGCAGTTCAGGGTGCGTTTCCATCGATTCCTGGTGCCGGCGTCGTGTCGGTTTGCGCGTTGATCTTTACCGTCGCATCCTTCTGGTGGATCAACGCCAGGCGAGGGCACCTGAAGTCCTGGGAGCCTCATTCCTTTGCCGCGATCGTCCACTGCTCCGTGGCTCGCCTGAGGCTTCCGCTCGTCCTTCACAACACCGGCGCCAAGCCGATAGTCGTGCAGGATCTCAGGTTGACCTTCCCTGATGAGCCCGCCTCTCACCTGCCGCTCCTGTGGATCTCTTCACCGTCCCGTCTCCAACCCGGGCCGGAGGAGGAGCCGAAGTTGCCGGCGGTATTCGCGGTGGCCGGCAGGGAAGCGCAGCAACTCTTCATCGAGTTCGAGGCACCGTTTTCCGGATTCGTTCCGGAGCCACGTAATTACAAGGCTCAGATTCAGGCGAGGGTCGGTCACCGCAAGGGGTGGCGTACCCTTCTGACGTTCACCTTGAGAGCCGCCAACATCGTCGATCCCGACCGGTACACCGTCTACAGGAACGCACCTCTTGGACTGACGAAAGAGGACAGGCGGAAGGCGGACGCCGCGCTCCTGGAACTGCTGGACGAGCACGAGGGCCTCTCCCCTCCGGGTGAGAGGAAGCAGCGGGACTCTTCGAATGACGAAGGCGACACCGGCACGAATCCCTAAGGGCCGTCCCGCAATCCCCGGCGGGCGCACGACGACAGCTACGGCACCTCGCCGCGTTGTCGGATCGCCCGAGCACACCCAGTATGAGGACGACCCTCCGCCTTGCGATGCACCGCATCCGACGCCGCGCGCTGATCCACCGGGGATCACGGGAAAGCCCTTAGGCGTCGGCCGGCCATCGCTGCCACGGGGAACTTGGTCGGCAGCGACTCTTCCCAGCAACCCCTCCCCCGTTTATCGGCGCAACGACTCGAATATCTCGGTGATGAGAGTGACGGAACGTGGGGTGCTGCATCACCTCGGCGACCGGACTCGCGTCCTGCCTCGCGTCACTGGCCCCAAGGGGCCGAGAGCGGGTAAGCGACCGCTTACCGCGACCCTGTCCCCGTGCTGGAGCGGTGTCAGCGTTCAGCGTCTTCCGCCGCCTGCTTGATGCCGCGCAATGCCTCGTCGAGCCCGTGGTCGATCTGCTCGCCTTCCGCGTGCTCGGTATGCAGCTCCACGGTAAGGCGGGAGCTGCCGGCGCTCTCACCTTCGTCCACGTGCAGCCGGCCCCGGTAGTCGTGCGGTCCCGGCGCGCCCCACTCCAGGCTTTTGCCGTCCCTCATCACGTGGATCCACGCCTCGCTGGTCACGTCCTGTTCCGACGCATCAGGGGGATTGATATGGGCGGTGACGGTGACCCTGTCGCCGTCATGAGGGCGCGCGGACGTCAGCCGCGGCATGTAGGACGGCAGATGCTGCACGTCGGACAGGTAGGCAAAGAGCCGGTCCGGCGACACCTGCACAATGATGCTCTCGCTGTAGTCACCCATAGCCCACCTGGTCCCCGAAGCGTTTGGTGACCAAACGGAACAACGCAGGGATCGCCCGTTTTGCGCAGAAGTCATCCACGACGCGCCTGTGCACGCCGCACGGAAGCCGGACAGGACCGGCAGAGCGCCGTCGGCGCCGTCATGCACGGCACCAGTCGGCACGACCGCGCCCACCCGTTCACGTCCTGCGCCGGCGAGGCGATCCGCAGACGACGGGTCTCTCACGTGCGCACCACCACGCAGGGTGAAGTGCTCCGGGCCTGATCGGTGCCCCGGCTTCCGCGACGGGTAACGGGCGTAGCAGCGGGGGACTTGTCAGACGGTGGGAACGCCGAGGGCGGGGAGGAGCCCGGCATTGATGTAGGAAACGAGGAACTCCTGCGTCGGCGGCAGCTCGTCGATCAGCGTGCGGGTGGCGAACCCGCCGAGCATCATGTGCACCACATACTCCAACGCCGGGTTGTCCGCACGCACTTCACTCTGGTCGACGGCGCGTTGCATCACCAGGCGGAACTCGTCCATCTCGGGATTGATGAGCAGTTCCTTGAACGCCCGCAGGAGATCCGGGTTCGTGTGCGTCGCCATGGCCAGACCTCGCATCAGTGCGGCGTACTGCTCTATCCAGCAGTCGTCCTCGCGCTGCACGAGGGCGTGCAGGTCGCCGCGGAGGGATCCGGTGCCCCCGTCCGCGATACGACCCGGCTTTTCGTGCCGCATCGCGCTTGCCACCAGCTCGGCCTTGCCGCCCCACTGGCGGTAGAGCGTCGCCTTACCGGACCGTGTACGAGCGGCCACGGCGTCCATGGTGAGGGCGTCGTAGCCGACCTCCCGGAGCAGGTCGAGCACGGCCTCGTACAACTCGGCCTCACGCTCGGGCGTGATCCGACTGCGCCGGGCCGTTGCGATCTCGGCCATGCCGCTCACCCTTCCCACTCCGAACGACACTATTTCGTAGCTCCGCTTCCTACACGATCAATCTAGCGCAGGAATTTTGCGAAACGAAACCGTTTCGTACGTGTGCTGAGTCACCCCTGAGTCACCCCTGAGCGACCCGCAGGGCGAGTTGCTGCCGGGCTGCGCAGAGCGCGGGGCTGTGCTCAATACGGCCGAGCCCTCTTCCAGCCGCCGCGGCCCCGCGTATCCTCACTCACGGGTAGCAGAGCAGTCCGTGGGAGCTCTCGGAGATGCGATGGTCTGGTCCGTGGCGGCGTGGGTGCGGATCAGGCGGGCGCGCGGACAGAACTGGGATCACGACATTATTCGTGGTCTGGGGCTGACCGTCCCGAAATCCGCACAGGACCGAGCTCGTGAGCTCATCCGGCAGCGGAAATTCGACGAAGCGATCGATGAGATCCGTGAAGCGACGGGATACGACCGCCGCACGGCCAGATGCGCCTCGCAGACCCTCATGTACCGCTGGAAGCTGCCAACGCCCGTCCGTCACCGGTCGAACCCAACTCGTGCGCGAGCAGCGGACAACACCAGGAGTTGACCCCGCCTCTCCTCGGTTCGGCAAACGAGTCCTGATGCCACGACGCCCTCCTGGACGCGCTCGTCACCGGCGGAGTACCGCGGGCGTCACACCCGTCGCGGAAGGCACTTCCGGATCGGCGGTCGAAGATGTAAGCACGCTGAACCACGCCATTGCGACCTATAGGCTCCTCCGTCATGTACACAACCGGACGCGGATCCAGACCAGCCGCCCTCGCGCTCAGCACCGCCCTCCTGCTCGCCCTCACCGGCTGCTCGTCCGGTACGGACAAGACGGACGACGGCTCCGGAGTCCTGCAAGGGCTGGGCGGTGTGGCCAGGAGCGCGCGTGCGGACATGGTCAATTACGTAGACGCCGCCGAGGCACGCCGCCTCTCACGGGGCGCCACCGATCGTTTCGCGTTCGTGCGGGGACCGGCCAGCTCGCTGCTCTCCTCGTACAGTCCGCCCCCGTGGGGCCACAGTCTGGCGGCGCAACAGATCGACACCGCCATCGACTTCCAGGGAGCGGGGCACTGGGAGGGCAAGTTCGACCAGTCGGCCGTCACCACGTCCCTGAAGTCCAACGGATACACGAAGAGCAAGAAGGACGGCAGGGAGACCTGGACGAGCTCCCAACACCCCCACCAGGCATACGAGATCGCGAAGAACTCGGTCTCCTACTCCACCAGGAGCGGCATCGGCCTGTCGGCCCTCCATCCCGAGGACGGCAAGACGCTGGCCGACATCAAGGAGTACCGGCGGGCCGCCGACTGCGTGGGCGACGCCTACCGCGTCGACTTCTCCGCACTGCGCTCCTCCGGACCGGTGCGACTCTCGGTCCTCGGCCAACGGGCCGCCACCGCGGCGAAGAACACCGAGGCGATGTGCTTCGTGGTCAAGGACGCAGCGACCGCGGCGAAGATCGCAGGCCGGTTGAGAGCGATCGTCGCGGAAGATGCGCCGACGTACGACGGCACGAAGGTGACGGTGGACAAGAGCGGGGACCTGTCGCTGGTGCGGGCTGTCGTCCCCGACAGCACCAAGCAGATGCCCGGACGCCTGAACCGCACAGACATGGCGCTGTGGGCTGCGGTCGACCTCTGATCCCTACGGGAAGGAGATCCGGCGCGAGGGACACGTCGGGCCGGACTCACCCGTGACCGGCCCGCCGAGGAGGACTCCGGCGCGGGCAGCGGCGCCGGAGCGGACGATGGGGTTCATGCGAGAGCCATTCCGGGGACGCGCCTGCGGATGGCTTCCATCTCGGCTTCGTCCGAGACGCCCTGCCAGTCGTACCGGGGGGTGTACGGGGCCTCCAGGGCGCGCGCCTCGTCGTCGGTGAGCTCGATGCCGAGGGAGGCCACCGCCTCGTCGATCTGCCGGACCGAGCCGGCGCCGACCAGCGGTGCGGTGACGACCTGCTGGCGTCGCAGCCAGGCGAGCGCGACCTGTGCGCGGCTGACGCCGTGGGCGTCCGCGACCTGTCCGACCGCGTCGATGATCGCGTGGTTGGATGCCTCCTGCTCCGGCGAGTAGAGCAGGTCCGCGTAGGCGCCGTCCGTCTCGGAGCGCGCCGTCGAACGGGCGTCGTCCCACGCGCGGGTGAGGCGGCCGCGGGCCAGCGGCGACCAGATGATCGTGCCGACGCCCTCGTCCAGGCACAGCGGGATCATCTCCCGCTCCTCTTCACGGGCGAGCAGGTTGTAGTGGTCCTGCATCGACACGAACCGCGCCCAGCCGTTCTGCTTCTGCAGGTTCAGCGCCTTCGCGAACTCCCAGGCATGCATGGAGGAGGCGCCGAGGTAGCGCACCTTGCCTGCCTTGACGAGGTCGCTGAGGGCTTCGAGGGTCTCCTCCAGCGGCGTCGCATGGTCGTTGCGGTGCACCTGATACAGGTCGATGTAGTCGGTGCCGAGGCGGCGCAGCGAATGGTCGACCTCGGTCATGATCGCCTTGCGCGACAGTCCCCGTCCGTTGGGCCCCAGCCGCATCGGATGGCGCAGCTTCGTGGCGATCACCACGGCATCACGGTCGGCGAAGTCGTTGAGCGCCCGGCCGAGGATTTCCTCACTGGAACCGTTGGAGTACATGTTCGCGGTGTCGAAGAAGTTGATCCCCACCTCAAGCGCGTGCTGGATGAGCGGGCGCGCGTCCTGTTCTCCCTTCGACCAGACGGGGTGCCCGCGGTCGGGCTCTCCGTAGGTCATCGCGCCGATCGCGATCGGGGACACGTCGAGGCCGGTCATGCCGAGCTTGATGTAATGCATGACGCTCCTTAGAGTATGTGGAGAGCTCTCCACATAACGTAATGGAGAGCTCTCCACTTAGCAAGGTGAGGTCCTGTGGTCCGCTCAGACGCCCGCGAGAACAGGGCACGCATCCTCGCCGCCGCACGCGAAGCGCTCGCGGCGGACGGCAGCACGTCGATGAACCAGATCGCCCAGCGCGCGGGAGTCGGCGCGGGGACCCTGTACCGCAACTTCCCCACACGCGAGTCGCTGGTCCTGGCCGTCTACCAGGACGAGGTGGCACGCATCATCGGCACCGTGCCCGACCTGCTGACCCAGATGCCGCCACTGGAAGCGCTCCGCCACTGGACGACCGACCTCGTCGAGGCCATGCGCAAAAAGCACGGACTGGGCGACGCCCTCGGCCCGGGCGCGCACCAGACGATCACCGAGCAGAGCTACGGGCCGGTCATCGCCGCGATCACCGGACTCCTCGACGCCGGCAAGAAGGACGGAAGCATCCGCGTGGACGCCGACCCCGGGGACTTCCTCCAACTGACCGGCGCACTGTGGCGTGCCGCGTCCAGCCCCGAGGACCGGGCACCCCACATGCTCGCGCTCATCCTCGACGGACTCCGCGCGCACCGGTAGACGACGCACACACAGGGCCTGTCAAGAGGTGCGGGGCGACAGCCTCCGCGCCGACCGGCGCATCACCGACCTCATCCGGCACGCGAAAACCTGCGGGGCTCCCGCCCCCGGCATCATCTGCCCCGACGACGGACCCGACTTCACCGCACTCCGGGTCCAAGTCCGGGCTGCGCTCAAGGTGGAGCCCCGCAAGCCGCCCAACCTGGCCCGTGTCGGCGGCCGCGCCCTGTGCGGCGACTGTGCCGTCCAGAGCCAGAGGGTCCTGCCCTACGGGAATGCCAGAACCGCCGCGCCACCGTCTACTCGTAGCAGCTACCGCCGCACAGCACGGCGACCGTGCCGCTGTCACCTGTCACCACTGCAGCGGCAGGGATCCTGTGTGAATCCCACGGCGTCGGCGCAGCCACGGCCGGTGCCCCGAGGGCGGCGAATGCCGCGATGGCCGCGATGGCCATGAGAGCGGCGGCAAGAACACGCTGGGGCATCCGCATCGGAACTCCCTCGATGACTCTGGTCGTTTCAGCCTGCTGGACCCTGCCGGCTGTCGTTCCAGTCTCACCGCCCAGGCTGTCGACGCCCATCACTTCGACCGGGCTCGAAGCGACTCCCGACATCCACGACCTGCGGGTGCTCAGCCTTCCGGGCGCCCTGGCCGACCGCGGTCCGGTGAACCCGGCCCTGCCGGCAGTCACCCTCGCGTCATTCCGGACTGCACACCCGCCCTCACGCAGGCCGAGGGATTCGCGTGATGTCTCTGCCTCTACTTCCCCCATGCCGTCTCGTGGCGTTCGGCGGGACTCGTGCGGCCGGCAGCTTGCCAAGCCACCCGTTCGTATCCAGCTCCTACCGATGCGATGACCTGGAAGGGCACAGTCGAGTGTCAGCAGCAGACGCAGCTCGATCGCGAGCGAGCGCAGGGACAGGGATGTCCCGGAGTCGATCTCCTTCGCAGGCCGCGCCATGTCCGCCCTCTTTCCGCCCGGAGCGCGCGACGGCGCGCTCCGCGAACCGTCGTGCGCTGCGCTGGAGCCGGCGATGTCGGCGCCCCTGGGCACTGTCCCGGTCGGTCGTCGGTTGCCACCAGCGTCCAGGGATCTTCCAGTGCGCCGTCGATGAACAGGCCCTCCAGCATGGACCGTCTCATTGACAGGCTTGGCTAATAAGATTAGCTTTAAGCTAACGAACTTAGCCAAGCTGGAGGATGTCATGACCGAGTACCTTGCCGTCAACGACGGAATGATCGCTTACGAAGTGGCGGGGGTCGGCCCGTTGATCGTTCTGGCGCACGGCATGGGCGACAGCCGCGCCGCGTACCGCGCCGTGATCCCGCAGTTGGTGGCAGCGGGCTATCGGGTTGCCGCGGTCGACCTGCGCGGTTGCGGCGAGTCCAGCGTCGGCTGGCCGGCCTGGAGCCGCGCTGCCATCGCCGACGACCTGCTCGCCGTGATCCGCCACCTGGGCGGGCCGGCCGTGCTCGTCGGCCACTCGATCTCCGGCGGCGCCGCCACCATCGCCGCGGCGCGGGAGCCCTCGCTGATCACCGCGGTTGTCGAGTTGGCGCCGTTCACCCGCAAGCAGTCGATCCGCCTCGGCGACCTGCGGGTCAAGCGCTTCCGGCGGGGCATGCTGCGGCTGCTCGGCGCGGGCGCGTTCGGCAGCGTTCCGCTCTGGCGTTCGTACCTCGACGTTGCCTACCCCGGCGTGAAGCCGGCGGACTGGGCCGAGAGGCTCGGCCGCATCGACTCCCTGCTGCGCGAGCCGGGCCGGATGAAGGCCCTGCAGGGCATGGGTCGCAGCGCCCCGACCGATGCCGGTGCGCAGCTCGGCAATGTCCGCTGCCCGGTTCTGGTCATCATGGGCACGCTCGACCCCGACTGGGCCGACCCGCACGCCGAGGGTTCGGCGGTTGTTGATGCCGTGCCGTCCGGCCTCGGTCGGCTTGAGATGATCGAGGGTGCCGGGCACTACCCGCACGACCAGTTCTCCGATCAGGTGGTTTCGCTCATGCTCGTCTTCTTCCGATCGGTCGCCTCTCGTGCCTAGGGCCGGTCTGGACGCGGCGGCCGTGGTCGCGGTCGGTGCCGCCCTCGCCGACGAGGTGGGCTTCGCCAACCTGACAATGGGTTTGCTGGCCGAGCGGGTGGGTGTGCGGACTCCGTCCCTGTACAAGCACGTGGGTGGGCAGGAAGACCTCAACCGGCGCATCGCGGCCTTGGCGTTGAGCGAGGCTGCCGACGCTGTCGGCGGCGCGGTCCAGGGGTACGCGGGCCGCGACGCCCTGGCGGCTGCGGCACGCGCCTTCCGTGCCTTCGTTCTGGAGCACCCTGGCCGGTACGCCGCGACGATCGGCGTGGAACCGTCCGGACCGGACGATCCGCTGGCCACCGAGGGTCAGCGGCTGCTCGACGCGTTCATGGCGGTCCTGCGCGGCTACGAGATCGCAGAGTCCGACGTGGACCACGCCCTGCGCATGCTCCGCAGCCTCTGCCACGGCTTCGCCACATTGCAGGCGGACAACGCCTTCCAGTGGAGCGCCGACATCGACGAGAGCTTCGAGTGGCTGATCACCTTCGCCGACAGAGGCCTGCGCGCTAGGTAGGAATGCTGGAGACCTCGACGGTCGCCACATTTCTGACAACGTGGTTCTGCTCCAGGAGGCCGACGTACACACCGCGTGCGCGGCACACTGGGGGCGGTATGTCGACTGACCAGCCAGGCTGGTGCCGCCGCCATGGGACAGCACCGGCGTACCGAAGCGTGCGTTCACCTCCACCGCCTGCGCTCCTGCTTCCCCGGTGCGCGGTCGTCGCGCTAGCCGCCGCGGCCTTGGATCAGTGGCGGCCGCGGACCGGGCAGCCTTCGGAAGGTCTCGCAGGGGTGCCGCTCGCTACCGGACCTCGGCCCGCTCCACTGGGCCCGAGATCTGCTGTGGGGGGCCAATCGGGTCTATGCGCAAGCTGCGCAGTTGGGCCTGCACGGGTGTTCCGGAGGGCACAGGGTGAGCTGACCGGGCGGACGAAACGCGGCCGCGCTTCTTCGCCGTTCCCTCCACAACCCGCGAAAATGCGGTGCCGTGGACATCCTGCTCATCGCCAGCGCATTCAACAGCCTTTCCCAGCGCCTGTACGCCGAACTGTCGGGCCACGGCCACCGTGTGGAGGTCGTGCTCGCCTCTCATGGCCCTGACCCGATCCGGGCTGCTGTACGCGAGTTGCGACCCGGCCTGGTCGTCGCGCCGATGCTCCGGACGGCGCTGCCCGAGGACGTGTGGCGGGAGCACACGTGTTTGATCGTGCACCCGGGCCCGCCCGGCGACCGGGGACCGTCCGCTCTGGACTGGGCCATCGACGCACGGACACTCCACTGGGGTGTGACTGTGCTGCAGGCGGAGGCGGCGATGGACGCGGGCGCGATCTGGGCGGCCGAGCCGTTCCTCGTGCCGCCCGTCGGCAAGAGCGACCTGTACCGGGGCGAGGTCGCCGACGCTGCGGTGAGCGCAGTCCTTGCGGCGGTACGACGCTTCGCGGAAGGCACACACAAGCCCTTGCCGCAGGCAGACGCGTCGGTGACGGTTGTCTGGCGCGACGCCTTCCGGCAGGAGCGGCGCCGCATCGACTGGCACCGTGATGACACCGAGACGGTGCTGCACAAGCTTCGCGCCGCGGATTCGCAGCCGGGCGTGCTGGATGAACTCCTCGGCCGGGAGGTGTTCCTTCACGGCGGCTATCCAGAAGACCTGCTACGCGGTCACCCCGGCGAACTCCTCGCCAAACGCGCCGGTGCCGTCTGCCGGGCCACCAAGGACGGCGCGATCTGGATCCCGGAGCTTCGCCCCCGCAAGAACTCTGGCGATCCCGCTCCCTTCCGGCGTCCGGCCACCTCCGTTCTCGCCTCCCTCACCGGACGTGACGGGACGGCCCTGCCGGAGGCCCGCCTCCCCTTTGATATCCCGGCGAACCGGCGCACCTGGAGCGACATCCGTTACCGCCAGCACGGCGATGTCGGCTTCCTTAGCTTCTCCTTTCCCGGCGGGGCGATGAGCACCCGGCAGTGCCGCCGACTGCTCGCCGCCTACCGATTCGGGCTCTCCCGCCCCGCCCGCGTCCTCGTCCTTGGTGGCACGCGGGACTTCTTCTCCAACGGGATCCATCTGAACGTCATCGAAGCAGCCCCCGATCCTGGCCGGGAGTCCTGGGCCAACCTCAACGCCATGGACGACCTCGTCGAGGAGATCCTGCTCACCACCGACCGGCTCGTCGTTGCCGCTCTCGGCGGGAACGCGGCCGCCGGCGGCGCCATGCTCGCCCTCGCCGCCGACGAGGTCTGGTGTCGCACCGGCACCGTCCTCAACCCGCACTACCGGCGCATGGGTCTGTACGGCTCCGAGTACTGGACGTACACCCTGCCCCGGCGCGTCGGCCCCGAACAGGCAGAGCGACTTACAAACGAGGCCCTGCCGATCAGCGCGGCCCACGCCGAACGGATCGGGCTCGTGGACCGGCTTGTACCGACCGCACCGCAGGACTTCGCCGCCGAGACCGAGCGGCTGGCCCGCGAAATCGCCGCCGACCCTGACCTGGACCGGCGCATCGCCGCCAAGGCCGACGCCCACGCCGCGAAGGAACGCGCACGCTCCCTCGCAAGCCACCGAAGTGCCGAACTCGCCCGCATGCACGCCACCTTCTTCGACCCCCGCGCCCCCTACCACGCCTTGCGCTCCGCCTTCGTTCGCAAGACCCCGAGCCTTTCTCCCTTCCCGCTCACCGCACCCGTCGCCCCCGGATGGCACCACGTCCCCTGACGGCCGATGCCAGGAGGCCCCGTTGGTGGACGATCACATAATTCGGCTCTGCCGGAGATCTCGTGATGAGCCGGGACACGGAATTTGGAACCTGGCCACGCATATTGGGACCGGGGGTGGTGGTTCGTGACGTTCCTGGCGGCGGCCTGGCTGTCACCGGTATCCGCTTGGATGGGCACGTGACTGTCTATGACGTAGCTCGCCGGCTCCCTGCCATCGCCGACCTGCGGGACCTGTGCCGTTCACTGGCGACGCTCGATGCGATCCTCAGCCCGGACTGGAAGACCGGTAGTACTCCATGAACGCCAACTGGGCCGACGGCGAGGGGTGGCCTCGATGCGCAACGGGTCGGGAAACGAGTACTCCATCCTGTTCTCGACTGCCGGGGCTTATATACGTGGCTTCGACCATGAATCGCCGATGAGCCCGTATGGCAATGACGGCGAGCCCTGGCCGGGAGTGATCGACGAAGTCCCGGAGCTTTTCAAGCCCTTCGTCGAGGAGTGAGTGTCCACCGACGAGGACGGCGTGCCTGTCGTAATGGCGTGCTTGTGGCGGGGAGCGACGTGAAAGCCTCTCGCAGGCCACGGAGCCACTTTCGTAGATCCACGCTCTTCACCGGCACCTCGTCGAGGAGTTTCAGACTGGCGCTTCCTGCACCCCATCGCCGAGGCCACGCAGACGGCGGCATCCTCGTCGAAAGCCCCAGTAGCCAGGTCCCAGTCACGGCAGCCTGAATGATCACCCATGCGCTATCCGTTAACCGAGAGGTACTGATGAGGCTGCTACTGAGCTCCTGGTTTCTGACCCCCGACAGCCGACCGTCGGCGCTCCCCGGCACTCTGGCCACCGGCCAAGCGGGCATCGTCTTGAACGCGCTCGACGAATACGGCCGCTCACGCGCCCGCGACTTCGCCCGCGAGAGCCGCACCCTGGAAACCTTCGGATACACCTGCGAAGAACTCGACCTCCGCGACTACTTCACCGCCCCCGAAGAACTCCCCGAACGCCTGGACGGCCTCGACCTCGTCTGGGCTTTGGGCGGCAACGCGTTCGTCCTGGCCCGCGCCATGACCCAGGCAGGATTCCGCGATGCCCTCCAAAAGCAGCTGCATCGACCCGAGTTCACCTACGGCGGCTACTCAGCGGGAGCCTGCGTCGCCGGACCGGACCTCCAGGGCATCGACCTCATCGACGATCCAACCGTCCTACCCGAAGGCTATCTGCCGACTACCGCACCGGAGTGCCTCTGCCTGGTGCCCTACCGGATCGTCCCCCACTGGCGATCCGAACACCGTGAAACGGAGGGCGCGGAGCGAGCCGCCGTCCATCTCGCCGAGCGCGGGCTGTCGCACCGCCGCCTACGCGACGGGGAGGCGGTGAACGTCCATGACACCACCGGGCCGGTCACCTGGCCACAATCTTCTTGATCCACAGGTCTTGACTGTTACTCAGACACCGCTCAGCCGTTGGTGTGAAGGACACCGGGGGCTCATGGTCGGTGCGTGCGGTCCCCCACCGCTCAAGGCGGGGTCCCAGCGTGGGCGACTGCCTCTTTGCCTCGCTGTTGAATCGGTCGCGGAGCATGGCGAACAGGGCGCTGATGCAGTGGCGTGCGAAGCGAAAGAGGGCCCTGGCCAGGGGCGCGCAGCTGCTGGCCGCCGCCCGCGGGAAGTTCGCCCTGCCCGCAGACACGTGACCGGTCGGCTGCCGCCGGGCTGGTCTGCCCCGAGCGCACGTCGCTCGCGGAACGTCGTGGCCATCGCGCACACTGTCTGTCGTGGACACAAAGATGACCAAGAACGCCGGCGAGCACTGGGTTTGCTCGGTTCTCGCAAGCGCCGGGTGGGGTGCCGCGCTCACCCGCGACGGGCTGGAGCGCACCGACATTCTCGCCGTCCGCGCCGACGGCACCCGCCGCATGATCGAGGTACAGGTG
This sequence comes from Streptomyces sp. NBC_01571, assembly GCF_026339875.1. Taxonomy (NCBI): domain Bacteria; kingdom Bacillati; phylum Actinomycetota; class Actinomycetes; order Kitasatosporales; family Streptomycetaceae; genus Streptomyces; species Streptomyces sp. NBC_01571. The sequence continues at coordinate 744,222 of NZ_JAPEPZ010000002.1, forward strand.
AAAACGGCAAGCCCTATGCCGCGGCCGAACTGGCGCTGCGGGGTCGTGTCCCCGGTCGTGGTGTAGCCGATCACAGTCCGTCGCTTCCGCTTTGGAGCCGTCCGGTACGTGCCGCTGCCAGCCGTCGTGCGATCATCGTTGGTCCCGGCCCGGCGAGCCTCAACAGGGCCTCCGGCGGGGGTGATTCGGGCCGCGACCTGGGGATTCCGTCAGCTTGATCGGCTACACCACTCGGCGGGACGCCATCCGCTGCGGAACCAAGACGCAGCTGCCGTCCCTGAGCGACCGCGAATGGTTCGTGTTCGTCGCTCTGGACCCAACGCCTGGGAGGGCCCCGGCGTCGTACGTCGTCCCGCGCGACCATGTGTGGGCTGCGGCGTGGATGGAGCATCAGGCCTGGCTGACCGAGCTGGGTGTCCCACCTGGCAAGAGGAACACCGGGTTCGATCAGGCCCGCGTGTACGCGCCGACCTGGGAGGGCTACCGCGACGCGTGGGACCTGCTGCAGCAGCCCACGTCGCAGTGCCCAGTTCGGCTGCCACAAGCCTGGAGAGCGTGGGTGGACGACCCGCGCGTCGGCTTGCCGCCAGGACACCTGTGGAGAGATGCCCTGCCCAACTGGAAGGCGGTGGAGGGCTCGTAGCTTTCACGGCGGTCCAAGCCCCGGGCAGGGCCCAACTGCCGGCCGTTTGCGGACACAGCCGCCGCCCAGCAGCGGCCGGCTCTCTCCCTCCCGCGAGGCTGCTTCCCTGTCTGCGCAGCCGCCCGGTCCGGCACTCCACCACAAACGGCGTTAAGTGGGGGCGACCTTGGATCAGACAGGAGCAGACCGACGGAGTCGGGATGCGACACTCAAGGCGTGATGACACCCAGCGAGTTGCGCGAGGCATACCCGGCGGGCGAGGGTCCGTACGCCTGCCCCTGCTGCAAGCTCCCGACCCTGGAAGCCCGCGTCGAGTGGGAGATCTGCCACGAATGCGGCTGGGAGGACGACGGTCAGGACGACTTGAACGCCGACGAAGTATGGGGCGGTCCCAACGGATCGGACAGCCTCACCGATGCACGCCTCCGATACGCGCAGTACGTCGCGGCCGCCAGAGCAAAAGACTCAAGATCGGTGGCAAATGGCGGTCAAGGCAGCTGGTTCGAAGCCTGCCTCGCCTACCGCGCCTCTCGGCACCTGCCAGAGCGCTTCGCTGCCTCGCCCACCCCCGTGGTTATGCCGAACACCACCGAGCAGCCCGAGGCCTCAACCAGCGGTGATCTTCACCCCTTGATCTAGCCCTCGGCATAGTCGCGGTCTCGCCATGGGTCGACCTATGCGGATATCCGCATAAATGAACGAGATCAGCCACGTTCCGTTCGACCAGGACGCCGCGAACTTGTTCTTCCAGCTCCAAGCCTCGCGCTATGAGTCAGCGCTCGGCGATGGCGACCTCGAACCTGCCCTTCCGGCGCTCGGGAGAGACCTTCTGCGGCGACGTCGTCGCAACCGCGATGCGGCAACGATGAAACGCGGGGGTGTTCCTGTCGAACAGCAAGATCGGGCGGGCCAAATTCACCGCCGCCGAACTCGCCGCCCTCACCGCCCTCGGACTCAACTGGAGCTGAGGATCGCCGGGTTGGTCGGCGGGGATGCCGTGCGCGGCCTGACAAAGAAAGTTGCCGCGCACGGCGAGGGGGCGCCGACTGCGTGCCGGGCAAGGTGCCCGCCAGCATCGTGAGCACCGGCAAGGAGACCATGCCACGCTGAGGACGGCATCCGTATGGGCTGTCGCCTACGCGGCGAGTACGAGGTCGCCTACGCCCTCGGCCAGCATCACTGTCAGTCCCCTCGGCGGCCTCCCCTGAGCCAGCAGGGGGCCAACCGACCTGTCCAAGCCCTACTCAGTACCACTTCTTCGTGCACGCCCAACTGCCGCCGACGCCATCGTATTGCTCCACGCAGGGGCGGGTGGCGAAGCTAGCGTTCACCATTGTGGTGTAGGCAGCGTAGTTGGGAGACGCGTTGAACACGTACGGGTTGCTATTTTTGACTTCCAGCTTGCCCCTCCAGTTGGAGATCGCTGCGGTTTCGAAGCGCGCCCACACGGCGTTGCACTTCTTCGAATAACGCATTTGAACGGCTGGCCCGCCGCCGTCCGACCGGGCTACTGCCCCTCCGGGGGTGACGGCGTCCCTGTCACAGCCGGTCGTGTGGGGGTTCTTGCCGTTACAGGTCGCTCCCTTGCACGCGGGTGCTGCCGCGGCTTGCGCGAGAGACTCGGCGGGAGCGGTCACGCCCAGCGCCAGGACAGCGAGAGTGCCTGCCAGGAGATGCGGAACTCGGTGAGTAGCCATGGAGACCCCTATCGTGCGCTGTGGTGGGGACAGCGCGTCGCGTTTAAGTTCACGCAATAGGTGATAGCCAGCGCGTATGCGCTGTAGACGAGCGCGGGGAAATGATCACCGCAAAGAGTGGACTGTGCCCTGGATAGTGGCGTGAGGTTGACTTGGCCGACGCTCCGCTCCGGCAACTCTGGGATCGACAGCCCCCGTTCCCGCACGAGTTCGTTCATCAGCCGCACAACGCGAGCATGGTGTGGGTGTGATCGGCCGCCGTGACCTTCGCGACCCGGCGGTCCCTGCACTCATGATGGCCAGTCCGAGGCGCATACGCTCGTCGTAGCCATCGATGTCGGGATCGCAGTAAGCGCGGTGCAGGAAAGGCTGTCGGCTGGCGTAGCTGGTCGAGCGGCATGTCCTGATCAGTACTTCGCCGGATCGGCCCGTTGGGACTGCCACGCTCCGTCGGCGCCGTCTCGCCGAGAACAGTCAGCACCAACGGGTGCGGGGGCAGTTCCAGCCGCCTCCATCACCCCCGCCGCCTCCGCCGGACGAGCTTCCGGGGCTGTCCGGGCTGTCTGGGAAGCCGTTCGGGAACGTACTGTTGCGACTGCGGTCACCTGGGAACGGGTCGCGGTAGTCGGGGTCGCCGTCGTCGTCCCGGTCGGATAGGTGCGCCTTGTCGTCCTCGCTTCCGCGGGGGTCCGGGCAGCCGTTGTCCGGGTGCGTCAACTCCAGGGTGACCCATGTGTCGACGGTGACGTCCGCGCCCTCGACCGGGTCGGTCAGGCACACTCGCCAATTGTCGTATCTGCCTTCGTCGGGCAGCGTGTCGTTGAGGTAGGCCGTGTCAGCTCGCACGTGTTCCGCGGGTACGACGTCAAGGGCCACGACCTCCTTCCGTGCCGTCTTCCAGGTCTTCCAGGTCAGCTCCGGCATCGTCGGCCACGGGATGGCACCGCCATCCGTGTCGGGGCAGGGCGTGCCGGTCTGCACGGCGCCGAAGTCGATCGTCTTCGTCTCCGCCCAGGTCCAGCCGGTCTTCTGGAAGCAGACGGTCCAGTTGGACCGCATCCAGATGCTCTTGTCGTCGTCGGACGCATTGTGGTCGCCCACGCCAAACCCGGCGTCCTCGGCCTTGTCCCGGGCCTCGTCCAGGCGCATGCCCCGGTAGTCCGCGGCTTTCGGCCGAGGCTTGGGGGCCGGTGACGGGTCATCCTGGGCTGCGGAGGGCGACGGCGAGGTCAGGGTACGGGCCGCCGCGCCCTTCCCGTCTTCCTGGGCCACGGCGTCGGCGCTCCCCTTCTCTGGCGGGTCGGGGAGGACTCCGCCGAGCAGCGCCATGGCACCGATGGTGGCGGCCACCTTCGCGCCCTTCTGCCAGGAGCTGTTCTTCCACACCAGGACTATCGCCGCGATCAACGCTAGGAAACCCAGGTACTGATTGAGTAGACCGAGCAGGGGGACGGCGAGTACGAAGCCGATGCGGGCCGGTGTGCTCAGCCACCAGCGGGTGCCGGGAGGGGGAGCGGGCGAGTGGTTCATGGGTGGTGTCTTCTCTGAATCCGGATCAGGTGAGTGACGGGCCCGCCGAGGCCGCTTCCGGGCATCTGTCGAGCGTCGGCATCCTACAGACCTCAGCTCACTGCGCAGCGCAAACAACCAGCTCAGTCCGCGTGCCACCTGTCGCCAGCTCACTCCCACGCGCCAGAACACGCCGCCCGACTGGACCCGACCGGTCATCATCGGGTTCCCGCGGGCAGCCGCGTCGTGATGCGGCAGCCGTCGGAGTTTCGTCCGTCTGGCGGCGAAGCGTGAGGGTCCGCGCTGCCGAATCCACTGGTTCAACGAGATTGGTCTGGTCTGCTTGGACCCTCAGTGGGCGGGAAGGCCGTCCCCGACCTCAGTCCTGCCGACGAGGACTTCGTCGTTCAGACGGCCATCACCCGCCCGACCAAGCTCGGGCAGCCTTTTACCCGCTGGTCACTCCGCAAACTCGCCGCCTATCCGTGCCGCGTACACCGCCGTGTGATCCGGACCGGCCACGACGCGTTACGGTGCCTGCTCGCCCGCTGCGGCGTCATCCGCCCCACCACTGGAGCCGGCTGGGCCCGCGCCGGCCACCCCGAACGCCATTCCGCGACCTACCACCGCACCAACGGCGTCCGATACTTCCACGGCTGCTACCCCGTCGGCGACGACACCCTGTGGGGCGTCAACTGCAGGAGGGGGGCGCTGTAAACACCCTGGCCGCCCTGAAGTCGATCCGCGCGGCCCGCCCGGACGGTGCCCCGATCTACGTCATCCTGGACGACCTCTCCGCTCACAAGGGCGGGACCATCCGGAGCTGGGCAAAGAAGAACCGGGGCGAGCTGTGCTTTACCCCGACGTACGCGTCCTGGGCCAACCCGATCGAGGCCTATTTCGGACCATTGCGGCAGTTCACCATCGCCAACTCCGACCACCGCAACCACACCGCACAGACCCGAGCCCTCCACGCCTACCTCCGCCGGCGGAACGCGAACCCCGCCACCCCGACGTGCTAGCCGTCCAACGCCGCGAACGCGCCCGTATCCGCGACGAGAAGGGCCTCCGCTGGGGCGGCCGTAGCCAGGCAGCCGCTGCTGAACTGCCCGTCCTCCCTGGCGGCCACGCACTACGGTGGGATACATGTCCGAGCTCTCCGTGCGGGATTTCTACGACGATTTGGCCCCCGACTACCACTTGATGTTCCGGGACTGGGACGCGAGCATGGCCTACCAGGCCGAGGTATTGGGCGGGCTCCTCCGCCAATCTCTCGGCGCGGGATCGCACAGCGTCCTGGACTGCTCGTGCGGGATCGGCACCCAGGCCATCGGCCTGGCCCTGGCCGGGCACCAGGTCATCGGCAGCGACCTGAGCCCGGTCGCCGCCGCGCGCGCCGCCACCGAGGCGGCGGCGCGGGGCAGCCGGCTTCCGGCCGCTGCGGCCGACATGCGCCAACTGCCTTTCAAGGAGGCGTCATTCGACGTCGTCCTCTGCGCGGACAACTCGCTCCCGCATCTGCTCTCCGGGAAAGATCTCCGGGCGGCACTCCTCGGCATGAGACGGGTACTCCGAGACGACGGACTGTTGGTGATCACTGTCCGGGCCTATGACGAGACGCGCCAGACCAGACCCACGGCGGCACCTCCCCAGGTCACGGAAACACGCGACGGCCGAGCGATCACCTTCCAGCTGTGGCACTGGTACGAAGACGGCGAACGCTACGATCTGGAGCACTTCCAGCTCATCCCCGCGGAGAACACCTGGCATGTTCGAGTGCGCCGGAGCACCTCCTGGGCGCTGACGACGCCGCAGGTGACAGAGTTCGTGGCTGAAGCCGGCTTCACCAACATCACCTGGCACAGTCCGGCCTCCAGCGGGTACTACCAGCCCGTGCTCACCGCACAGCGCGCTCCCTCAGCGCGGTAGTCCAGACCTCGGTCCCGCCCTGCCTGGCTTTCCGTTCATCCATGGCAAACCGGTGAACGTCGCCGGGCATGGCACTAGCGTGATCTGGATTACCCACCGGGGGCGGCGGATTCGGGTGCGGAGTGGGGAGGAACATCGTGCGAAGTCTTGCCAGCTGGCCGATGCGGAGCGGCCGGTGGGCGGTGTGCGAATCCCGGCCGGTGCCGAGCCGCGAACGGGCATGAGGTCGAAGAACTCCGTCGCCTGCTCCAGTGTCAGCGGCGACAGCAGAGCCGGGGAGTCGTCGCCGACATGCCGACAGGCGTTGAACTCGTCGACTGGGCAGACGAGTCGGACCCTGAACTCGCCTCGATCCCGACTGCCTTGCGGGCCTACAGGAACCGGTGGAAGTCCTTGAAGATCTGCGCATACCCGCGCGGGGTGAACGTCGCCCGCCCCTTCACCGTCAGGTCACAGACCATGCAGACCCGACGGGAGCGCGTCGCCGGTTTCGTTGGTCTTCCGCCCCATCACTCTGACGCTGTGCACGGCGGGGACGGGGCATTGCGCGCCGTCGAGTCCGCGCCGGCCATCCGTGCGTCCATGGGCGCTTTCCCCATCCCGGCCGCTTCCCGCAACCCCGACAGGTGGAACAGGTATGCAAACGAGTCCTGTTCGCTCCGTAGTCACGTTGTCAGTGCCTGATGCGAGGATCCGGACGACCTTACGCAAGGAGATCAGCATGGGCACCTGGGACATCGGTCTCTTCTGCTTCGACACAGCTGCGGACTTCGCCAACGCTCTCGACGACGCCGGGCCCGAGGCATGTGGAGCTCTGATCCGAGGCGTCCTCGTCCGGACGGTCGGCGCCACGGGCTATCTCAGGGAAGCGGACGAGGTGGTGGCCGCCGCCGCACTCATCGCGGCGCAATGCCCGGGAGGCCAACCTGTCGTCGACACGCCCTACGGCCCGGAAACGCCTATGCCGGGTTCCCTTCCGACCTTCGGACGCTCGCTGACGAAGCCCTCGCCCGCATCTCCAGCGACGAAGCTGGGCCGGCCTCGAAGTGGGTCGATCCGGAGGACTGAAGCGTCACTCCGCACGGAAGGTGAGCCAGAGCCCGAGAACGGACTGCATATGGTCACGACTTCGAGAGGCGTTCAGCCAGGCCGCAGCCCTGCCTCCCGACTGCTCACCAACCGGCCGTTATCAAAACCACAGGTGCTGGCACATCCACGTCGAAAAATCAATACCGACCAACCGATACAGCTCAACAGGTCTACGCGGGCGGGTGTCCAGAAGAGAGGGGCGGGTCGGTAAGCCCGCGATGTCCGGAGGCGATGCTGTCGCCTTCGCCTTTTCCCACGAAGATTTGCCGCCCGGGTACCGTGTCTGGGATCTTGTCCGGAGCGGCGAGCTCGAGCAACGCGCTCGGCCGCCGGCACCACTCGCCCCGGCCCCAACTCAGGCCTGCTGGTGGCGCCGTGGCCGAGCCAGGAGCATCGGATCCAGCGGATCTTCGGACTGTCCGTGGCCATACCATGAAGGAGAAATAGCGTGAACACCGAAAAGGTTACAGCTCGACGTCTTACGAGCGAGGAGGTTTCAGAATTGGGCCTCCAGGAGGAGATTTTTGTCTCGGCAGAGCTGGACGACCTCCTTTCTCTCGACTGCTTCGCCCCGGCTTTCCTCACGAAGCCGGGAAAATATTTCGATGGAGGATCCTTCATCGCAAGGACAATTTTCGGCAAGGAAATTCATGTTCTTCCGGACAATGCCGAAGAGCGCGGCATCTGGGTTGCCGACGAAGTCGGGGAAGAAATCGAGGTTCTCCAGAGTGCCGGCGTCCTCCTGAACCTCGCGCTCTTCGTGCCCAACGGGAACAAGGAATCTCTGGAGTCGCTCTACACCGCCGCGAGGGAAGCGTTCGGCGCGGGCATCGTCCAGCGCTGGAACGAGGAAGTCGTCGCGGTGCCGGACGTCAAGGTCGACCTGTTCGAAGAGCCGGCCCGCGGTCGGAAGAGCACGAGCGGCCAGAACCGCGACCGCCGCGCCCTGGACATCTACCCCACCCGAGTGCGGTTCATGGAGCCCAGCACCGGCTGGAAGTTCATCGTCGAACCGCACCACGAGCCCATCGACGACACACCGACGATCTGAGCCGACAGCCGCCCGCAGTACGCACGCCGACGGCTGCTATTTGTCACCGCCCGACTTCAGGCACACAGCCTGACCCGATCGGGACGAGACGGGGCGGGGCGCTGGTGCCGGGCGCCCCGCCCCGCGCGACCCGCACAGGTTGCGGAGCTTTTTCGCGTATGCGCCGATCAGGCGCGCCGGCCTCGTGCGGGAGCAGGGCGCGCCGGGCGAAACCGCCCGGATCTCGCGCCGGGGATGGTCCCATCGTGTACGCGGCGCAGACCTGGGGGGCCTGCTCCCCGCACGCGCGGGGATGGTCCCTGGCAGTCCTCTGATCTTTCTCCGTCTCATACCTGCTCCCACCTTGACCGGGTGTCACTTCGACGCAGGATGGGAGAGGAGAGCGGGTCTGCCTGGTGAAGTCTGGGCCGCCGATAACTCCGACAGCAGGGACGTTTCTTCCGATGACCGCACAGTCCGCCCGCCCTGAACGCAGCAGCCCCGAGACCCCCTCGGTCATGGACGTCTCGCCGTTCAAGCCTTCTCTCGTCAAAGCGGTGTTCAGGGACGTGACCCCGATGCACGTCTCTCGGTCGGCCGCGTGGGCCGCCGCGTCGGTGACGCGGACAGTGCTGACGGAGATTATCGACGGCGCGAGGAGAGCGGCGGCGGAGGAGGCCCGGAAGAAGCTGATTCCCGGGGACCTTCTCTCGGCGATCGACCGGAACGTCGAGCTGGAGGTGGGGGGCAAGTGGTACGACCACAGCCCGACGTTTCAAGGCCTGACCGGTGTCCTGTACGACGCCGAGGGTGTCATCGTGCCTCCTCGTAAGCGCAGCAGGTCGCGCAAACCGAGCGCTGTGGTCGGCGCCCACAGGTTCGAGGCCGGGGTCAAGAAGCTGCTGCGGAGCCAGGGGGCGACAGCCGTCCCGGCGATGGTCCGTGACCTGGACGGAATCGGGAGCGTGTTCCTGACGGACCTCGCCCGGGACGCGGCCATGGTCGTCCGCGAGGGCGGGGGTAAACGGTTCGGTACGGTCACCCCAGTGATGTCTGGCGAACCGGCCCCACCCCCGTTCCTCAAGGATTCCCTCCCGCCCCTGTCCGCCCGCAGGGGGGACAGGCGGACCATCGGCAGGGACGACATCCTGGCCGCCACCACGATGCAGTTGTTCGGCGGCAACCTCAGACGGCAAGCCCTCACCGACGCAACGCAGGGATGGTCCCTGACCACCTGACGGGCCGCAGAGCCCTCCACGGACGCCCATGACCAGGAGCAGCCAGCGGTTCCACCCGTTCCTCTTCTGCGTAAACAAGAGGGGAGCTGAGGATACGGTCCAACAGCTGGGTCGGATAGTGACGCGGTGGTCAGGAGGCCTCCTTGTCGTGGTGAACGGTGACGAGGTCTCGGGGCAGACGACCGGCCCGCAGGTCGGACAGGTTGTCCAGGAACGCCTGTCCCACCGCGGCGGCTTCGCCGGGGAAGGCGAAGGCGCAGTGCGGGGAGACGACGAGGTTGGGTACCGTCCACGCGGGATCGTCGGACGGAAGCGGTTCGACGCGGTGTACGTCGAGGAAGGCGCTGCGCAGAGCGCGTGAGCGCAACGCCTCGTACAACGCGGTGTCATCCACGGTGGATGCACGTCCGACGTTGACCAGCACCGCGTGCGGAGACAACACAGCCAGCACGTCCTTGTCCACAAGGTCCGCCGTCCCGGGGGCCTCCGGCAGGCAGCACACGATGTGGTCAGCGCGCGCGGCGGCCTCGGCCAGACCGGCCACGCCCACGGTCCGGTCGGCGCCTGCGACCCGAACCGCGCCGGTCCGTGTGACCGCGATGCAGCGCGCGCCGAGCGCGGCGAGCCTGCGTACGACGGCTCGCCCAATGCGTCCCGCCCCCACGACGAGGACGGTGGAACCGTGCAGCATCGATGCCGACGACGCATACCAGGGACGGTGCTGCGGGCGTTCCGACAGCGTCGTGAAGTCCTTGAGCAGCATGAGCAGCGCGGACACCGCGTACTCGGCGACGGACTCCACCGGCACTCGCGCCGAGTTCGTCACCAGCACCCCCGGGGGCAGCCCCGCGGCCGACAGGTGCTCCGTGCCCGTACCGGTGAGATGGAGCCACCGCAGATTCGGCAGCCGTGCCAGACCACCGGGCGGGAAGTGGTAGCCGACCAGGGCGTCCACACCGGCCCGCAAGTCCTCGGGCAGGTCGGCGATGGACTCGGCGGACAGCACCGAGACCTCCGCGTCGAGATACGGCACGAGCTTCGGCGCCATCTTCGGGTGCGCGACGAGCACCCTTGGGCGCGACCAGTCGGTGGCGTTCACAGCGCGATGTTCCGGGCGGCCAGGAGTTCGGCGACCGGATCGGGGCTGCCCGAGGCGGTCAGCCCCTGGACGAGCGCACAGTTCTTCTTGATCTTGGTGGAGATCCAGTCCCGCATCCATGCCGAGAGCCGCGGCGCGGTGAGCCCGGACGGCGCGATGCCGGTGATGACCGTACCCGTGAGCGCGGCTCCGCCGACGTTCACCACGACATCCGGGAGCACGGTATGGCCCGCATCGCGCAGCATGTGGCGCGCGGGCTTGCTGCAGCTCATGTTCCCGCCTTCGACCACGATGCCCGCGCGCACCGAGGAGACCGCTGACTCGTCCACCGCATCGGCGTTGGCGGCGAGCACCAACAGGTCCGCCCCCACCTTCAGCCACGCGCGGTCTCCGGCGTGCGTGCGGACCGAGAACGGCAGCTTCCCGCGGTCGATCGTGCCGTCGATACCGGTGCACGCGATCAGCTTGTCCACCGGCAGACCGGCAGGATCCTCGATCGTGCCCAGCACGTCGGCGACCGCGACGATCTGATGGCCCGCGGCCGTCAGGTGCAGCGCGGCGGCTCGGCCCACCGCCCCGAAGCCCTGAAGCACGACACGTTGCGGCGTGCGGACCCCTTGGGCCTCAAGCGTGCCCAGCGCGGCTGCAGCCACGCCGAAACCGGTGATGTCGGACATGGTCTTGTAGAACTGGTGCCACTCCATGTCGAGCCGGGTGGCACCGGGCACGCCGGTGACGTCGTAGCCGGCCGCGGCGAAGAACGTGTCCCGGTCGGCCTGGGTCGTTCCCTGGTCGCACCCGAGGTACAGGCCGCCATGCATCAGCGGCCGGGAGACCTGGCCGAAGGTGCGCATCAGGGCGTCGCGATCGCCGACCGCGCCACGAGGGCGGATGCCCGCTTTCGCACCGCCGATAGGCAGGTCGACCAGGGCAAGTTTGTGGGTCATCGCCCGTGCCAGGGCGGCAAGTTCCGTCTGGTCGACCGTGGCGGTCATCCGCGTGCCGCCCATGGCCAGACCGTTGACGGTGCTGTCGACGACCACCCATGCGTCGGCGTCGCAGCCCGGCAAGGACAGTGTGGTGGTGAACAAGGGCGATGGGACCTGTGTGGGACCGTTGTGCAGTATCTGAGTCATGTGGTGCTGTCCTTCGGGTTTCTTCTCAAGCGGGTTGGTCACGACGGCGAGGGCAGGCGGGACGGTCGCCGCGCGGTCGGGCCGGGCGAGGAATGTCCCGTCTTTTCATGTCGCCACGTCGTCACCAGTGGAGATCAGGACGCGGCTTGCTCGTGCAGAGCGTCCGCCTCGTTCTGAAGGTCGTCGAGGTCCGCCGCGATGACACTGCCGGTGGGAATGTCGGGAAGCCTGTCCTCGATGTGGCGCAGCGGGCGGTAGCGCATACCGAGCACGCCCCAGCAGGTCAACAGCAGCCCGCCTACCACCATGAGCAGACCCATGCCGCGGCCCTGACCGGTACCGCCCATGAGCCACTGGAGCTCGTGGCTGCCGGCGACCATCGGGCCGAACACGTGGTTGTACAGCAGGGGGGTGAGCAGGAAGCCGAGCGGCATCATCCCGGTCGCCAGCATCTGGTTGGTGGCCACGACGCGGCCCTGCAGGTCCAGGCCGACCTTCGCCTGCAGGATGGCCAGCCAGTGCGCGTTGAGGATGGCGTTGCAGACCCACCACAGGAAGAGTCCGACGCCCATGAGCAGCGGTGTCGGCCGCAGCCCGATCAGGACGGTCGCCAGCCCCATGCCGATGGTCATGCCGATCATGCCGTCGGCGCGGCGCCGGGTGCCGCCCCAGAAGGCCATGGCGAGGCCGCCTGCCACCGCGCCCAGTGCGCCCGCGGCGATCACCAGACCCAGCACGCCGGCGTTGGCCGTGGAGAGCACCAGCGGCGCGGTGAGCACGGTCGTAGTGGCGGTGATGTAGTTGACGACGACGAAGAAGACCACCATCGCCACCATCGGCCGGCGGCGCGCGATGAAGCGCCAGCCGCCCGTGAGCGCCGAAGCGAAGGACTCACGCCGCTTGCGGAACAGCCGGTCCGGGAACCGGACAAGGAGCAGCACGCCGGCGCCCGCGAGCACGGCTACCGAGTCGACGCACACCACGCCGGTCAGCCCGGTCAGGCTGATCAGGGCGCCGCCGAGCAGCGGTGCGATCAGGGTGCTGATCGCGGAGCCCAGTTGGGTGATGCCGTTGGCCTGTGCCAGGTAAGGCTTGGGTACCAACTGGGCGACCGAGGCCAGGTAGGCGGGTCGTTGGAAGGCGGCTGTCAGTGACGTGAGTCCGGCGAAGACGGCGACCTCCCACACCTGCAGACTCCCGACGGCCGCCGCAACAATCAGACCGGACAGAGTGATGCCGTAGACCGCGGCGCAGCCCAGGAGCACGCGGCGACGGTCGTACCGGTCGGTGACCGCGCCGCCCACGGGGGCGGCAAAGAACATGGGCAGCATCGCCAGCATGGTGATCAGGGAGTAGTAGCCGACCTGGTGGGTGCGCTGGTAGACCCATACGCCGAGGCCGAACGAAGTGAGTGCGGCGCCGGTCATCGAGGCCGTCTGGCCCAGCGCCAGCAGCCCGAACAGTCGCAGGTCCCGCAGGTCCCGGCGGGCCGGACGCGACGGACGGCGAGAGCCACCGGCGGCTACGGCAGGGGCATCAGCATCGGCGGATACCCCGTCCCGAAGCGGTGCCGGGACGGAGGTGCTGTTCCCGGCAAGCCGCCCGGACACCAGCTCGGCCAGATCGGCTGCCTGGTGTTTGAGGAAGTAGTGGCCGGCTCCGGTGATCCGGGCAAGTTCGACTTCCTCGGCGAAGACGGACCACTCCCGGTACCGCTCCTCGAAGAGTTCCGTGGTGCGGTCCCGGTCTCCGACGACGCACAGGACCGGCGCCCGCAACCGCACGGGTTCGGCGGAGTCGAGCTGGGAGCTGAACCAGTCGGTCGCCTGGCGCACGTCGTGCCGTACGGCGCGGATCATCGCCTCCTCGGTCTCCTCCTCCAGCTGGCCGCCCAGTGCCTGCAGTACTTCGCGGTAGGCGCGGTCGGACGTCCAGCGGTCGTTGGGGAACCAGCGCTGGATCAGCGCGGACAGCCGGCCAGGCAGCCTGGCGGTGGGGAACGAGGCTCCGAGCACCACGCCGGCCAGTTCGTTGCCCTGCGCTTCCAGCTCCAGTGACAGCGCGACCGCGGCCGCGGTGCCGACGCAGTGCCCGTAGACCAGCACCGGTCCCCCGGCACGCTGCGCGAGCTCGTCGCGGCAGCCCTGGACCAGCTCGGACATCGTGAGCATGGCCTCGTCCGAGCCGGCGGGGTCGTGCCCGGGCAACTCCACGGCGAGGATCTCCGCCTGCGGGTGTCGTACGGCCAGCTCTTGCGCCAGCGGCTGGTACGAGGCCGCGGAGCCGCCGCCGTAGGGCACGCAGAGCACCGTCACGCTCGGGGTGGTGCCCTCCGCGGGACCCGCCAGCCGCTGCAGCAGCCGGGAGTCGATCTCGGCAGGCTGGTCCAGGAAGACCGCCAGTTCCCGCACGGTGGGACGGGTGAACAGATTGACCACCCGCAGGGTGGGGTCGATGAGCCGGGCGGCCCGCAGGGCCCGGAAGGAGTCTCCGCCGAGGGCGAAGAAGTCCGCGTCGATGTCGATGTCCGCGTCGGGGAGTTCGAGGACCTCTTGCCAGACGGCGGTAATGCGGCGCTCGGTATCGGTGCGCGGGGGCGTCCGGTCCGCAGGGCCCTGCGCCTCGGGCCGGGGCAGCGCCACGCGGTCCACCTTGCCGTTGGGCGTCAGCGGGATGCCCGGCACGCCGACCACCGCCGACGGGACCATGTGGTCGGGCAGCACGGCGCGCAACGCGGTCCGTACGGCCCTGGTGTCCAGCGGCTCGTCGCCCGAGGGCACGAGCCAGGCCGTGAGCCGCCGCTGGTGGGCCTCGCCGACGGCGAGGACGACGGCCTCGCGCACCTCGGGCAGGGCACGGCAGGCGGCGGCGACCTCGCCGAGTTCCACGCGGTAGCCGCGGACCTTGACCTGATCGTCGAGGCGGCCCAGGAACTCGATCAGGCCGTCGGCGCGCACGCGCACCCGGTCGCCGGTGCGGTAGCAGCGGCGGGTGCCCTCCAACGGGTCCGTCACGAAGGCGCGTCGGGTGGCCTCGGTGTTCTTGAGGTACCCGCGGGAGACTCCGGGGCCGGCGATCAGCAGTTCGCCCGGAACGGTGGGCGGCAGCAGCCGGCCGGCCGGGTCGACCACGTAGCAGACCGCGTTGGGGAAGGGCGATCCCAGCGGCGCGACCGCACCGCTCCGGTCCTCAGGTGCTCCGGCCTCTGCCAGGTCGCATCCCAGGACGGAAACGGTGGTCTCGGTCGGGCCGTAGTGATTGTGCACGGTCAGGTCGGGCCGGGCCGCTCGGACGCGGTCGGCAAGGTGCCACGGGCACGCCTCGCCCGCCAGCACGAGGGTGCGGCGAGGCAGCACTGTTGCCAGGTCGCCGTGCGTGGCCAGCAGTTCCAGGTGACTGGGCACCATCTTGACGACGTCCACCGGATGCGTGGCGAAGTACTCCGCCAGTCGCCCCGGATCCGTGGCCGTCTCGCGCTCGACCAGGTGCAGCGTGCCCCCGCTCACCAGTGCCCCGAACAAGGACAGGTATCCCAGGTCGGCCGCGGCGGTGGACAGCAGAGCGAAGGACCGCCCGTGCCCGCCGATGCGCTCCAGAGCGCCCCGCAGGTAATGCACGAGGCTGCGGTGCTCGACCGCGACGCCCTTGGGTGTGCCGGTCGAGCCGGAGGTGAAGATCAGATAGGCGAGCTGGTCCGGGTTCACCCGCACCGGAGGCGGCATGGCCGGCGACCCGCTGTCGCCGGCCGCCTCCTCGATGACCGCGACCTGCTCCGCCCGCACTCGCCCGGCCAGGTCCCGCTGCGCCAGTACGATGTCCGTGCCGGCCGACGCCAGGATCCGCGCCAGCCGGTCGTCCGGGTAGGACGGTTCCAGCGGCACGAACGCCGCCCCGGCCTTCAGCACGCCCAGCAGGGCGACCGCCAGGTCCAGGCTCCGCTCGGCCAGCACCGCCACCGGCTCCTCGGCGCACACCCCGGCGGCGAGCAGCCGGTGGGCGACCCGGTTGGCCCGCCGGTCCAGCTCCGCGTAGGACAGTGCGCCGTCGGACGCCGTCACCGCGACGGCGTCCGGGGTGGATTCCGCCCAGTCCGCCACCAGTTCCGTGAGAGGGCGTTCCAGCGGGTAGTCGCGTACGGGCCCGCGCATCACCCCCGTGCCGGGCTCGGCCAGGGCCAGCGCCCCCACCGGCAGGTCTGGGTCGGCCAGCAGACCGCCCAGCAGGCGCAGGTACCAGTCGGCGATGCGCTGCGCGCTGTCGTGGGTGAACCGATCGGCGCGGAACTGCAGGACACCGCTGAGCGTGCCGTCGTCCTCGCGCTCGAAGCACTGCAGGGCCAGGTCCGCCTTGACCGAGCCGGTGCTGATCTCCGCGTACTCGGCCACGAGGCCCGCGAACAACCCGGAGGTGTCCGAGCGGTGGTAGAGGTTCGCCATGGTGTCGAACAGTGGGCTGGCGCCCGTGGTGCGCTGCGGGCGTACCCGCTCCACGACACGGTCGAAGGGCACGTCGGCGTGGCTGAGCCCGTCCAGAACGGTGCTCCGCACCCGCTCCAGCAGCTGCCGCCCCGTGGGGTCACCGGACAGATCGCAGCGCAGCACCACCGTGTTGACGAACAGGCCCACGGCCTGGTCGCTCCCCGACACGCGACGTCCGCCGTCCGGCACGCCCACGGCGATGTCGTCGCTGCCGGAGAGGCGCGCAAGCAGCGCCTGCCAGGCGGCGATCAGCACCATGAACGGCGTGCCGCCCGACTCGGCGGCCAGAGCCCGCAGCCGTGCGGTCACCTCGGCGGAGAACACCAGGGGCACGTTGCCGCCGAGGTCGGAGGGCACCGGGCGGTGCGGGTGGTCGGCCGGCAGGTCCAGCCCGGCCGTGCAGTCGCGCAGCCGCTCCTGCCACCAGTCCAGGTGGCGGGCCTCCAGTTCCTCGGGCAACGGCTCGACCGTCGCGGCGTACTGCGGGGGCGCCGGTGGAACCGGGCCCAGGCCCAGCCTGGCGCCGTACAGCGCGCCCAGGTCGGCCATCAGCAGCCCGGTGGACCAGGCGTCGGTGGCGATGTGATGGATCACCAGCAGCAGCGCGTGGTCGTCGTCGCCCAGAGAGAAGTAGGCGACGCGCAGCGGGCACTCACGCTCCACCGCGATGGGGCGGCGCACATGTTCGCGCACCCGCCGGTCCAGTTCGGCCCGCGGGTCCTCGTACGAGCCGAGGTCCACGGTGTCCAGCGGGACTTCCCCGGCCGGCCGGGTCACGATGACGGGCTGAGGTCCTGAGGCGTCCACGACGCCGCGCAGCACCTGGTGCCGTTCGGCAAGGTCGCGTACCGCCCCCAGCATCGCCGCGCGGTCCAGGGCGCCGCGCAGCCGCAGCAGTACCGGAACCAGGTAGGCGGGGCTGTCGGGCTGCAGTTGCGACTCGAACCACATGCGCCGCTGAGCGGCGCTGAGCGGCGCCGGGCCGGTCCGCTCCGCCGGACGTCGGGGGCCCGCCGCGCGGGCGGCCAGCAGGGCCCGCAACCGGTCCTGGTCCCTGGTCGAGGAGTTGGTGGTGACGGTCATTCGGTTTCGGCCTCTTCCGCGTCCAGGAGGGCGAGAGCTCTGCGTTCGACCTCCGCTGCCAGGTCGGCCAGGACGGGGAGTTCGAAAATGGTGTGTACGGCCACTTCGACGCCCAGCGCCTCCCAGATCTCCCTGACCACGCGGATCGCCGTCAGTGAGGTACCGCCGAGTTCGAAGAGGGAGTCGGAGGCGGCCACGTTCTCGACCGCCAGCAGCCGCTCCCAGGTCTCCGCGAGAAACTGCTCCACGACGGTCGCGGGTTCCAGCCGCTTGCGCTCGGTGACGGGCTGTGGCAGGGCTTCCGCCCGCGGTGGCGCGGGCAGCGCGATCGCCGAGCAGGCGCGGTCGGGCGCGGCGGTGCCCTCGGTGAGGACCTGGATGAAGCCGTCCAACAATGCGCCGGCGGCGGCTTCGTCGAAGCGCTCCACGTCGTAGCACAGTTGCACTTCGACGCCCGAGGCGGTGTCGTTGACGAAGAAGGTGGCCTCGTAGCGGGAGACACCTGTGTCCAACTCGCCGAGCGACCGCAGCTCCGTCTCCCCCGCCCGCACGGACACGCGTACCCCCGACGGCTGCATGGAGAGCGCCACCGGCGTCAGCGGCACACCCGCGAGCCGCTCCACACCCGCTGCGCGGGCCGCGTCCGACAGGGCGGACGTGGACAGGTCGGTATGCGCCAGGGTGCGGTTGCGTGCCCGTGCCGCGAGTCCGGCCACCGTGCGGAAGCTCTGCTCGGGCTCCCAGCGCACCCGGACCGGCAGGACCGCGATCAGAGGGCCGACCACCCGGTCCAGTTCCACCAGGTCGCGCCGTGCCGCCGAGACCCCGACCAGGACGTCACGGGAGCCGGTCCAGTGGGCGAGCAGCACGTCCAGCGCAGCCAGGTGCACGGCGAAATCGCTCAGCCCGGTGCTGGCGCCCAATCGGCGCACCGCCTCGACGGTCTCCGCGCGCAGCGGGCGGACCAGCCGCTTCCCCCGGTACTTCGGGAGGCCGCCGCGAGGGGTGCGGGTCATGCCGTACGGCGGCTGTGCGCCCGCCAGTTCCTCGGTCCAGAACGCCTGGTCGGCCGGGGCGGAGGCGGCGAACAGCTGTTCCTCCCAGCGGGCCACGTCGCCCAGTTGCACGGCGGGTTCCGCGATCGGACCACCGGCGTCGGCGAGGTGCGCGGCGAGTTCGTCCCTGAGGATCCCGCCGGACCAGCCGTCGAAGGCCAGGTGATCGACAGCGATCACCAGGGTCGCCGCGTCCTCCGCGGTGCGCAGCAGGGCCGCGCGCAGCAGCGGTGCGTGCTGGTCGGACGCGAAGGTCTGCCGTGCCGCCCGGTCGACGACCGTACGGATCTCCGCTTCCGTCATGTCCCGTGCGTCGTGTTCGGTGAACGGCACCGGAACCGCCGCGAGCACCTCGCCCGTCAGCCCGTACTCGTCCTCGCGCACCACGGTGCGCAGCGCCTCGTGCCGTACGACGAGGGCATTCAGGGCGTCGGTCAGTGCCGCCGAGCCGACTCGGCCGGCGATGCCGATCGCGAACGCCTCGGTGGTGGCTCCGGGAAAGCCGCTGATCCGGCGTGACGTCCACAGTTGGCGCTGCACGTCGGTCAGCGGCACCTTCGTGACGCCCGGGAGCCTGGTGGGCGGCGGTATCGGGGACCCGGAGCCCTCGAGACGGCGGGCGAGGCCCGCGGCGGTGGGGTCGGCCAGGAAGTCTCCGAGCTTTACGGCTGCGCCGAGTTCGACGCGGACGCGTGCGACAACGCGCGCCGCGGACAGCGAGTGGCCGCCTAGGTCGTCGAAACGGTCGGTGCGTCCCACCCGCGGCAGGTCCAGGACGTCCGCGATGATGGCGGCCACCTGCGCCTCGGCGGCGTCGCGCGGCTCCTCGTACGTGCTCCGGCCGGCGCCGGCGGTGTCCTTGCCGAACGGGATGGAGGGCAGCGCGGCCCGGTCCACCTTGCCATTGGTGTTCCGCGGCAGGTTCTCCATCACCAGGATGCGCGCGGGCACCAGGTAGTGGGGCAGCCGCTCACGCAGGTGGTCGCGGAGTGCGGTTTCGTCGGGCGGCTGGATGGCGCCGGCCGTCGCTGCCTCCGCGTAGGCGTGCAGCACGCGCGTCCCGTCGGTGTCCGCCGGAGCGACGGCCACGGCGTGCCGCACGCCCGGGTGCGCGGCCAGGGCGGACTCGACCTCGCCGAATTCCACCCGGAAGCCGCGCACTTTGACCTGGTCGTCCAGGCGGCCGAGGTAGTGCAGGAGGCCGTCCACGCGGCGGACGAGGTCGCCGGTGCGGTAGCGACGGCCGCCGGGAGATGCCGGGTCCTCGACGAATCGCCCGGCCGTCAGCTCGGGCGCACCGAGGTAGCCGCGCCCGACGAGCGGTCCCGCCACCCACAGCTCGCCGGGCGTGCCGTCGTCCACCACCCGGTCGTCGGCGTCGCGGACGGTCAGCTCGCAGTCGGCGACGGCCGTCCCGATGGGTGGGGCGCCGGTCTCGTCGCGTCCGATGGCGTGCGTGACGCAGAAGACCGTGCACTCGGTCGGCCCGTAGAGGTTGACGACCGTCTCCACCCCCGGTTGTGCGTAGAGGCGATCGACCAGCGGGCGGGTGACCGCCTCGGCTCCGACGTTGACCCGGCGCACGCCGCGGGGCAACGGCCGCTCCAGCAGGGCGGCGAGCGCGGAGGGCGGCGCGCTGATCATGGTCACCTCGTCGCGGGCGGGCAGCGACGGCAGCGCGAGGATGTCGTCGGCCAGGACGACGCAACCGCCGGTGCTCAACGGTCCGAACATCTGGTGGACCGATGCGTCGAAGGAGAGCGACGCGGTCGCCAGGCCGGTCCGCAGGTGTGCGGGGTCGATCGTCCGGGCCATCCACTTCAGCAGGGCGAGCACGGAGGAGTGCTCGATCACCACGCCCTTGGGGGTGCCGGTGGAGCCGGACGTGAACAGGACGTAGGCGACGCCGTCACCCGCCCTGGACGGGGTCTCCTCGCCGTCGTCGTCCGCGCCGTCGACCAGCACGGGCTGTGCGCCGGTCGCGGCGACGGTCGGGGCGAGTTCCCGGGTGGTCAGGACCTGCCGTACCCCTGCCTGCCGGACCATCCCGGCAAGGCGCGGTACCGGCATCGCCGGGTCGAGCGGTACGTAGCCGCAGCCGGTCCGCCACACCGCCAGCAACCCGGCCACCATGCGCTCGTCGCGGCCGAGGCAGACACCGACCAGGCCCCCGCGGGGTTGGGTGAGCCCACGCGCGAACCCGGCGGCCATGCGGTCCAGTTCCCGGTAGCTGGTGCGGCGATCGCCGACGATGACCGCGGTCGCTTCGGGGACGCGCTCGACCTGCGAGGCGACAAGATCGTACACACTCGTCATGAGGGTGGTTCCTTCTATGAGCTCGAAGTGGTGCCGCAGCCTGCCGCGGCACCAGGGCGGCACGGCACTGCGATTCCTCGTTGTTCTGACCGGGAAAAGGCGGTCGGGTGCCCCATGTCCTCGTGGATCGAAGCGTGGCCTGGGTGTCCCGGCTCCCGTGCGGGCCCTCCGCGCCCGGACGCGGCGGTGGATCTCAGGGTCGGGCGGCCATCAGCGTGAGGAACTCGCTGTCGGCCCGCCGGGGGCGTCCCCCGCGGGCTCGCCGGCACGCTGTTGCCGCTCTCGCAGGATTTCCCGCAACAGTGACCGGTCACCATCCGCCTGGCGCGGCGTGGCGGACGCCGACCGCCCGTCGGCCAGCCGTTGCTCAGCACGCTCACGCAGCAGCGCCCGATGCAGCTTGCCGCTGCTGGTCAGCGGAATCTCGTCCATGACCAGGAACTTCGTCGGCACATAGGCTGCGGGCAGCCTGGCGGCGAGGTACGAGCGCAACCTCCCGGACAACTGGCTTGCTTGTCCCTCGGCATCCGCCGGCCGGACCCAGGCGACGAGTTGCACGTCGGCGGCGACCTTGGCCGCGACCACGACGGCCCCGTTGAGTTCAGGGTGCTCGGCCAAGTGGTGCTCGATCTCCTGCGGTTCGATCCGTTGCCCGAGGATCTTGACCTGGTCGTCGGCCCGCCCCAAATACTCCAGCTCACCGTCGACCAGCCGCACCCGGTCACCGGTCCGGTACAGCCTTCCCGCCGCCGAGCCCCGCGGAGCGGTCACGAACGCCTTCGCCGTCAGATCCGGCCTGTTGAGATAGCCCAACGCCAACGGGGCACCACCTATGTACAGTTCCCCGTCCTCGCCCGGCGGGACCGGCGCTCCGTCCTCGTCCAGCGTGACCAGCATGCAGTTGTCGATCGGGCGCCCGATGAAGACCCCGTTGATGTTCTCCGCTGCCGCCGGGCAGGTCCAGTGGCTGACGTCGATCGCCGCCTCGGTGGGACCGTACAGGTTGTGCAGGGTGGCCGGCAGGGTGCTGACGAACTCCCTCGCAACCTCTACCGGAAGCCGCTCCCCGCTGCAGAACACGTGTCGCAGTGACGTACACCCCTTGGCGTCGGGCCACCGGAGGAACTCACGGAGCATGGACGGCACGAAGTGGCAGACGGTGATCCACTGCTCCACGATCGCCCGCGCCACCGACACCGGGTCGCGATGTTCCTCCGGCGGAAGGAACACACAGGTGGCCCCCGAGATCAGCGGCAGCCACAGCTCCCAGCCGGACACGTCGAAGGTGACCGGGGTCTTCTGCAGGATCCGGTCCTGCGGCCCCACCCGATAGGTGTCGCGCATCCACAACAACCGGTTGCACAGAGCCTCGTTGGGCAACAGGACGCCCTTGGGCTCCCCCGTGGAGCCGGAAGTGAACAGGACGTAGACGGGATGGTCGCCGGCCACCTCGGGAAGCGGGTCGGGATCGGCATCCGCTGTCACGGGTCGCAGCGCCTCGACATCGAGGGCGGTGAGCCCGTGGTCCGCCAGAACCCGGAAAGTGCCGACGTTCCCGAGGCCCGTGCTGCTGCCGGCGGTGTCCAGTATCCGGCCGAGCCGCTCGGCCGGATCGTCGGGATCGATCGGCAGATAGGGCAGGCCCGCTTTCACCGTGCCGAGCAAGGCGACCAGCAGACCGACACTGCGAGGAATCGCGACGGCCACCGGCTTGCCCGGTGCAGTCTCGCGCAGCTTCCGTGCCACGGCGTCGGACCACACCTCCAGCTCGAGGTAGGTCAGTTCACCCGTGGCATCGCTGACCGCGACGGCATCAGGGTGGCTGAGGGTGGTGGCCCTGATGAGGCCGGGCAGACCCTTCGAGCTGTCGCGCTCCACCGCAGGGCCGTGCAGTTCGCTTCGGGGGACGACAGGGTTTGGCCGCACTTCTCACAGTTCCTCTCAGCGTATGGCGCTGGCAACTATAGGTATGCGGGTGGCGAAAGAGCCGGGCGCTAACGCGTCGCTGACTGCCCTTTGACACATTGCTGTTTCACGCGGCTCGGTGTTGTGTCAGTGTGTCGACCGCCCCGGAACGAGCCGGTACCGGTGAGGCATTTCAGCAGCCGCGCTCGCCAAGTCGGCCGGGCTGTCCCGCCGCGCCGAGACACGGCCCGAGGCGGCCGGGTCGCGATGGCCGGCAGGCGCGCGGAGGAGTACGACGACGACCGTTCGGCCTTGCCGGTTCCTGGCATCGACAGACCGGGCATCGTCAGCCCAGCGCATTTCAAGGCGCGGCACCATTGTGTCCAGAATGGACAACAACCCTCACTGGACCGGAGCCTTCACCCGCTGAGCCCGGTCCTGTTCCCATCGAGGAACGACCACGGCAGGACTGCCAGCGTGCCGACCACCCGCCGGTAAGGTCCCATTCGCCCCTGGTCGGACTGCTAAGAGGTGGCGGTCACCGGAAGGTCGGGGCGCATCGGCTCGATGCCGGACGCTGTCGGGAGGGTGAGCACCATGGTGAGGCCGCCACCGGGGGTGTCCTCGACGGCGAGGGTTCCGCCCATCGCCTCGGCGAAGCCGCGGGCGACCGCCAGGCCCAGACCCACCCCGGCGCCACGGGGTGCGTCCCCGTACCGCTGGAAGGGTTCGAAGATGCGGTCCTTGGCCTCGTCCGGAATTCCCGGGCCTCGGTCCACGACCCGGACCTCCACCCGGTCTGCCATCGCGGACGCGGAGACCAGGATCCGCTCGTCGGAAGGGCTGTATTTCACGGCGTTCTCAACGAGGTTGGCAACCGAGCGTTCCAGCAGGCCGGGGTCCACGGCGACCATCGGCAGCGTCTCGGGGATGTCCAGCATCACGCTGCCCTCGGGGACCCCGCCGAGCGCCATCGGCACCACCTCGTCGAGGTCGATCTCGCGGATCAGCGGAGTGACCGTGCCCGTCTGGAGCCGGGACATGTCCAGCAGATTGCCCACCAGGTTGTCTAGGCGGTCGGCACCGTCTTCGATGCCTTCGAGGAGTTCCGCCTTGTCCTCCTCCGACCAGGCCACATCACCTGACCTGAGCGAGGAGACCGCTGCCTTTATCCCGGCCAGCGGCGTACGCAGGTCGTGGCTGACCGCGGCCAACAGCGCCGTGCGGATGCGGTTGCCCTCGGCCAGCGCACGGGACTGGTCGGCCTCCGACTGCAGCCGCTGGCGGTCCAGGACCACCGCGGCCTGGGCGGCGAACGCGGCGAGCACCCGCCTGTCCTCCGCCGGCAGCACCCGCCCCGAGAGCGCCAGTGCCATGCGGTCGCTGACCGGCACGTCGACGTCCGCGTCCTCCGGCCGCGCGACCGCCGTTCGCGTGCCCACGCTGCCCGCGCAGGTCCATGGATCGACGTCACTGGCCCGCTCCAGCAGGGCGACCGAGTCCATGCCGAAGGTCTCCCGGACCCGCTCCAGCAGCGCCTCCAGGCTGGTGTCCCCGCGCAGCACACTGCCCGCGAGAACGGAGAGGATCTCCGACTCGGCGCGCAGTCGCGCCGCCTGCTGGGTACGCCGCGCGGCGAGATCCACCACGGAGGCCACCGACACGGCCACGCCGACGAAGATCGCGATGGCGACGATGTTCTTCGGATCGGCAATCGTCAGGGTGTGGACTGGCGGGGTGAAGAACCAGTTGAGCAGCAGGGAACCCACAAACGCCGAGGCCAGCGCCGGGTAGAGGCCGCCCAGCAGGGCGGCGGCCACCGTCATCGCCAGGAAGAGCAACATGTCGTTGGCCAGGCCGACTTCGGGCGCGACGCCGACCAGCAGCAGCGTGAGGAGGGCGGGGCCGGCCACACCGACCAGCCAGCCCCAGACGACCCGGGACCGACCGAGCCGTGTGGTACGGGCTACCGGCAGCCCGCGTCCCTTGCCCGCCTCGTCGTGCGTGATCAGGTGGACGTCGAGGTCGGGCCCTGACTCCCGGGCGACCGTCGCGCCGACGCCCGGCCCGAAGACGTACTGCCATCCCTTGCGTCGGGACACCCCGAGGACGATCTGGGTGGCGTTCACCCCGCGCGCGAAGTCCAGGAGCGCCGTCGGTACGTCTTCCCCGATGACGTGGTGGAAGGTGCCGCCCAGCTCCTCCACCAGCGTGCGTTGGACCGCCAGTTCCTTCGGTGACGCGGAAGTCAGGCCGTCGCTGCGGGAGATGTAGACGGCCAGCACCTCGCCACCCGCGCCCTTCTCCGCGAGGCGCACGGCACGGCGGATCAGCGTGCGTCCCTCGGGACCACCGGTGAGGCCGACGACGATCCGCTCACGGGAGCCCCAGATCTTCGAGACCTGGTGCTCGCTGCGGTACTCGTTCAGGTACTCGTCGACCCGGTCGGCCACCCACAACAGCGCCAGCTCGCGCAGCGCGGTCAGATTGCCGGGGCGGAAGTAGTTGGACAGCGCCGCGTCGACCTTGTCGGGCTTGTAGATGTTGCCGTGCGCCATACGGCGGCGCAGGGCCGGCGGGGACATGTCGACCAGTTCGATCTGGTCGGCCCGTCGTACGACCTCGTCCGGGACCGTCTCCTGCTGTCGGACACCGGTGATGGACTCGACGACGTCGCCCAGCGACTCCAGATGCTGGATGTTGACCGTGGTGATGACGTCGATGCCGGCGGCGAGGAGTTCCTCGACGTCCTGCCAGCGCTTGGCGTTGCGGGAGCCGGGGATGTTCGTGTGGGGCAGCTCGTCGACCAAGGCCACTTGGGGCTGCCGTGCGAGCACCGCGTCCACATCCATCTCCGTGAAGACGGTGCCTCGGTACTCCAACTCCTTGCGGGGGATCTGTTCCAGACCGTGCAGCATCACCTCGGTGCGCGACCGGTGGTGGTGCTCCACGAAGGCGACCACGCAGTCGGTGCCCCGCTCGACCCGGCGGTGCGCCTCGGAGAGCATCGCGTACGTCTTGCCGACCCCCGGTGCCGCACCGAGGTAGATCCGAAGCTTGCCGCGTGCCATCTTCTCTTCTCTTCGTCTCTACGGGCGGGGCCGTGGGGTGCCGGGGCCGGTCTCGAAAGGAATTCGGTCAGGAATTTCGGTCAGGAACCCAGCCAGGAATCCGGTCTGGGACTCATCCAGGGGCTCACCTTTCGAAGCGGTAGCCCATGCCGGGTTCAGTGATGAGGTAGCGGGGGTGAGCAGGGTCCATCTCCAGTTTGCGGCGAAGTTGGGCCATGTAGACCCGGAGATAGTTGGTCTTGTTGCTCTGAGAGGCGCCCCACACCTCCTGGAGCAGGTGCTTCTGCGTGATGAGCCGGCCGGGGTTGGTGACCAGGACCTCCAGCAGATGCCACTCGGTCGGCGTGAGGCGTACATCGTGCCCGCCCCGTACGGCCTTCTTGGCGAGCAGGTCGATGGTGAAGTGCTCCGTGGTGACCAGGACGGTCTCGGGGGCCAGTGGAATGTCCTCGGTGCGGCGGACGGCGGCGCGCAGCCGGGCGAGGAGTTCGTCCATGCTGAACGGCTTGGTGATGTAGTCGTCGGCGCCCGCGTCCAGGGCCGCGACCTTCTCGTCGGAGGCCCGGCGGGCGGACAGGACGAGGATCGGTACGCGGGTCCAGCCGCGCAGGGACTTGATGACGTCCACGCCGTCCATGTCGGGCAGTCCCAGGTCGAGCAGGACCACGTCGGGCTGCCGGGCGGCGGCGATGCGCAGTGCGGTGGTGCCGTCGGGGGCCGGGTCCACTCCGTACTGGCGGACCTGCAGGTTGATCACGAGGGCCCGGACGAGCTGAGGGTCGTCCTCCACCACCAGTACCCGGGTCATCGTTGTGCGCCTTTCCTGTCGTACGGCGGCCCGGAACGATGCGGAACCGGTTTCGTGGCTGCGGGAGTTGGCAATTCGAGGAGTATCCTCGGTCGCCAACTCCCGTGCGGTGCGTCTAAAGCCATCAGCTCTTCGCCACGAGTGCCTTGAGCGCGATGTTGAGTTCGAGGACGTTGACGCGGGGTTCGCCGATGAAGCCGAGGGTGCGGCTGTCGGTGTGCTCGTCGACCAGCTTCTGCACCTGGGCGACGGACAGGCCGTTCTTCTCCGCGATCCGGTGGACCTGGATGTCGGCGTACTGGGGGGAGATGTCCGGGTCCAGGCCGGAGCCGGAGGACGTCACCGCGTCGGCGGGCACGTCGGAGGGTTTGACCGTGTAGCCGTTCACCGAGTTGTCCTTGACGACGGCCTTCTTCGCGGCGGTCACCCAGTCGATGAGGTCCTTGTTGTCGCCCGACCGGTTGGTGGCGCCGGACAGGATCAGCTTGTACTGCGTGTTGACCGAGTTCGTCCCCAGACCGTTGGCGGGGCGTCCCTGGAACCACTTCAGGTCGGCGTCCGGCGTCTCCTGACCCTTCTTCAGCGGCAGGTTGTAGGACTGGCCGATCAGCGAGGAGCCGACGACCTTCCCGTCCGCCTTGATCTCCGAGCCGTTGGCCTTGTCGGAGAAGAGGCCCTGGGCGACGCCGGTGACGGCGAGCGGGTAGATCACCCCGCAGACGACGGTGAGGACCAGCAGGGCCCGCAGGCCGGCCCAGAGCAACCGGGCCGTGTTCGTAACCGAGTTGTTCATGGCGATCAGCCGATTCCGGGGATGAGGGAGATGAGCAGGTCAATGATCTTGATGCCGATGAAGGGGGCGATCAGGCCGCCGATGCCGTAGATCCCGAGGTTGCGCCGCAGCATCCGGTCGGCGCTCATGGGCCGGTACCGCACACCCCGCAGGGCCAGCGGCACCAGCGCGATGATGATCAGCGCGTTGAAGATGACCGCCGACAGGATCGCGGAGTCGGGCGAGGACAGGTGCATGATGTTCAGCTTGTCCAGGCCCGGGTAGACCGCCGCGAACAGCGCCGGGATGATCGCGAAGTACTTCGCGACGTCGTTGGCGATGGAGAACGTCGTCAGCGCGCCCCGGGTGATCAGCAACTGCTTGCCGATCTCGACGATCTCGATGAGCTTGGTCGGGTTGGAGTCGAGGTCGACCATGTTGCCGGCCTCCTTGGCGGCCGACGTACCCGTGTTCATCGCCACGCCGACGTCCGCCTGGGCCAGCGCGGGGGCGTCGTTGGTGCCGTCGCCGGTCATCGCGACCAGCTTGCCGCCGGCCTGCTCACGCTTGATGAGCGCCATCTTGTCCTCGGGAGTGGCCTCCGCGAGGAAGTCGTCGACGCCGGCCTCGTCCGCGATCGCCTTGGCCGTCAGCGGGTTGTCACCCGTGATCATGACCGTGCGGATGCCCATCCGGCGCAGCTCGTCGAACCGCTCGCGCATGCCCTCCTTGACGACGTCCTTGAGGTGGATCACCCCGAGGACGCGCGCGCCCTCGGTGTCCTCGACGGCCACCAGCAGCGGGGTACCGCCCGCCTGGGAGATGCGGTCGGAGAGGGTGGCGGCGTCCGCGGACACCTCGCCGCCCCGCTCCGAGACCCAGGCCACGACCGAACCGGCCGCACCCTTGCGGATCATGCGCCCGTCGACGTCCACACCCGACATCCGGGTCTGGGCGGTGAAGGCGATCCACTCGGCGCCCGCGAGTTCGCCCTGGTGGCGCTCGCGCAGCCCGTACTTCTCCTTCGCCAGGACGACGATGGAGCGGCCCTCGGGCGTCTCGTCGGCCAGCGAGGAGAGCTGGGCGGCATCCGCCACCTCCGCCTCGGTCGTGCCGGTCACCGGCACGAACTCCGAAGCCTGACGGTTGCCGAGCGTGATGGTGCCGGTCTTGTCCAGGAGGAGGGTCGACACGTCGCCCGCCGCCTCGACCGCACGGCCGGACATGGCCAGCACGTTGCGCTGCACCAGTCGGTCCATGCCCGCGATACCGATCGCCGAGAGCAGCGCGCCGATCGTCGTCGGGATCAGACAGACCAGCAGGGCCACCAGCACGACCATGGTCAGGTGCGTGCCCGCGTAGTCCGCGAACGGCGGCAGGGTCGCCACCGCGAGCAGGAAGACGATCGTGAGGGACGCGAGCAGGATGTTCAGCGCGATCTCGTTCGGGGTCTTCTGCCGGGCCGCGCCCTCGACCAGGGCGATCATCCGGTCGATGAAGGTCTCACCGGGCTTCGTCGTGATCTTGATGACGATCCGGTCGGAGAGGACCTTCGTACCGCCGGTCACAGCACTGCGGTCGCCGCCCGACTCCCGGATGACCGGAGCCGACTCACCCGTGATGGCCGACTCGTCGACGGACGCGACGCCCTCGACGACGTCACCGTCGCCGGGAATGATGTCGCCCGCCTCGCACACGACCAGGTCACCGACGCGCAGTTCGGTGCCGGGCACCTGCTCCTCGGCGGAGCCACTCAGGCGCCGCGCGACGGTGTCCGTCTTCGCCTTGCGCAGCGTGTCCGCCTGGGCCTTGCCGCGGCCCTCGGCCACCGCCTCCGCCAGGTTGGCGAAGATCACGGTCAGCCACAGCCAGGCGCTGATCGCCCAGCCGAACCAGTCGCCCGGGTCCTTGAAGGAGAAGACCGTCGTCAGGACCGAGCCGACCAGCACCACGAACATCACGGGCGACTTGACCATCACCCGCGGGTCGAGCTTGCGGAAGGCGTCCGGCAGCGACCTCAGCAGCTGCTGCGGGTCGAACAGACCCGCACCGACACGGCCTTCGTCGGACTTGTGGCCGGTCGGCACATCACTGTGCGGCGCCCGGGTCGGAGTGGCTGTGGACATCTCGTCCTCTTGGTTCGTTACGTCGGTGGTCATGACGCCAGCCCCTCGGCCAGCGGACCCAGCGCGAGCGCCGGGAAGTAGGTCAGACCGGTGATGATCAGGATCGCGCCCACCAGCAGACCGGTGAACAGCGGCTTCTCGGTGCGCAGGGTGCCCGCGGTGGCGGGGACCGGCTTCTGCTCGGCGAGCGAGCCCGCCAGCGCCAGCACGAACACCATCGGCAGGAACCGGCCCAGCAGCATCGCGAGACCGATCGTGCTGTTGAACCACTGCGTGTCCGCGTTCAGACCCGCGAAGGCCGAACCGTTGTTGTTGGCGCCCGAGGAGTAGGCGTACAGGATCTCGGAGAATCCGTGCGCCCCACTGTTGGTCATCGAGTGGCCCGGAGTGGGCAGCGCCATCGCCGCGGCGGTGAAGACGAGCACCAGAGCCGGGGTGATGAGGATGTAGCAGGCCGCGAACTTGATCTCACGGGTGCCGATCTTCTTGCCCAGGTACTCCGGGGTGCGGCCGACCATCAGACCGGCGATGAACACCGCGATGACCGCCATGATCAGGATGCCGTAGAGCCCGGACCCGGTACCGCCCGGCGCGATCTCGCCGAGCTGCATGCTCAAAATCGTGATGCCGCCGCCGAGACCGGTGAACGACGAGTGGAAGGAGTCCACCGCACCGGTCGAGGTCAGGGTCGTGGACACCGCGAAGATCGAGGACGCACCCACACCGAAGCGGCTCTCCTTGCCCTCCATCGCACCGCCGGCGATCTGGAACGCCGGGCCGTGGTGGGCGAACTCCGTCCACATCATCAGGGCGACGAAACCGACCCAGATCGTGGCCATGGTGGCGAGGATCGCGTAACCCTGCCTGAGCGAGCCGACCATCCGGCCGAAGGTGCGGGTCAGCGCGAACGGGATGACCAGCAGCAGGAAGATCTCGAAAAGGTTCGTGAACGGAGTCGGGTTCTCGAAGGGGTGCGCGGAGTTGGCGTTGAAGTAACCGCCACCGTTGGTGCCCACCTCCTTGATGGCCTCCTGCGAGGCGACCGCGCCGCCGTTCCACTGCTGCGAGCCGCCCATGAACTGGCCCACCGAGTGAATCCCGGAGAAGTTCTGGATCGCACCGCAGGCCACCAGGACGACCGCGGCCACCACCGAGAGCGGCAGCAGGATACGGATCGTGCCACGCACCAGGTCGGCCCAGAAGTTGCCGAGCTCACCGGTGCGCGAACGCGAGAAGCCGCGCACGAGCGCGACGGCCACCGCGATACCGACAGCAGCGGAGACGAAGTTCTGCACGGCCAGACCGGCGGTCTGCACGACGTGGCCCATGGCCTGCTCGCCGTAGTACGACTGCCAGTTGGTGTTCGTCACGAAGGACGCGGCAGTGTTGAACGCCTGGTCCGGGTCGATCGCGGAGAAACCGAGCGAGCCGGGCAGATGGCCCTGGAGCCGCTGCAGCAGATAGAGGAAGAGGACACTGACCGCGGAGAAGGCGAGGACACCACGCAGATACGCGGGCCAGCGCATCTCCGTGTTCGGATTGGCACCGATACCCTTGTAGATCCACTTCTCGACACGCCAGTGCTTGTCGGAGGAGTAGACCTTGGCCATGTAGTCGCCAAGCGGGATGTAGGCGAGAGCCAGCGCCGCTATCAGGGCGAGAAGCTGGAGCACGCCGGCGAGGACGGGACTCATGTCGAGACTCAGAACCTCTCCGGGAAGACGAGGGCGAGGACGAGATAGCCCAGCAGGGCGACGGCCACGACCAGGCCGACAATGTTCTCGGCGGTCACAGCTTCGTCACCCCCTTGGCGACGAGGGCCACCAGCGCGAACACCGCGATCGTGGTGACAACGAAGGCCACATCGGCCATCGTGAGCTCCTGGATGAGGTTCGGAATAATGGAACGGACGGGTAGAGGAAACCGCCTCTCTGGCCGATTTCGAGCGCCGTTGACGCCTCCTATACGGAGCCTCGTACACCTTTGACGGAACTCTTACGGCCGACTCATCCATCTGCGGGAACCCATAGCCTCGTCCGCCTGAAACGCCGAGAACCCGCGCCAACGGGGTGTGGGCCGTCAAGGTGAGCGTCACGAGAGCCGGAACCTCAACCGGCAGATCGCCGCGTCCGTGTCCCTCCGCACCGCGTGGGCGACGACCGCGCCCCGCTGGTTCTGCAGCAGCCGCTGCCACAGGCGGTCGGGCTCGACCTCGGGGATCAGCACGGTGATGCGGGTGCCGGGCTCGTAGACCGCTGTACGACGCACATACGACGCTACAGGGCGGCCGAGTGCCCGGCGCTCGGAAGCAAGCCGAACGAGTGGGACCCCGGGGTTCCACTCCTCCCAAGCGCGCTCCAGGGCCGCGACCTGGGCGCGGTCCTCGGCGTCGGGATGGCACACGGTGACGGCGCGCACCTCGTCACCGAGCGACGTGGCGGCGTTGATCGCCTCGCAAGTGAGCCGGGACAGGTTCGACACGGGCACGATCACCAGTGAACGGTCGCGGTGCGGCGGCTCGGGAACGCGGCCCAGGCCCAGTCGCTCCCCGATCATGGCGTACGCCCGGTGCACCGTCTCGAAGGCCGCCACCAGCAGCGGCACGGCGATCACTATCAGCCAGGCACCCTCCTCGAACTTGGTCGCCGTCACCACGACCGCCGAGACACCGGCGAGCACGGCACCGAAAGCATTCAGCAGAGCCTTGCCCCGCCACCCCCTCCCCCGCTCACCACGCCAGTGCCGGACCATCCCGACCTGCGCGATCGTGAAGCCGATGAAGACGCCGATGGCGAAGAGCGGCACCAGGGTGTTGGTCTCGCCGCCGGAGAACACGAGCAGGGCCGCCGACACCAGGGCCAGCACGAGCACACCGTGACGGTGAACCTGCCGGTCTGCCTTCAGGGCGAAGACGTGCGGAAGGTAGTTGTCGCGGGCCAGCAGCTTCAGCAGCACGGGCAGGCCGCCGAAGGAGGTGTTCGCGGAGAGCGCCAGCAGGATCATCGTGGCGAACTGGATGACGTAGAAAGCCCAGTTGTGGCCGAGCGAGGCGTCCGCAAGCTGAGCGAGGACCGTGACGCCCTCCACCGGCTGGAGGTGGAAGCGCGAGATGAGCACCGACAGGCCGACCAGCATCACCCCGAGGACGGCCCCGAGCGCCACCTCCGCCCGCTGGGCCCGGCGCACCCGCGGGACGCGGAAGGACGGCACGGCGTTGGCCAGCGCCTCCACACCAGTGAGCGCGCTGCACCCGGAGGCGAAGGCCTTCAGCAGGAGCAGCGTGCCCACGGTCGTGGCGTTGTCGGCGAGAACGGAGGCATGCCCGGCCGCGGCCGCGGTGCTGACGGGCGCGGACCGAAAGAGACCGACAGCGATGAGCACCAGGATCGACACGACGAAGACCGCCGTCGGCACGATGAACGCGCGCGCCGACTCCACGATGCCACGCAGGTTCACGCCCGTGATCAGCACCAGCACGGCCAGGCACAGCCACAGCCGGTCGCCGTACAGCTCAGGGAACGCCGAGGTCAGCGCCGCCACCCCGGCGGTGACGGCGACCGCCACGTTGAGCACGTAGTCCAGGACCAGCGAGGCCGCAGCCACGAGACTCGTACGCGCGCCCAGGTGGGTTCTGGCCACGGCGTACGACCCGCCGCCGTCCGGGAATGCGGCGATCACCTGCCGGTACGAGGCGACCAGCACCGCCAGCAGCCCGGCGATGGCCAGCGTCACAGGCAGCGTGAAACCGAGACCGTGCGCGCCCGCCGCGGCCAGCACCAGGACGATCGCCTCCGGGCCGTACGCCACGGACGCCATCGCGTCCAGCGACAGCGCGGCCAGACCTGTGACGGCGGTGAGGCGATGGGGCTCGCCGCTATCCGGCGGCTCCTCGTCCGCGGGGGCTGCGCCGGGCGCTGCGGTCAGGACAGACATGGGGCACGGGCTCCTTCACGAACTGCACGAAAAAGCCCGCGCACGCGGGGAGGCGGTGCGCGGGTGCGTCCAGGTTCTGTCCATGTCCGGCAGGCTCCGACCCTTCCTTGCGCCTTCTTCGCGCCGAACCCCTGGACCTTGACGCGGCCTTGACGGCCGCGTGCCCCACACGACTCCCGCCCGGGCGAATTCCGTCCCCACGGCACGCACCACAACCTGGGCGTCAAGGACGCGCAGAGCGCTCATCAGAGTCGCGTCAAAGTGTGGGGGCCTGGTTCTCCGGGTCTCTACCGTCGGCATTATGGGACGCCGCAACGACGCGCGACACGACGCGGTCCACATTCCTGCAGAGCCACCCGCGGAGGTGACGCACGACCGCCGCTGGGCAGGGGATCTGCGCAGCTCGATCCGCTGTGCGGCCGCACTCCTCACCTTTCTGCTGCTGATCGACTGGGGAGCAGGCACATTCACCCCCCTGCGCGGCGCGCTGTGGGCCGGGCTCGGTGCACTCCTGTTCCTCGTGCTGTACCCGCCCAGGGTCAGCGTGGGCGAAGGCTGGCTGGCCTCACACGGGCCGCTGCGGAAGCGGCGGGTACGAACCGACCTGCTGGTGTCGGTGCGCTGTCTGGACGGCGTCTCGCAGCGGCTCCTCCTGCGGGACATGTTCGGCGCGCGGGTCGAGATCAACCCCCAGGTCCTGGTGAACAACCCCGAGCTGTGGCACCGCCTGGACGAGGACGCCCAGAAGTCGGCGGCGTCCGGATCACTCACCTGCGGGGCGACCGCGCTTCGTAAGGTCTCGGAACGGATCGATCGCGAGACCGCCCTGACTGTGTTCAAGGTCTCCGGCCTGGACTGAGCCCCCCCCCACTCCCGTCCTCGCGAACGCGCACACGGCAGGCGGGGCGGGCGGGCGGG
This sequence comes from Streptomyces sp. NBC_01571, assembly GCF_026339875.1. Classification (NCBI taxonomy): domain Bacteria; kingdom Bacillati; phylum Actinomycetota; class Actinomycetes; order Kitasatosporales; family Streptomycetaceae; genus Streptomyces; species Streptomyces sp. NBC_01571. The sequence continues at coordinate 778,057 of NZ_JAPEPZ010000002.1, forward strand.
CGGGCGGGCGGGCGGGCGGGCGACGGTAGCCACACCATCCTCATCCCCGTCTGTCCACCGGATGTGGCTGCACCCCGGTCATGAGGAAGTCCAGACCGCGCCGCGTCGTCGCCAGCACGACTCGGTCGCCCGCCCGAAGCACCCTCCCGTGCGGCGGACGCCAGTCGAAGCCGGGCCGGCGGGACCGGATTCCGGCGAGGGTGTCCCCGGAGGACGACGCGGGGTGCGCCGCGGCGGAACCGACCGCCAGGACCCGCCACTCGTGCTCCCGAAACGCCTCATGGACCGAGCGTCCCTCGAGCTCGGGGTGCCCGGCCACATCGACCACCGTGAACAGCAGCGAGCCCCGCTCGACCGGCATCACTCCCAGCACATGGCGGCCCATCATGGCGGCGGCGAAGGAGGGCGCGGCGAGCGCCGAAACGCTGCGGCTGCGGGTGGGCGCGTCGGGGTAGGAGGCGCGCAGGGTATGTTGCACGGTGGCGGCGAAGTCATCGTCGTACAGCCGCATCACCACCCGTACACCCGGGTTGGCCTCACGTGCGGCCATCACGATGTCGAGGTTCTCCCCGTCGTCGCGGGAGAGGACCAGCAGCGACTTGCTGTGCCGGATGCGTGCCCGGTCGAGGACACCCGGCACTCCGGCGTCCTCCAGGACCAGCGGTACGCCCAGTTCGCGGGCGAGGGCGACACCGCGCGCGTGCGGGTCTCGTTCGACCGCGACGACCTCGTGATCGGTGGTGCACAGCTGTGCGAGCACCCGGGTGCCGATCTTGCCGAGACCGACCACGACGATGTGACCCGTCAGGTCGCCGGCGGGCGGGTGGCCGGCGGAGGCGGTGCGGAACGCCTCGGTGGCGTTCATGGTGGCGGCCACGACAAGTGGGAGTACCGCGAGTCCGACGAAACCCGCGATCAGTTGCAGCACCCGGCGGGCCACGGCCTCTCCGGTGGCAGGGTCACCCATGGTGAAGATGTCCAGCAGCGGCAGGTAGACGTTCTTCCACCATGGATGCTCGTCGGCGAACAGCGCCGTGGCGGCCGTGAGCGCCAGCACGATCGCGGCCAGCGCCCCGAAGACCGCGAGGACGTCGCGGGAGAGGAAGACCCGCCACGGCAGGTGCGCGAGCCGCGCCCGCAGCCAGCTGCCGACAGAGCCGCGCCGCTCCCTGGCGGCCGGTTCGGGCGCGTGGTGATGGGTGACCTCCTCGAACATCAGCCGGCCGTGCGTGAACTGGCGGTGGTAGGCGGTGCGGGTGTCCGGCAGCAGCTGCGTGCCGTCCTCTCCCGGCGTTTCGGCGCTGTCCTCGCTCGCCGGGTCGTCCTCGTGCGCGCCGGAGAGCACTGCGAGCGTGGCCAGATCGGTCGATCGGGACGCCGACCCGGCGGGCCGCACGACGCCGCGGAATACCTTTCCCTCGATCTGGAGGGTGTGGCCGTGGCCGACCGTGGCGGCAGCCACCAGTTCAGGCACGGCGGTGTCGGCGTCGGACAGCACCGTGGTGGACATGTCCGGCCGGGGATCGTCGTCGCCCCCGCCCGTGAACTCGGCGGCCGCGCGGTCGAGAAGGCGCTCCAAGTGGCGGCCGCGCTCACGGTTGAACATGCGGATGACCAGGCGTATGGAGGGGTTGAGGCCCCTGGCCATGAGCGCCGCGGTCATGTTGACCTGGTCGTCGCGATAGGTCAGCGCGAGGGCCGCGGCCCGCTGCACGCCCGCTGCACGCAGGGTCTGTTCATCCGGGTGCGTCGACACCAGCAGCTCGATGGGCGAGTGCGGATCCCGGTGCAGTGCGGCGATCTCCGCGCCGTACTCATCGCGCCGGGAGCGTAATACGACGGTGACGGCCTCGCCGCACACGGCGTCCAGTTCGACGGCGAGCCGGTGTGCGAGCCCGTCGTCGCCGCAGATCACCATGTGCTGAGAGCGGGGGCCAAGTTCCGTATGAAGGTGAAGAGTTGACGTCACACCAGTCAAGAACGGCAGCGCGGACGCACCCGGTTCCGGGTGGGCAACGGTTCGGCGTCAACGTTCCGTATGCGTCCGTCATCTCGTCCCGTATGCGTCCGTCAGCCGTGCCGACGTGACTGCTGCCCTGGCATCGCACGCCCACACACTCCCCGGTGTCAACCGTCCTTCGCCGGTCCCGCCGTGTTGAGGGCCGCGCCCGTCTGATCCGCGAGGGTGACCGCGACCAGACGGGCCTGGAGCGGGGGTACGGGGCCCGGGCCGGGGGTGAGCATGAAGCGGCCGCGGTACTGGCCGTTGCCGTACGTACGCAGCTCGATCTCGCCGTCCGGCCAGCCGCTGGCGTCGACATCCCAGCGCCGCCGCCCGACCGCCACGTTCCCGCTCTGTTCCAGGCGTGGCGGCTGGCCCATGAGGGTGCCGTACTCGAAGCGGCAGCCGCGCAGATCGAGCAGTTCGGTCAGTTCGCGACGGACGTGGTCGACCACGGTGTCCGAGGACTTCGCCGACTGGGCGAGATCGGCCGTCTCATGGAGACGGGCGAGGTAACCCGCGTCCGTCACGATGATCACTTCGAGGCGGAGTGCGCGGGCGGCGAGCTGGGACACGATCAGGCCGACAACCAGCAGCAGGACGCCCGTCTCGATGTCGCCGGCCGCGGTGATGTCGAAGGTCTGGTACGGACGGGTGAGGAAGAAGTCGAACCAGGCCGCGGCCGAAAGCGCCGCGAGCGCGCCTGCCAGGCGGTTCCCGAGGGCGGCTACCGCGACGACCACCACGACCAGGATCAGCGCCGCGTTCGCGCGCGAGAGATCCGTACGGAAGGGCACCAGGACGAGCGCCACCAGGAAGGGGGCCACAAGGCCCGCCACCAGGGCGAGCCGGTCCCGGAGCGGATAACCGGTCATCACGCCGTCACCTCCCTCGCTCGACGCGACGGCTCCGAGCCCCGCGTCCTGGTACGCCTTTCGGGGCTCATACGCTGCCTCCTACGCTCTGCGTACCACCAGGGTGCTCCGCCCGCTCGGCGAAGGGCAGGGACAGCACCATGGTCAGGCCCCCGCCAGGAGTGTCCTCCGGGGTGAGCGTGCCGTCCATCGCCTCGGTCAGGCCCCGCGAGAGTGCCAGGCCCAGACCGAGTCCGGTGGTGTTGTCGGTGTCGCCGAGGCGTTGGAAGGGTTCGAAGAGACGCTCGCGGTCGGTGGGCGGCAGGCCGGGGCCCCGGTCGACGACACGGACTTCGACGCGGCCCGCGTGGGCGCTGGCGGTCAGCAGTACCTTGCGCCCGGCCGGACTGTGCCGGGCGGCGTTGGCGACGAGGTTGGCGATCACCCGCTCCAGCAAGGGCGGGTCGGCCAGCACGGCCGGAACCTTCTCCAGGTCCCCTACCTCGACTTCGGAGGTGTCGGCCAGCGCGGCCGGGAGAACCTCTTCCAATGCCGTGGCCCGCAGGTTCAGCGTGAGCGCCCCCGCCTGCAGACGGCTGAGGTCGAGCAGGTTCTCCACCAGCCGGTTCAGCTTGGCCATCGACTCGTCGGCGGTGGCGAGGAGTTCGTCGCGGTCCGCGGCGGAGAACTCGACGTCACGGCTGCGCAGCGAGGCGACGGCGGCCCAGCCGGCGGCGAGCGGGGTGCGCAGGTCGTGGCCGACCGCCCGCAGCAGCGCCGTACGCATCCGGTCGGCGGCCCGGACCGGCTCCACCTCGGCGGCGGCCTCCGCGAGCCTGGCCCGCTCGACGGCGGACCCCACATGCGCGGCGAAGGCCGCAAGGACGCGCCGCTCGGACGACGGAAGGGTGCGACCGCGCAAGACCAGGAAGGCGCCGGGCCCCGCGGGCACGGCCGTGACGCCGTCCTCTCCGGGCGGCTCGTCCACCAGCTCCGCGGAGTCCATCCCGAACGTCTCGCGGGTCCGTTCCACCAGCGCCGGGATCGTCGCACCCCCGCGCACGATGGTGCCGGCGAGCGAGGACATGGTCTCCGCCTCCGCGGTGGCACGGGCCGAGCGCCGCGACAGGCGCAGGGAGCGATCGACGACGCCGGCGACCACGGCGGCCACCACCGCGAAGACCGCAAGGGCCAGCAGCGCGTTCGGATCGTCGAGGGTGAACCGGCCGACGGGCGGGATGAACCAGTAGTTGAGCAGCAGCGACGCCGTCACCGACGCGATCACCGCCGACACAACACCGCCTATGCAGGCCACACCCACCACGGTGAGCAGGAAGAGCAGGGCCTCGCTGGTGAGGTTGAGTCTGTCGCGTGCCGTGTCCGGATTCAGCAGGAGGGTGAGTGCCACGGGCAGCAGCAGTCCGGCCACCGGGCCCGCGATTCTGCGTACGGTCGAGAGGGTACGGCGGCGGGAGGGCAGCAGCGTGCCGCGTCCGGCGCGTTCGTGCGTGACCGTGTGGATGTCGATGTCACCGGAGAGGCCGACGACCGTCTCGCCGGTGCCGCGCCCGGTGACGAAGCGTTCGAGGCGGCCGCGGCGGCTGGTGCCCAGGACGAGTTGGGTGGCGTTCTCCACGCGGGCGAACTCGACCAGGGCGGTGGCCACGTCGTTACCGACGACCGAGTGGTAGCTCCCGCCGAGGTCCTCGATGAGCCGCCGCTGCCGGGCCAGGGAAGCGTACGAGGCGCCCGCGGCGAGACCGTCACTGCGGGTCACGTGTACGGCGAGCAGATCGCCACCGGCCGACCGGTCGGCGATGCGTGCGGCCCGCCGGATGAGGGTGTCCCCCTCGGGCCCCCCGGTGAGCGCGACCACGACCCGCTCCCGGGTCTCCCACACCCCGCCGATGCCGTGCTCGGAGCGGTACGACTGCAGCGCCTCATCGACCCGGTCGGCGACCCACAGCAGGGCGAGCTGGCGCAGGGCGGTCAGGTTACCGGGGCGGAAGTAGTTGGCGAGGGCGGCATCGACCTTCTCGGGCGCGTAGATGTTGCCGTGCGCCATCCGGCGGCGCAGACCCTCCGGCGGAATGTCCACGAGCTCGATCTGCTGCGCCCGTCGTACGACCTCGTCGGGCACCGTCTCGCGCTGCGGCACCCGCGTGATCTTCTCGACGACGTCGTTGAGGGACTCCAGGTGCTGGATGTTGAGCGCCGTGATGACGTCGATCCCGGCGGCGAGCAGCTCCTCGATGTCCTGCCATCGCTTGGGGTTGCGGCCGCCTCCCGGCACGTTGCTGTGGGCGATCTCGTCCACCAGCGCGACCTGCGGACGCCGCGCGAGGACCGCGGCCAGATCCATCTCCTCGAACTCCCCGCCACGATAGGCGCAGGGCGCACGCCGGATGACCTCCAGGCCGTCGAGCATCGCCTCCGTGCCCTGGCGCCCGTGGCACTCCACGAATCCCACCACCACATCGGCGCCCCGCGCCGCCCTGCGTCGCCCCTCGTCGAGCATGCGGTAGGTCTTGCCGACCCCCGGGGCCGCCCCAAGGTAGACCTTCAGCAGACCGGGCCGTACGTCACCCGCACCGGGCCATACCTCACCCCCGCCGGTCCGTACGTCACTCATATCGGTCCGTACGTCACTCATCGCAGCCGAGGCGCTCCGCTCACTGGAGATCAATTCCCCGCAGGGAAGGGTTGCTTCCCCCTACCGAAGCGCTTGTGCGAGTCGTTCGGCGCCCTCATTGACGCATCCTTGGCGCCGGTCACATGGACGTTGACACTGCTTTGACGGGCCCTGGCCCGATAGGGTGAAAGCGGTGTGCCGGGAAGTCTGGTCGGCAGGGAGCCCACAAGGTCTCCTTCTCATGACCAAAGGGATGGCATGCGCAGTGTAGGGACAGTCCTGGCTCTCGTGGTCCTCGCCACCGTGGTGGCCACCTTCGCGCGCCGCTGGCGGATCCCCGCGCCCTCCCTGCTCGTGGTCGCGGGCCTCGCCGTCGCGCTGCTGCCGGGCACCCCGGAGATCCAGATCAGCCCCGAGATCATCGGCCTCGTCGTACTGCCACCACTCCTGTACGCGAGTGCCGAGGAACTGCCCTGGCGCGAGCTGCGCGCCGTGTGGAAACCCGTCGGGGTGCTGTCGATAGGGCTGGTCCTGGCCTCGGCGGCCGCGGTCGGGGCGGTCGCCTCCCTGGTCACGCCCCTGTCGTGGCAGATGGCGTTCGTACTGGGCGCGGTACTCGCGAGCACCGACCCGGTGGCGGTCACCGCGCTCGGCAGACGGCTGGCGCTGCCACCCAAGGTCCAGGTGCTGGTCCAGGCCGAGAGCCTCTTCAATGACGCGACCTCCCTCGTCCTCTTTCGGGTCGCGGTGAGCGTCGCCGTGGCATCGGCGGCCGTTGGCTGGGGTTCGGCAGCGGGAGAGTTCGCGCTGCTGGCGGGCGGCGGCATGGTCATCGGTGCCGCGGTCGCGGGCGTGGTGACGCTCATCCGGCGGCGCACCGAGGACCCCGTCCTGGAGACCGTGATCGCCCTCGTCACCCCGTACGCGGCCTACGTCCTGGCCGAGGCCGCGCACGCATCGGGTGTCACCTCCGTCGTGGTGGCCGGGGTCGTCCTCGGCGGCCGGGGCGACCGCCTCACCAACGCCCGCATTCGCCTCCAACTGCACGCCGTCTACGGAACGGTGGTCTTCCTTCTGGAGAGCGTGGTGTTCTCGCTCATCGGGCTGGCGCTGCCGGCCCAGGTGCGGGCCCTGTCCGACGGCAGTCGGGCCTGGCCGCTGTACGCGCTCGCCGTCGCCGCCACGCTGATCACCATGCGCATGCTGTGGCTGGCGCCCCTGTCGGCCGTGGTGCAGCGCAAGGGGGGGATCCAGCGTATGAACTGGCGGGTGCCGGTCGTACTGACCTGGGCGGGCACTCGGGGCGTAGTCCCCCTGGCCGCCGCCCTGTCCATCCCGGTGACCACGCAGGCCGGGGACGCTCTCTCGGAACGCCCCCTCGTCCTCGTCCTGACCACCTCGGTGGTGGTCGTCACGCTCGTCGTCCAGGGCTTCACACTGGCTTCCGTCGTCCGTCGCTCGGGCATCGCCCTCGAACCCGACCACACCGAACGTGAGGAGGCCGCGGCCCGCTGCAGCCTGGCGAACGCGGGCCTGAGCCGCCTGGAGGAGATCTCCGAGCTGGAGGCCGTCCCCGACGTCGTCCTCGACCGCCTCCGCCGAGGCCTGACGGCCCGCCTCGACGACGCGAGCGATCGCCTCGGGCAGGCCGACGGCGACGGCACTCCGCCGGAATCCGCCGACCTCACCTACCGCCAGCTACGACGCGACCTGATCACGGTCGAGGAGGCCGAGCTCCAGCGCCTGTACGACCAACACCGCATCAGCGACACGACCCGCCGCCGCCTGCAACGCTCGCTGGACCTGGAGGAGGCGCGGCTCGCGGACGCTTACGCGCCACCCCGCGATTGATCTTGAGGTGTGCCGGTCTGGAGGCTCGGCTGGAGGGTGATTCGGCAGCCAGGCGTGCGGGTCGGCAGCGACCACGCCGGCCGACCGCCTTCGGTACGGCTACTGGCCGAAGCAACTCCCGGCAGGTGGGCCACACATCGGGCCGATCGGCTGCCCAGCACAACTCCGTTTCTTCCCCGGCCTTTTGGCGGGGGACGCCGTGGGCGCCCAAGGAACGTGGCTCACGACGGGGAACCCCTTCCCCTTCCCCTTCCTCGACGAGGAAATCGTCATCAGCGATGTGCAGGACTCGCTGTCGGAGTTCGTCGAGGCGACGGCCACGAAGCTCGGCGTGCCTGGTGTTGCCGCCCCACAGAACCACCCGCCGTAAGCCGGCCCGCCACAGAGCTCGTGCGTGTTCGCACGATGGCGCTGAGCGCTCCGCGCACTTCAGCGGAACTCGGCAAGCCGCGGCCGCAGCCCGAGGGCGGTGAGCGCGGCCGCCGAGACGAGGGCTCCCAGAGCCCCGGGCAGCAGATCCCCCACTGCCGAGCGGCCGGACTGAACCGAGGCGGTGAAGTGCTGGCGGTTGATGTCCGTCACCTTGTCCAGCGCCGTCATCCACGCCCCGAAGTGCGCGTTCGACGTGCCCGCCTCCCAGCCCATGCAGAACGCGACGGCCTCACGCTCCTCGCCCTGCGCGAGCAGGGCGCGGATCTTGCGGTCGTCGCGCTGGTATATGGCGTACGTCTCGACCGTCTTCTCCGCCGCGGCCCGCTCGCCGGCGAAGGTGATGTTGTCGAGTTCTCGCCGGAACTCGCCGGTGAAGCGCAGGTCGCCGTGGTCGGAGCGGTACGACTGCCATGTCGTGGCCAACTCGTCGTCGTACGTGGTGAGCCTCGCGCCCTTGAGCCCGTACAGCTCCTGCGACTTGGTGAGAAAGGCCTGCGCGTACTGGTCGCGGCGCTCGGGGTCGAGGAGGTAGCGGCTCTCGTCGGCGTTCGCGTCGTAGGCGATCGCGCGGGCGCGGGAGAGCGCGACGACGGAGTCGAACGCATCACGCCGTGCCCCGCGCAGGTGCTCGGCGGTGGCCGACAGCGCCTGGACACCGAGAAGGATGGCGAGCACCGCGCACACCGTGGCGGCCAGGACGCCGGGGTTGAGGATCCGGCGGAAACGGCGGGCCAGGTACCACTGGAGGACGCCGAGCGAGACGAGGAGCAGTACGCCGAGGACAACGACGACGGCAAGCTGGGTTGCCAGGGTCGAACGGGCTTGTTCGTATCGCGTGTTGAAAGCGCTGTTGTTGGAATCCACCAGCTTCCGTGCGCCTGGCAGGAGGTGATTCTGCAGCAGGTCGGTGGCCTTGCGGTAGTCCGCGAGCGCGGCCGGTTTGCCGCCGGTGCGGCCGTCGTTCTCCAGGGCGCGGCCTATCAGCTCCTGGTACTCGGCGAAGTCGTCGGTCAGGGACTCCACGGTGTGTTCGTCGGCGCGGTCGCCCTGGGCGGCGACGGCGAGCGTGCGCAGGTCGTGGCCGATCGCGCGCCGCGCGCCCCCGTAGAAGCCGACCGCCTTCTCGTACGGCGTCGCCAGACGTCCCTTGCCCGCGTCGCCGCTGGACAGCAGGATGTTGGCGGCCTGCGCGTCCATGTCGTTCAGGGCGAGGTCGAGGTCGGCGGCGCTGGTCGTACGCGTCGCGTCGCGGCCGGCGACAGTGTCCCAGTTGCTGGTCGCAGCGAGCCCGGCCAGCGCGAGCAACAGGGCCAGGGCAGCGGCGAGCGAGACCGTGACCACGCGCAGGAGACGCAACCGCGCGGGCAGGGAGGCCCAGTAACGGCGGCGCAGAGCGGCCCACGCGGCCACGGTCTCGCGACGGGGGCGACGCCCCGGGCCACGCGGCCGCGGCCCCCTTCCGGACCGCGGCCCGGGTCCACCCCCGGGTCGGACGAGCGGTCTGTGCTGTGGCTGTGCGCTGGTCCCGGCCCCTGCCTCAGGACTGCGCGTGGTACCGGCCGTGATCGTCACGAGCCCTCCAACCGTCACGCCACGGACGGTCGCCCGTGTCCCCGTGCCGCTCAGTCTGAGACCGGTTTCGGCCACCGACGTCGTCCGTTGATGTTCTCCTGACGCCATATCAGGTGACCTTGACGGCACCTTGACGTCGCCCCGACCGGCCGTAAGAGAGGCGCAAATTCCAGGCTCGGCCGGGCGGTTGGCAGGTGCGGCCAGGCTAGATTTCCCCTCGGCCGCCGGGGAGACCTCGGACGTCAGTGGCATGACGGCTTCACCCCGGAAGCACCCTCGGATGCCTTCCTCGCCCGAAGGCATCCGAATGGCCTCCCCCGGCGGCCGAGCACGCGGCGGCGTTCTCGTCGTCATCGCGCCGCCGACGCCCGTGCTCAGCTCTGCGGTGCCGGGACCCCCGGCATCGCAGGGCCCGGCGGCCACCACACGCTCTCTCGGCCGACCGGTCACCGGGGTACCTCTGTGCGCGTGGGCCGGTTCCCACCGAGGCTCGAAGGTCCCCAAGTTCTCCGCCGCTCCCCAGCAAGCTCCGCCGTCCCGCCCTCAGCGCGCGCCCCGGCCCGGATCGGCGGGAGGGGTGAAACGCCGGGCGCCGAGTGGGCTGTTCGAACCCACCCGGTTCGTGCAGTCCCTCCCTGAGGCGGAGTACTTCGCGATCATCCCGGCCATGTCCGCGATGGCCTACCCGGGCCTGAAGTCGCTCAACATCATGGGCCTGTACACCCCCACGTCCGCGATCACCTCGGCGATCGTCTTCAACGCGCTGATCATCGTCGCCCTGATCCCGCTCGCGCTACGGGGCGTGCGCTACACGCCGTCGTCGGCGCACGACCTCCTGCGGCGCAACCTCACGCTGTACGGCCTCGGCGGACTCGCCCTGCCCTTCGTCGGCATCAAGCTGATCAACCTGCCGATCTCCGGAGTGCCCGGGCTGGGACGCGGGGGCTCCTGATGGCCGAACGAAGCCCGTCAAGAAGAGGTCTGCGCACGTCAGGGGCGCGTCAGAGAAGGGAAGTTGTGCTTGTCCGGGACTTGCGGGACGGGTTCCATGGGACCCGTGAACAGCGCATGGCTTCTCTTCGACCGGCCGCCGAGTACCGGCGCGGCCCGTTGTGCGCCTCGCTGCCCGGCAACGCCCGCGTCCGCTCTCCGCTGACGCCGACGCGTCGTCCGTAGCCCTCGGGGCGCCGTGATTCGTTCCGGCGCCCCGTTCTTCGTATCCGCACATGTTCGGCGTCCCCGCGCAGGGGCCGCCGACGTGCCCACAACCCCGGATGGACCATGTCTGACCACGACCTCTCCCCTCTTCCCGGCCGCACCGTCCTCGTCACGGGGGCCACCTCCGGCATCGGCCTGGAGACCGCCCGGCAGCTCGCCGAACGCGGTGCCACCGTGCTGCTCCACGGCCGCACCGACGAGGAGGCGCGCGCCGCTGCCGACCGCCTGGTCGCCACGGTGGGCATCGACGCCGCCCGGCTCCGCCCCTTCGCAGCAGACTTCACGCACCTCGACGAGGTCGAGTGCCTGGCGAACCGTGTCGTCGCCGAGCACCCGCACCTCGACGTCCTCGTCAACAACGCGGGCATCGCGGCGCCCGAGCGGCACACCGTCACCACAGACGGCAACGAGATCGCATTCCAGGTCAACTTCCTCGCCCACTACCTCCTGACGTGCCTGCTGGAACCGGCACTCACCAGCGACCCCGGCGGCCGGGTCGTCAACGTCTCGTCGTCCCTGCACCGCACCGCGAACATCCAGTGGAACGACCCGAACCGCGCCCGCCGCTACTCCCGGCTCGCCGCCTACGCCCAGTCGCAACTGGCGCTCACCGTCTTCGCCGCCGACCCCCGCGTCACCGCGGTCTCCGTCCACCCCGGCATCTGCGACACGGCACTGATGCCCCTGTACGCGCACGAAGGCGTCACGCCGGCCGAGGGCGCGACGAACGTGGTCCGCCTCTGCGACCCGGCCGTCGAGATCGTCAACGGCGCCTACTACGACCGAGCCGAACGCGTCGAACCGGCCCCGGCCGCCACCGAGGACCGCACGGTCAAACGCCTCAACAAACTCGCCGACCTGCTCGTCGGCCGCACCGCTTGAACTTCTCTTCCACACCACGGAGTTGATGCCCATGTCGAAGCGCGCCCGCAAGAAGAGGGCCCGCCGCAAGAAGAAGGCGAACCACGGCCGCAAGGCGGGACAGAACTGAGCCCCAGGGGCGACCCCACCACTCACCGGGGTCGCCCCGACCCAGTGAAAGGCGACCCCGTGATCCAACTCCTCCCCCGCCAACTTCCCGCCCTCTCCCGGTGGTTCCCCGCCGCGGCGCCCGGCCCCGCCGCCCTCGCCGAACACGCCCTGGCGACCGGAACCGGGCAGTGGTGGGCCGACCGGCCGGTGCACCCACGCACCGTCGCCGTACGCTGCGGTGACCACGCCCTGCTGCGCGGTGACCCGGATGCCCTCACCGCCGGGGACCTCACGCCGCTGGCCGACTGCTGCATCGACGCACCCGACCGCTTCCTCCCCGCCCTCGGCACCGCATTCGACCAGGTCATCCCGTGGGAGCGCATGGTGTATACCCAGCGCACATCGACCACCTCCACACCCCGTCTCCCGTGGGGCGTGACGCTGCGACGGCTGACGCCCGAGCACGCCCCGGCCCTCGCCGAACTCGGCACGGACACAGCTTGGATCCACGGCACATGGGGCGGACCGACCGCTCTCGCGGCCTCCGGTCTGGGCTGGGCCGCCTTCCACAAAGGCCGCGTCCTCGCCGTCGCCTGCGCCCACCTCCTGAGCAGCAGATACGAGGACATCGCCTGCGTCACGGTCCCCGAGCACCGGCGCGAACACCTGGCCATCGCCTGCGTCACCGCCCTGTGCACGGACATCGCGGCTCGCGGCCACACCCCGAGCTGGTCCTGCTCCCGCGACAACCGCCCCAGTCGCCTGCTCGCCTGGACCGCCGGCTTCCGACTGGAGCGCGAGTACGTCCACTACGTGACGGGAAGTCCTCGCGGCACGACCGCCTCACCGCATAGACATAGAAGCCACACCACCGCAGGGCCCCAGACACCGCGCGCAGGAAAGTGATCCGAAGTGACCGGGGTTCCCCTCCTCACCCTGCCGATCCTCGACCGGATCGCGGGCCGGTTCCGCCGGGTCGAGCCTCGGGCGTCGGCCCGTGCTTACCTGTTCGGACTTCTGTCCGGCGTCGAGAGGAAGAACTGCTGGCAATCTGGACGACCGGAAGGTACTGTCCGGCATCCTGTTCGTGCTCTACACCGGCAATCCGTGGGAGTTCCTGCCCCAGGAACTGGGCTTCCGCTCCGGCATGACCTGCTGGAGGCGCCTGCGTGACTGGAACGACGCGGGTGTCTGGCAGCGTCTACACGAATCGCTGCTGGCCGAGCTGAACGCCGCCGGCGCCCTGGACTGGTCCAGGGCGGTGATCGACGGATCCCACGTACGGGCCATGAAAGGCGGCCCAAAACCGGACCGAGCCCGGTCGACCGTGCCCGAACAGGCTCCAAGCACCATCTGATCACCGAAGGGCACGGCATCCCGCTGGCCGCCTCCCTGACCGGCGGAAACCGCAACGACGTCACCCAGCTCATCCCATTGATCCAGGCCGTCCCACCGGTGCGCGGCCGACCCGGACGGCCCCGCCGACGCCCTGACCGTCTCTATGCCGACCGGGGCTACGACCACGACAAGTACCACAAGCAGGTCCGGGCGGTCGGGATCACGCCGGTCATCGCCCGCCGCGGCACCGAACACGGCTCCGGGTTGGGCGTCCACCGGTGGGTCGTCGAGCAGAGCTTCGCACTCCTGCATTGGTTCCGCCGGTTACGCATCCGCTGGGAGATACGCGACGACATCCACGAAGCCTAATTCGTTCTCAGCGGCCCATACAGAGCGGTTGTCGCTCCAGCGGGCTGTTCGAGTACGGGACTGCGACGCCTCCGGCGAACCGGGTTCATTGAGACCTCCGCATAGAGCGGCGTGCAGCCCCCCGTGCTCGTGGTGGTGGTCGCGTGGGCGTCGGACGGATTCCTACACGAAGCCTGGCTTGAGAAGCCTTGAGCGAAGAGCGAAGCGCTCGTGCCTGCGTGACCGCCGCCACCCCAGGCCGTGCTTGCTCGTTGACGTTGGTGGTGCGAGCCCGCTACATGGTGACCTCTCGATATGCCCGAGCTGCGAGCTCCCGTCGAGACCGAGGCCCGTGTGACGCGCTGGTGCCACGAACGGCTAGTGAGGTGGCGGACCGGCCCTGTCGCCGAGTCCTGGAATTAGGTCGCTGCGTGGCCCGCATGCGCTCGTGACCAGCGCAAACACCCACGCCATGGGGAGGATGCCTTGATCTACTGCGGAATCGACTGGGCCGAGAGGACGCACGACGTCGCCCTGGTCGACGACTCGGGCCAGCTGCTGGCCAAACGCCACATCACCGATGACGCGGCTGGCTACAAGATCCTGTTGGAGCTGCTCGCCGAGTACGGCGACACCGAGGAACACCCGATCCCGGTGGCGATCGAGACCTCCCGCGGTCTGCTGGTCGCCGTGCTGCGGCAGGGCAAGAGGAAGGTCTTCGCGATCAACCCGATGGCCGCCGCCCGCTACCGCGACCGGCACAGCGTCTCCCGCAAGAAGTCCGACCCGGGCGACGCCCTGGTGCTCGCGAACATCCTGCGCACCGACATGCACGCCCACCGGGCCTTGCCCGATGACAGCGAACTGGCCCGCGCCATCGCTGTCCTCGCCCGCGCCCAGCAGGACGCCACCTGGAACCGCCAGCAGATTTCCAACCAGCTCCGCTCCCTGCTGCGCGAGTACTACCCAGCCGCCCTGACGGCGTTCGAGTCGTGGAAGAACGGTCTGTGCCGCCCCGAAGCCCACGAAGTCCTCAAACTGGCTCCAACTCCCACGCGAGCTGCTCGACTGACTCGCGCCCAGCTCCAAGCCGCCCTCAAGCGAGCCGGCCGCCAACGCGGCATCGAAGCCGAGACCGAACGCCTCCGTGAGGTCTTCCGCGAGGACCACACCCACCATCCTGCCCTCGTCGAGGACGCGCTCGGCAAGCAGATGCTCGCCCTCCTGGTCCAGCTCCAGGCTGCCTGCACGGCTGCCGACGACCTCGCCCAGGCGGTGGAGGAAGCTTTCCCTCAGCATCCGGACGCTGAGATCATCCTCAGTTTTCCCGGCCTCGGCGTCCAGCTCGGCGCCCGGGTGCTCGCTGAGATCGGGGACGACCGCGGCCGTTCCGCCGACGCCCGCGGCCTGAAGGCATACGCCGGCTCCTCGCCCATCACTCGGGCTTCCGGCAAGAAGTCCAGCATCACCCGCCGCTGGGTCAAAAACGACCGCCTCAACCACGCCGGCTACCTCTGGGCCTTCTCCGCCCTCCGGGCCTCGCCCGGAGCCATGGCTCACTACCGTCGCCGCCGCGACGAGCATGGGGACTGGCACGCTGCCGCCCAGCGCAACCTCTTCAACCGCATGCTCGGACAGATGTTCCACTGCCTCCAGCGACGCGAACTGTTCGATGAGAACACCGCATTCCCAACTGCCTTGGCCGCTGCGGCTTGACGACTTGGGGTCGTGAGGTGTCTTCCTCAGCCTGGCCTGCAGCATCATCTGCTGGCGACGACTGAAGAACCTCCCACTTCGTTAGGAGTTCTAAGGGCGTGCAGATCTTTAACTCGTCTTTTTGACCTTGGTCTGGGTGGAGTCGGGAGCGAGGAACGCCGCGACGTCGGCTGGTGTGCGAAGGCGAGCGGTAGAAGTGTCGATGTCGTGGCCGTGTGCTTCCAGGAGTGGGCGGACCTCCTGTTTCGCGCGGCTGACGGTCATGGCGGTGACGCCGAAGAGTTGGCCCAGGAGGTCCATGGTGGCGAGTTTGCGCAGGTGGAGAATGGTGACCAGGACCCGGTCGGCTGGGGTGAGCTTGGCTTTGGCGCCTGTGCCAGGGGCCACCAGGCGCTCGTGACCGCGACGTGTGCGGAGCACTTGCTCGCGTTGGACCTCCAGCGCGGGAGTCAACGCGTCGATGAGTTCGCTGAGTTGCTGGCGGGTCATCCCGGTCAGTTCTGGGTCCTGCAGCGAACACCGCGTGAGGCGAGGCAGTCTGCTCGCCGCGGTCTGGCCGGACGTGCTGTCAGTCGTCGCCGCGTCCATCGGATGCTGGGGGTGGAGGGTGTAGTTCCAGTCGCCGTGGAAGCGGTGCCGGGTGATGGGCAGGCCGGCGATCTCGTCGTCGGTGACCTGGATGCCGGTGGGGTAGGGGTTGGTGTCGAGTTCGGCGTGGACGGTCAGGCCGGTTTTGGTGGTGGTCGCGGCGATGCTTTCGACGATGACTTCGTGGCTGGTCAGGGGCCTGCCTCGCCAGTTCATGGTGATGTGGGAGAACAGCCGGTGCTCGATCCGGTTCCACTTCGAAGTGCCGGGACAATGCCGTTGCTTGAGTTAGTGAAGTATTGCTGCTTGCAGGGTGATGACCTTGGGTGCGACGCGCCGTGTCGGCTGCCGGTCGCGAGTGTTGATCCGGTAGGAGAGCTTGGAGGAGTACTTCGAGTCCGGCCGCTTGAGGTGCCGGTCCGCCTCGCGTAGGCGCCTGGCACCGTTGTCGAGCTTGCGGTGCACCTTCGCCGCCAGTATGGCCAGGAACTTCTTGATCTTCGCAGGTGTGTCCGCGCACTGCCGGACCACGCTGCGTCGTGTGTGCTTGAGGACCTTGACGAACGAGACCCGGTCGGAATCGATGCCGTTGTCGTCGGCCAGGGACATGATGACCCGCGTGAGGCAGTGGTGCACGACCAGGTGCGCCCAGACCTCCTGCCGCACCAGGTCGGGGTCCGCTGAGCGCAGGACTTCGGCCGGCCCGCGCTGGAAGGTCTTGATCTGCCGGAATGCCGATTCCGCCTCCCACCTCGCGTGGTAGAGCTGGGCCAGCTCCGCCGCGGGATACGCAGTCGGGTCCAGCAGATCGGTCAGCAGCCTGACCACCTCGCCGCCGTCAACGCGGTACTCAATCACCCGCACGGTCACTCCGCCCGGATGCGAGGCCCGTTGGCCGGCCAGGCTCATCCTCGCCAGGTATGTGCCGTCAGGCAGGTGCTCGACCGGACGTGCCGCGACGCTCGAGCGGGCCCTCACCAGCAGGTGTGCGCCGGCCCCGGTGTAGGCCTTCCACAGCGCCACCCCGGGAAAGCCGCGGTCCATGATGACCAGCATCCCGGCGGCCGAGTCGGCCGTCTTGATCGCCAGCTCCGGTTCACCGCCGCTGAAGCCGCCCACCGCCGCGTCGATCTGCGCGTGCGTGCCGCACTCGGTCAGCGTCACCACCCTCACCTGAGGGAATCCCGCCGGCCAGCCGTTTTTGGTCGGCGCGCCGAACGCGGCCCGGTTCGCCTTCGTGTCCGGCGCGTCCAGCACGAACCCGTCGACTGCTGCCAGCCGCATCCCGCGGTAGAAGGAGCCCTCCGGACCGACCGACGCCAAGGGGCCGGCCAGCTCGCGGAACAGGGACTCCAAAACCTGTGGCCCCAGACGTCCGCGCGCCCGCGTGAACGACGACTTGTTCGGGATGCTGGCACTCAACTCCGGGATACCGCCTACCAGTTGCTCGGCGACATCGTCATAGGAGTCCTGCTGGAACAGCGCCAGGGCCAGGGTGAAGTAGACCATGAACCCCGCAGGCAGCGCACCGGGCTTCTTGTCCCGGACCCCGCAGCCCTCCAGCACCTCGGTGACCAGCTCCGGCGTCACCCACCGAGTCACCACACCCAGCCGCACGTGATCAGACAACCCCACCCAAGGATGCATGCCCGGCCCAACGACCGCGCTGCCCCAATGTCACGAACTACTCGACAACCTCAAGCAACGGCATTGAGTGCCGGGAGGCAGGTGGCAGACAGTGATGGCCAGGCCGGTCTCGGCGGCGAACCGGGCCAGTTCGGTTTTCCAGGTGCGGGTGCGATACCCGTTGGAGCCGCCGGCATCGGCGGTGATCAGTAGTCGGCCGGCTGTCGGGTAAGAGGCCCGTCCGGCGCCGTTCCACCAGCGTCGGATCGACTCGACGGCGAACGCGGCGGTGTCGTGGTCGGTGCCCACGTTGACCCAGCCGGCGTTCGCGGCGACGTCGTAGATGCCGTAAGGCACTGCTCTGCCCAGCTCGCGGTCGGGGAAGTCGTGGGTGTCGACCCGTACCGGCTCGCCTCTCGGCTCCCATTCACGGCCACTGTTCTTGAACGGGCCGATCAGTTCCTTCTTCTTCGTGTCCACACTGATCACCGGGGCCCCGCCGTCCTGGTGGTCGCGGGCCTGCTCGTTGAGGTAGTGGAATTGTGCGTCCCGGTCGGGGTGCTGCTTGCCTTCCAGCGTCTTGGCATTGCTCTGCAGGCTGAAGCCCTCCTCGCGCAGGAGGTCGCCCACCGTGTCCGCGGAGATCCGGTGGCCCTGCCGGGTCAGCTGCTCGGCGAGCTTGCGGGTGGATTTGGTGGTCCAGCGCAGCGGCGACATGGGATCTCCGCGAACATCCGGCTCGACCAGTACGAGGAGTGCCTCCCGAACGGCCGGGTTCCGGTCGACGACGCGCTTGCGGCCAGCGCCAGGCCGGCGGATGCGTCCCAACGGGGCCTCTCCGGAGGCGAGTTCCCGCACTCCGACAGACACAGTGGCCTCACGGACACCGGCGGCACGGGCGACTGCTCTGATCCCGCCGTGGCCCAGGGACTGGGCCTCCGCCCCTATCAGCAGGCGACGCTGCCGCTCGTCGAGGTGCGGCAGAATCGCCTCGAACTTGGCTGCCAGAACCGCCCGTTGCCCATCCAACCCACTCATGCCCGACCAACGAACCACCGAGCGGAAAGCTACGAGTTAAAGATCTGCACGCCCTTACACGTAGGAGTCCTTATGCGGGAGACCTTCGATCCATGGCTGCCGACGCCCACGACAGCATCAAGTGCCGCATCAGGCAATCTTTTCCGTGTTGCCGCCTGGGGTGTCAGTTCGTGCTGATCGGTGCGTTTTGCTCGGCGTCGAGCTGGTGGTCTGCCCAGATGTAGCTTTCGGGCAGCAGGTCGGTGATGGAGACGGTTCGGAGGTTGTCGCTTGCGCCGATGATGACCTTGAGGGCTGGAAAGTAGTCAAGAAGGACCTGCCGGCAGCGGCCGCATGGGGGCACCACCCCGCGGCCGCGGTCACCCACGGCGACGATGGTGTCCAGGTCGTAGGCGCCCTGGGCGGCCGCCGTACCGATGACGACCACCTCAGCGCAGGGGCCTCCAGTGAAGTGGTAGGCGTTCATCGCGGTGACGATCCGGCCGTCCCGGGCGCGGGCCGCAGCCGCCATGGTGTGGTTGTCACCCCGGCAGCGAGTGGCCGCGATATGCGTTGCGGCCTGGATCAGTTCATGGTCGACGGGGTCGGTCCGTGTGGTCATCTTCTCTGCCTTCATGCGGTGTCAGGCGACGTTGGCCTTGGTGACGACGGCGCGTAGGCACCCGCGCCGACGCGTCCGTGAGTGCCTTTGTGTTTTGCGGCAGGGCAGGCTGTCGGCTGCTGAACGTGGACGCCCATGTGTATTGTCGACGGTCACGCGACTCCCCACCAGCGGCGTCAACTTCCCCGCACACGTTCGAACGCCACGTCTCAGGTCTCGGGGACCCATTCCACGGGAGGGGGCATGCGACTGTAGTGGGGTCCCCTGGTCCCGTACTGGGCGAGGTGCAGGATTTCGCCGCCGACCACGAGCTCTGCCGGCGGAGGGTTGGGAACGGAGATCCGCGGGTGACGCTGGCCGTCGATGACGATGCCCTCCCGGAGGTCGTTCCGGCCGTCCGCCCAGCTCTGGGCCCGCTCGCGAGTCCACGGGTTCTGCAGGGTGCGCGGAGCGGCCGGGTCGTGGTCGTAGCCGTTGAGGCTGCGGACGAGACCCTCGCTGTAGACACCCTTGACCCGGAAGTTCTCCAAGTCGTCCGCGCGCACGACCATGTTGACGTACCGGCGGCCGTTGCCTCTGTGCCGCCCGACCGCATGCCAGCGACCCCAGCCAGGGTCCCAACGCACGGGCGGGATCCACAGCAGGGCGCCTACGGGGAAGTGCTTCGTGCCGCGCTGGATGTCGAGACCACTCTCGCCGCGCACGGTTTCCTGCGCCACGTTGGCCACCAGGCACCAGCCCAGCAGTCCGTCCGGCGTCTCTTCTTCGGTAGGTTCCGTGTCTGCCACACCGAGAATCTTCACGCATGAGACGGACGCGAGCCAGCTTTTATCAGCTGAGCAGACCGGAGCAAACCACATGCGGATCGCCAGGCGCAGGAGAAACCCGCCTCGTTCGAACGTGTGGGCGGGGAAGTTGACGCCGCTGGTGGGGAATTATGTGACCCCGACATGTATGAGTCCGCGTGCTCATGCGGGGCGCAGGAGGCCCGCCGGAGACTGTGCGTATGACACCCAGCCGCGCCTCCATCATCGCGCGCGCGTTCCCTCCTCCGCGGCGCGGCCTGGCAGCTACCGCTCCCGGAGCCCTGGCGCTTACCGGCTGCGGAAGTGACAAGCTGCGCCCGACCGGGCACTCGCTGACGCCAGCTCCCCGCGCGGCCACATGAAGCCCAATCCACGCACAGCTCGAACGGAACTGTTCCCCGGCCAACCGCATCTGCCCTTGCTCATCTATATCGACGCTCGCAGAGGTCACACCATCCAGGAGCTCGCTCTGCGGCACGAAGTCCCCCGACGGCTCGTCCGCCTCGCCTTGGACACGATTCAACCGCCTCCCCGAGGAGTCGAACGGGGCCATTCGGGCCTCGACAGCGACCTCATCAAGGACATCCGAACCATGGTGGACGAGAGCCTCGGGCCCAAACAGATTTGGCTGAACCTCGTGGACGACTACGAGGTCTCGGCCGCCGTCGGCGCTGGTCTGCAGGGTGCCGGAGCAGCCATTCGCCGCTCAACCGGACGGCGTGACCGGAGTCCACACGCCCATCCACTGCTCGGCGCCCCACTCCTCGAACCGTTGCACCTCGGCGAACCCTAGCTTCGCGGCGAGGCGCATCGAACGGTCGTTGGCAGTCTGGGTGCAGAGCACCACCAGCTCGCCGGGAAGCGCGTCGGCGAACCAGCCGAGCGCCGCCGCACACGCCTCGGCGGCATACCCGCATCCCCACGCCTCCGGCAAGAACATATAGCCGAGCTCGGCCTCCCCGGCATCGGGACGGACGTGCCCCGGACGCTCCGCGTCGCGCCGGTCGAGTGTGATCGTGCCGATCATCGCTCCGTCGAGATCGACTACGAAAAGGCCAGGGCGCCGAGCGGGCAGTTCAGGCACCGCGCGTTCGAGCTCGTCGCGGGGTCGAGGGCCACCGAGGTAGGTGCGCGCCTCCGGCGAGGCGAACAGTTCGATGTACGCCGCACGGTCCCGGGCATCGGACTCGCGGAGCACGAGCCGTTCGGTACTTATCGGGGCAGGTGGCCAAGCGACGGATCCTAACTCAGTCATGGCGGGCAACCTATCGCACGCCCATGAGCGTGATCCGAAAGAGAAGGCCCAGGCTGGAGATCTGTTCCAGGCCCTGTCATTCAACATAGTCGCCGCAGGTCAGCGCCCACCTACGGGCTAACTTCACTGTCAGAGGACAGAACTGAATCAGGCACAACGTGCGTGACGGCGCCGATCAGGAGGGCGAGGGATCAGAGACGTCCCAACGCCCCGGCGGCGCGCGGTGGCCAGGTGGGCCGCCGGGCGCCGCCGGACAGTGCTCGGGGTGGTGACCGGCTGCACGGTCACCGGTGGGTTGGGGTTCAGAGGCGGCGGCCGTGGTGGTCACCGTCGTGACCGCGGTGGTGGCGGCCGCCCCAGGAGGCATCGTCGATGAAGCGGCCGTGGTCGTTGCGGAGGGTGGCAGTGTCCGAGCGCCTGTCCCACACGGAGGTGCGGCGGTCCTGGTAGACGTCGCGGTAGGTGTCGCGGCCGATTCCGGTGTGGACGCGGACGGTGGAGCGGCCGTCGAGGCGGTAGTGGTGGAAGGTGTAGGTGTGGCCGTCCCTGTCCGACAGGGTCCAGCCGTCGAGGTTCACGCTGCGGCGGAAGGTGTTGGTGACGTCGATCCACTCCCGGTTCAGGGAGCGGTTGCCGCGGTCGTCGAAGCCCGGGGAGTCGGCCTGCACATCGCTGATGACCACGCCCGAGCGGTACGCGGCGGCCTGGACGGGACTGGACTGGGCGGAGGCCGGCAGGGCGGCCGCGCCGAGGGCGGCGCCGGCGGCGAGCGTGGCGGCGGCGATACGGCGGATCGAACGAGAAGACATGAGCACTCCCCTGAGGTGCAAGCCCAACCAGCCGACCAGTGCGGGACGGCTGGAGCGGGCGGTGTGCGGATCCCCGCTGGTGCCGAGAACCCACAGCCTGGCCGCCCGTCCGGCTCGATGGGAGTTGCGCCGTTTCATGTTGCTGTATGCGGACATTTCCGTGACGGTCACTTGCAACGTTCAACCAGCCGTCTGCGCGGTGCCGTCCAGCTCGCAGGCGATTGCACCCATCCGTCAGCCATCTCGATGGAAGCGGTTTCCAGCCTCTGAGTGCCTTGATTGCGGCGCCCATCCGCTTCGAGGCATTGCCGCCTTTGGCACGTAACAGAAAAATGTGGGCAGAAAGCGAACTGTCGACTGGTATTTGATGACACGTTCTATTTATCAAGCCGCTGCAGAGACCTGGACGGGCCTTGGCCACGCGGCGCGTGGCCAAGGCCCGCTGCCGTGTCGCTCTCACAGGATGTCGTTTCGAGCGGTGGACGGTCAGCGTCCTGCGGTGTCCAGTTGTCCGGGGACCTTCTTGACGTACGCCCGTTCCACGGACTCGGCTGACGAGGAACCGCGGGAGTCAGGAACGGGTTCGTTCGGTGTCCTGTTCCAGGTGTGGAGGCGGTCGCCTGCTGCCGGCCGGGCCTTGATGCGGCACGCGAGTCACTTCCGTACAGGGGAAGCTCTGCATCGGGCTACATCACAGGCTGAAGCCCAGTGGCTTGCGAATGGACCCGGTAGCAGATGAGGTTCGCGCCATGGGCGTGCTTGAAGGAGGAGCGGCGCCGGCTCGAGCGACTGAGAGCTAGGGTCACTTCGGTAACCTGTTGGGCGAGTTGGGGGGATGCCCGTGGCAGAGCTTGTCCGTCGGCAGCACGTGGATGCCTACGTGGGGTACCACGCTTTCGGGCTCCAGGAGAGCGACGACGCAGACCTGCCTGCTCCCTTCCCGGACGACTTCGACTTCGACGTCTTTCTCGGCGCCCATCCTGGGCGGCTGGACATCACCAGCGCTGGCCACACGCACACCGCCGCAGTCAGCGTCGAAGCATGGGACGGCCCCCCGCCCGAGCAGGACCTGGCTGACTGGGACGAGCAGGCCGAGGCGGATTTCGAGTCCACCAGCGGTGAGGTCGCCGTGTGGTCCATGCACACAGGCCGCGGCGACGACCTCATCACGCTGGCGGACTCCGGCGGCTCGTGGCGGGTGCGTGTCAGCTGCGTCGGCCGGGCCGCCGCAGCGGCTCTGTCGGAGGGCGAGGGCACCGGGCTGGGTGTCGAACGCTACCTGGTGCAGTTCTGGCCCGCCCAGCCGTGAATGGACCCCGCCGGCAGCGGGCCGGTGGCACCGGCCCGCTGCCGTCCTGGTGGGCCCGACTCAGACGATGATCCTCACGATGAAGCCGTCGTTGAGTCCGTCGATGATGCGCTCTTTGCCGTAGAAGCTCTTCAGGATGAGTCCACCTGCCTGGTTGTCACCCTTCGCGATCGGCTTCGCGGAGAAGTTGAACTTGATCGCTTCTAGGTCGTAGTAGTTTTCCGCGGCGCCGTCGTAGGTGCTCGCGAAGGGGTACTCGTCGCACTCCTTCGTGCCGCCGTTGGTGTAGTTGTCCCCCCAGGCGCGCTTGCACTGTTTGACCGCCGCCGCACGGTTCTCGTGGATGTGGGCAGCGCTCACCGTCCGGTGCAGCGGGTCGCTGACTGCCTGCCCGGGCACCTTCTTCGCAGACAACGCGAACGCGGACTTCAGGAAAAAGTTCGTGGTGCTGCCCAAGCAAGCCCCGCGGAGCCGGGTGCACGGACGGCGCAGGAGACGGTAGGTCCCGCCCGCTCGTACGCGCGTTGCGCTCCAGCTGGCGGATGAGCCCGACAGTTGGCGGGCGGGCACGGCCTGCAGCGCTTGCCTGCGGGTTCTTCAGAGAGCTCGGGAGATCCAGCTGGGGAGCTGGATCTCCCGATGTGCAAGGTGGCCTCCACCTACCTCAAGTACGGTGACTCGGCATGATCGAATCCGAGATTGAGATCAGCGAGGATCTGGTCCGCGACCTGCTTCGGGAACAGCATCCGGACCTGGCCGAGTTGCCCATCCGCGAAGTGGCGGGCGGCTGGGGCAACCAAATGTGGCGCCTCGGTGACGAGTTGGCCGTCCGGATGCAGCGGATGGACACGAGCCCCGATCTGCAACTCAAGGAGCGCCGGTGGCTGCCGACTCTGGCCGCGCGCCTGCCGCTGCCAATTCCCGTCCCCCTACGGGACGGTGCACCGTCGGACCGCTTCCCCAAGATCTGGACCGTCATGACATGGGTCGAGGGCACGCCGCTGGACCACGGCTCGATCACTCGCGGCGACCACGCGGCCGAGACACTGTCGGGCTTTCTCAGGGCGCTGCACGTGGAGGCGCCCGCCGACGCACCGACCGCTTCGGACTTCGGCGCTCACCCCAATGACTGCACGGACGGCTTCGAGCACTTCTTCCAGGCCGTTGCTCCGACCGAGCTCGCCGACGAGATCCGTGAAGTCTGGGGCGAAGCGGTGACGGCCCCTGGATGGGAGGGCCCACCGGTGTGGGTACACGGCGACCTGCATCCCGCGAACGTCGTCGTCGCGGACGGGACATTGGCGGGTGTCGTCGACTTCGGCGCACTCTTCGCCGGCGATCCGGCGTGGGATCTCGCGGCCGCCTGGCTGCTACTCCCCACGGGCGGCGCCTCACGGTTTTTCAACAGCTACGCACAGGCGGATGTGGCAGCGGTGCGACGGGCGCGCGGACTGGCCACGATGAAGAGCCTGTTCCTGATGTCGATGGGCCAGAACGGGGACCGCGGCCTGCCCGGCGGCAAGCCGAACTGGGGGCCCGCGGGCCGGTCCGCACTTGACCGTGTCCTGAAGGGCCTTTGACCGTCGGCATGGATCGACTGGGCTGCCTCCCCGGCGGCCAGGCAATCGCTGACAGGAATCGATGCAGTCCCGGCCCTTGGAACCGTCCAGACCGAGCCCCCTCGATCCCGGTCAGCCAACTGGCTCAGTCGGTTGGACCTGCTCGCGCTGGAGACCATGCTCCTTGGTGATGAGGAGGAGCAAGAGGTCCGCCAACAGCGGACAGTCCGGTCATTGCAGAGCTCCGCGTGAGTGGTCGGGCGCCTGGGCGGACAGCCGTTCCCTTGCGGGAGAGTCGCCGAAGCATGATGCCGATCATCGCCCAGCGGATCATGGTCTCCGAGCGAGCAGGGTTGGTCTCGTAGTCCCGCGCCAGAGCCGATGGGCGGACAGCCACGACAGCGTCCGTTCTACCGCCCACCGTTTCGGTTGGACCTGAAAGCCACGCTGATCCGGTTCCTTGCGCACGATCTCCAGTTCGCGCCCAAGGATCTGAGCGGACCAGTCGGCCAGACCGCCGGCGAAGCCCTGGTCGGCCCAGATCTTCCGAACGCTCGGGTGTTCAAGGCGGGTCCACGGCAGCGGGCGACGTCCCCCAACGCCGGCCACGCGGTGCGGCTGTCGTCGCAGGACCACAGCAGGTACGGCTCGATGTGCGGGTCGGGCTTGTTGGTGCGGTCGTCGAGCATCGGCATGAGCAGGATCTGCCGAGCGATTGCCGGACTGCCGCGCTCCCGGGTGAAAATCGGCAGAGCCGTGGCAAGTCCGCCCCCGGCGCTGTCGCCCATCACTGCGATCCGGTCCCGGTCGACTCCTAGTTCGCCGGCATGTTCGTGCAGCCAGCACAGGGCGGCGTAGGCGGCCTCGACCGGCGTCGGGAACGGATGCTCGGGGCCCGGCGGCATTCGACCGACAGCATCGGCACGCCACTGGCGGAGATAGCGCGATTCCGGTCCGTCGAACAGGTCGATGTGGACGAAGATGTAGCCACCGCCGTGGAAGAACAGCACCGCCGACCCTGCTGCGGCGCCGGTCTTGGCGTACCAGCGCATGGTGATCTGCGTGCCGTCGTCGGCGGTTGCGTGGTGCTCGGCGGTCGTGACGTCGGTCGGGTTCGGCTGGGCCGCCGAGGCGGCACCGGTGATCGACTCCCTCATAGCCCGGCGTGCGGGCGCGTCGCCGACCGCCGGGGGTGTGGTGTGGGCCCTGGTCTCGGCCAGGGGGCGCAATCCTGCGCGGACTCGGGGTCGAAACCGAGTGACATGGCTGTCCATCTTTTTGACGCATGGGTCTGAGCTGGTGTGCGACGTAGGAGCGGTGTGGCCCTAGCAAGATTTGGCTGGCATGAATTGCTGGGGCTGCGCTCTGCCAGGTCCGGCAGAGCGCAACTCCCCGCGATGGCTCGACCGCTTGTAGGGAGACGCGACGCGATCGCCGTGCCGAAGAAGGTCGCCTAGGTGAGAGAAGCGGCGGTGGGAAGGACGAGGACCTTGCCGGAGAGCGCGCCTTCTGCGGCCTCCATGTGCAGCGCCGGCAGCTCGGCCAGCGGCACCCGTCGAGCGATGTCGACGTGCAGCGCTCCGGAGTCGACCAGCGTCACCAGCCTCGCGAGCTGCGCGGCGTCGCTGTTGACGAAGAGGTTGACGCCGCGCACGCCGCGTTCCTCGTCGGAAGGCGCGGGCATCCACACCGTGGTGTTCACCACGATGCCGCCGTCGCGGACCACGGAGGTCAGCGCGGCCAATTGAATCGGATCGACCGGTGCGAGGTTGAGCACGACGTCGACCAGCGCGGACAGCTCGGGGACCCCGTGACCGAACACCTCGTCGGCACCTGCCGTCCTGACGCGTTCGCTGCTGCGCGGCCCGGCCGTGGCGATCACGTGTGCGCCGGCGTGCTTGGCCAACTGGACGGCGTAGCCGCCGACCGCGCCGCCCGCACCGTTGATCAGCACCCGCTGGCCAGCAGTGAGCTTGGCGTGGTCGAAGAGGGCCTGCCAGGCGGTGAGCCCGACCAGCGGCAGCCCGCCCGCATCGGCCAGCGGGATGCTCGCGGGCGCTGACGTCAGCAGGCCGGCCGGTGCGAGCACGTACTCCGCCGCCGCGCCGGCACCGGTCATCGGCAGGAAGCCGACGACTTGGTCACCCGCCCTGACCCTGTCCGCGCCCTCGCCCAGCGCGTCGACCGTGCCCGCGACGTCGATGCCGGGGGTGTGCGGCAGCGTCACCGGGATGGGGCCCTGCATGAAGCCCGCGCGGATGTTGCCGTCGACCGGGTTGAACGACGTCGCCGCCACCCGGATCCGCACCTCCCCGGCCGCGGGGACCGGCTGTTCCACGTCCTCGTAACGCAAGACGTCCGGAGTGCCGTACTCATGGAAACGCACTGCTTTCATGACAAATACCACCTTTCATGGCAGGGAAGATGCTTCGAATCTGAAGCATCGCGCGACCCGGGCACACCTCGGCTTCGAGGCAGTGCCTTCAGGTGTGTGAGGGACGACAGCCGCTAGACGGCGGTCAGGAGCTGAAGCTTGCCGTGGCTCGGGGAGCCGGGCACGGCGGTGAACACCAGCAGCGTCTGACACTGCTCCGGATCCAACAGCATCTCGGCGTACAGCTCCAGCTCCCCCAACTCGGGGTGCAGGTAGCGCTTGAGGTCGTGATGATGGGTCACTCCCACCTCGTGCAATCGCCAGATGTTCGCGAACTCGGAACTGGCCTCCAGCAGCGCCGCGACGATCTCGCCGGCCCTTCCTGTGGGATCCGCCGTGTACGCGTCCCGGATCTCCGCGGCAAAGACCCTGCCCCGTATCGGATGGTCCTCGACGGGGTACAGGCCACGAACCCGCGGATCACCGGTAAACCAACGGTAGACCAGGTAACGGGACATACCCGAGTACTGGGTGTAGTCACCGAGCAGGGCGACCGCCGGGGGCGTCTGCAGCAACGCCTCGCCGAGACGTGACAGCACGATGGCGGGCACGTCCGAGAGACCGGCGACGATTCGCGTCATCGTGGGACCGATGTAATCGTCCCGCGGGATCCGCCGCGGCGCCGGGTTCCCGCCCAGGATGAAGAGGTGGTCTTGCTCGCTCTGGTTGAGGCGCAGCGCCCGGGCGAGTGCGACGAGCATCCGCTCCGACGGCGCCGGACCCCGCTGCTGCTCGATTCGGCTGTAGTAGTCGGCCGACATCCCGGCCAGCACCGCCACCTCCTCGCGCCGCAGCCCGCCGGTGCGGCGCCGCTGCCCGCGGGGAAGCCCGACATCCTCCGGCTGCAGCGCCTCACGACGCGCTCGGAGAAAATCCGCCAGCAACGCCCGGTCCATCGTCCGACCTCCTCTGTTCGACAGGACAATCTTGACGCGAACCGGAGACCGGATGAAGGGCAGTTCTAACCCCGGACAAGTTGTCCCTGGCTAGGCCGTGTCCGCAATGTCAGGTCAACCAGAGTCGTAAGCAGCGAGGGTGACGAGGGCTTGGTAGTGCCGGCGCTTGTCGTAGCGGGTGGCCAGGGCTTTGTTGTGCTTGAGCTTGTTGAAGCAGCGTTCGACGACATTGCGGCGGCGGTAGGCGGCCCGGTCGAGCCGGCAGCGGCTCTCGCCTCGCCGGATACGGCCGTTGATCTGGTCCGTCCGTTCCGGGATCGCTGCTTTGATGCCGCGTCGCCGCAGGTAGGAGCGGATCTTCGTGGACGAGTAGCCCTTGTCGGCCGCGACGCGTGCGGGACGGGTTCTGGGGCGTCCCTGTCCGCACCGCTCGATGCGGATGCGGGCCATGACCTGTTCGACTGGGTGCAGTCGTTGACGTTGACGGCGGTGAGGGTGAAGGCCAGCGGCCGTCCCTGGCCGTCACAGGCGAGGTGGATCTTCGTGGTCAGTCCGCCGCGGGACCGGCCGATTGCCTCACCCGGCCAGGACTGCCCCCGTCACCTTCTTCGTGGCCTCGCGATGAGGCTCCCGGCCTTCGGCCCGGCATGACTTCGTCCCCTCGTCGACGATGATCGAAAAAGTGGCGTCACCGGGATCGAGGGCATCGACAGACCGCTGATTAGAGGCTCGAGCGCCGAAACGTGAACTCGGCACGCTGATGCCGCAGGTGAGGGCCGGGGTGAGCACGAGCACGGGTGCAGCCAGGACGAGGGCGCGCCGCGGGTGACTCCTCGTTCATGCCGAACCTCGGCCGTGTGCACCCGGGCGGCCTGCTTCCTGACCTTCGCCGCCGTGGTGGAGGTGGCTGAGACAGACCGGTTCCTCTCCTACGACAAGGAACTGTGGTGGTCGGAACGGAAGGCGGAGCGTGTCGTGGTCGTCCAAACAGGTGGACTCGTACGGGCGGATCAGGTGCCCGGCGCGATCGCACACGCTGAGACGCAGACCCAGGTACCCCCACGCTTCTGGTACGTGTCCGTGTACAGGGCTTCTTGCTCAGATCCATCAGCGAGCACGTTGTACGTGGCGCGGCCGTGGATCAGCACAACGTCACTGAGGATTCGGACCTTGACGTCATGTACGGCAAGATCCTGGAAGGGACGCGGCTTAGCGATGTACTCCAAGAATTCGGCACGGTTGCGCGTGACGCCCGGAGTCTGAGAGATAAAGTCTTCGGCGAGAAACTCGCTGAAGCGCTTGACATCGTTGAACTGATCAGACTGGACGTAGTCATTGTTCAGCTGTTCAAGGACCGCCAGATCCTCAGAGGGCGGCTGGATGTCATTCATCTCTCTGCCCCTTTCTGCGTGTTTATTTTCGGTAAGGCTGAATTTCCATTTCGCGGCAATGCACGCCGAGTCGTTGTGAACGGTACTTTTTTCCTGAACCCACTCCGTAGCTCCCGAAGTTATCGGGCTGCATATCACCCGCAGGACCTACGCTCAGAAGAGCGGCGCCTGCCCACTTGGTAAGCATGCGCGGGCGTGGTGTACGTGCAGAGTCTTGTGATGAACTTGAGCGCAGTGCTGAGGTGCGGCGCAGACTCCCGTCTGGACGGCCCTCCTCTCATCTTTCCTGAGCAGAGGAGGCCGTGCAAGACCTCGCTCCCGTGGTCGGACAAGACGAGGAATGCGCTTTGTATGCGGAGTGGCCCGCCTTGCACCCGAGAAATTCAGCAGCGTACCTGATCTGTCACGATGTCGGCTGGCGAGTGAGCCGAGCGGCTAAGTGAATCTTCACACGGCACTTCGGGTCGTCCCCCGCCAAGCGAGTGTCCGTGACAAATCCTCCTGCATCCCGAAATCATGTAGTGGGAGAGGGCCATCACATCAATGAGGGCGACTCTGCCATGGCAGCTGCGCAGCGATGCCGCGCCCGATATGCGTTGTCCGCAATGCGATCCAGTGGTCCTCGCACACGGGACTCGCCGTGAAGGATTGAGCCTGATCGAGGCGTGCGCAACCGGCATCACCATGCGTACGCGACTTGTATGCGATTGGTAGAATGGCGGGTGCGGTGGGTCTGAGGTGATTGCAGGCGCCTCGGCGGGGATGTCTCAGCGGCGGGCGTCGCGAGCCTGAGTTGCCCGGACCGCCGGATCTTGTCGTGCGACGCAGCGTCGCAGGATTCATCTGGAGCCTCCCATGCGCGTATTCGTCACTGGAGCCAGCGGCAGCATCGGCTCAGTTGTCGTTCCCGAACTTATCGCTGCTGGTCACGAAGTCCTCGGCCTTGTCCGTTCCGATGCTGCAGCTGCGGCCGTCTCCGCTGCCGGCGGGATGCCGCTCCGCGGCGACCTCGCCGACCTTGACAGCCTTCGCGCTGGCGTCGCTCAGGCCGATGGTGTCATCAACCTGGCCTTTGGGAACGACTGGAGCAACTTGGAGCCGTGCATCGACGAGGAAGCGCGCGCCGTGGAGACCTTCGCGGCCGCACTTTCGGGCAGTGGCAAGCTGTTCGTGCATGCCGGCCTCACGCCGATGGTGCCTGGCCAAGTTTCCACCGAGGAGGACCCCGACACGACCAACGGTCCGGTCGGTGGACGCGGCCGCAATTCCCACGCGGTGCTGGCGCTGGCCGCCCAGGGTGTCCGGTCCTCTGTGGTTCGGCTGCCACGCTCCGTGCATCAGCGCGGGTCGCAGTACGGCTTCTGCTCGGTGCTCATCGCCGCCGCGCAGAAAACGGGCGTGTCGGCGTACGTCGGCGATGGCACGCAGCGCTGGCCGGCGGTCAACCGGCTCGACGCCGCCCGGCTGTTCCGCATCGCACTCGAGGATGCTGAGCCTGGCACGGTCCTGCACGCCGTAGCCGACACGGGCGACACAATGAGGTCGTTGGCGGAGGCTATCGGCGGGGCTCTCGCACTGCCGGTCGAGTCGGCGTCGGCTGATGACTTCGGCGTCATCGGCCGCTTGTTCGCCCTCGACATGGCGTCATCGAGTGCACTGACTCGGAAACGGTTCGGCTGGGAACCTGCCCACCCGAGCCTGATGGCCGACCTCGTCGCTGGCGGCTATCCCGCCCTGGGCTGAAAACCTCTCCCGGCGGCTGAGCCTTGATGAACCTTCCTATTCTCAGCCTGACGACTTCTCGCTCGCGCCTGGCGGGCATTGTGGCCCGGCATCGGGATCGATCGGTGCCCGGTCTGGTCATGCCAGAATGAGTACGATCTTCTTACCGCCGGCCCGTCCGGCAACCACCTGGGTGAATGCAGCGGGTCCCTCGCTCAGGGGCAGGGGCTCCGGTGCGAGTTTCAAGGTTCCCGCCGCGGCCTGCTCCGCGAGCTGGACGAGCTGCGCGCCGTTGGGCTCGATGTAGAGGTCCCAGCTCGTGATGCCGCGTTCCTCCGGAGGCGCGTCCGAGGTCAGGGAGCACAGTTGGCCGCCGTCCCGCACCAAGGGCAGGGTCGCGTCCGCCGTGCCTGCAGCGATGATGAGGGCAGCGTCGAACCCGCCGCGCACCTTCGTCGACCAGTCCGGGTCGTGGTAGTCGACGACCTCCGTCGCTCCCAGGCCAGTCAGGCGCTCTGTGGCGGTAGCAGAAGCGGTGGTGGTCACCTCGATGCCGTTGACCGCGGCAAGTTGGATGGCCAGGGCTCCGGTGCCCCCGCCTCCGTTGGTGATCAGGAGGCGCTGTCCTCGGCTGAGGTTCAGCTTCTCCAGGGCTTGCACCGCGGTGAGCCCGTTGACCGGCAGTGCCGCCGCGTGGACGGCGTCCAGCCCGGGTGGGCAGGCCGCCGCGTGTTCCGCGTTGATCAGAACGCGTTCGGCCCAGAAGCCGCTTCCCCCGGGCAGCGGGGCCTCGTGTGCGAGCACCCGGTCGCCTACGGCAAACCGGGTGACACCCGCACCCACGGCCAGCACCTTGCCTGCGCCCTCCACTCCCAGTGCAGCCGGGGGGCGTAGCCCTACGTCCCAGCTGGCGTCGATTTCCAGTTCGTCCCAGGGGCCTACTCCGGCTGCCTCAACCTCCACCAGGATCTGACCGGGCTTGGGAGATGACGGTTCGGGCAGTTCCAGCAGGACGACTTCCTTCTCGGCCGTGGATACTCCGCATGCCTTCACAGTAGATCGTTGTCCTCTCGTTCAGTCCGGCCGACCAGGAGGTACGGGCCGGAAACTCAAATCCGGCGGCGGTGTCGAACAGGACATTCCGCATGCCTTCACAGTAGATCTTTGTCTTCGCACTCAGTCCGACCGACAGGTTCCAGATCTCCAGCGCCTGGTACAGCAGCGTTGCTGCCGGCGGCGGGTCGCCATCAGTCCGCGGCTCCGCGTTGCGGAGGCCGCGGCGCTCGACGTGCAGTACGCGGTGGATGTCGGGGCGCTGCGGGAGGCGCCGCCCGACCCGATCGGCGTCGCCGAGATGGGTGCCGGCTTGGCACGGTCTGGATCTCGTCGACGCCTATCGCCAGCAGTTCCGTGCCGAGCCGTTCAACGACCCCGCGGTGCGGGTCGGAGAACCCGAAGCCGGAGGTCCGCGGACGGCGCTGGGTCATCCGGAGCCCAACGATTGGGGCGCCGCCCGGCGCCCTGCGACCGGCATCGCGATGTCCGTGATGACCGGCGGCGCCTGCCGCCGGTCTGGTGGTGCGGGTGGGCCGATATCGAGGCCAGGGATGTCCGCGGCCTGCGGACTTCGGCCACGCTGTTCCCGGTGCCTCGGGTGTTCAGACGAAGGTGAACAGCTGGTCGGTTTCGAAGCGCGAAGTCGGGCTGGTGTACACCTTCGCGGGGTCGGGGTAACCGAGGGCCAGCAGCACTGTCGTGGTGTGTCCGGTTTCGCGGATCTTGAACGCCTTGTCGACACTCGTCGGGTCGAACCCTTCGAGCGGCATGGCTTCGACTCCGAGCTCGGCAGCCGCCATCATGGTCAGACCCATGGCCAGGTAGGTCTGCTTTTCCATCCAGTGGTTCACGTCCTTGTAGCCGTACTTGCGCAGGTTGAGGAAGTCGCGGGTCATGAACTCCCACAGCTCGTGCTTTGCCTGGTCGGCGAACCGGCCGTCGGCCCTCTCCTTGCTGAAGACCGCATCGAGGTGGCTGTCGGGAAGATCCGCCCTGGTGGTGAGGATGACGGTGTGTGAGGCGTTCAGGATCTTCTCGCTGTTGTCCTGGAATCGTTCGCCGAGGTTGGCCGCCAGCCGCTCCTTGCCTTCGGGGGTGGCGAGGACGTAGAAGTGGTTGGGCTGTACGTTCGTCGACGACGGTGTCGAGCGCAGGAACCCCAGCAGTTGCTGAAGTGTCTCCTCCGGGATGGTCTTGCTGGGGTCGAAGTACCTGGTGAGGTGCTTGTTCATGAGCTTGTCGAGATTCATGGCAACCTGCCTTTGTCTTGCAATCACTGGTTGAAGAGTTAGTGATTCCTGCTGTTTGGGTTCTTGCCGTGGGCAAGCAGTTCGTTGATGCGCGCGAAGCTCATACCTGTCGTTGCCGACGCGAGGTCGCCCGCGCGGAGCGCCTTCGTGGCCTGTTCGAGTGCGCCCATCGCGTGGGTGTAGAGCAACGGACCCAGGCTGATGCGCTTGACCCCGGCCTGCTGCAGTTCAGCAACGGTCAGCACCTTGTCCGACGGAGACACCAGAACGTTGACCGGTGTTGGGGCGACCGCGGTGACGATCGCGACGAGTGCTTCGCGGTCGGGTGGGAACGGCGCGTAGACCACATCCGCGCCTGCCTCAGCGAAGGCCGTCAGACGCCGAATGGTGTCGTCAAGATCGGGCCGTCCCTGGAGGAAGTTGTCGGTGCGGCCGGTGACGACGATGCGCCCCTTGGCAGCGTCGACGGCGCTACGTACGCGACTGACTGCTTCGTCGAAGTCGCGGATCGGTTGATCGGGATCGCCGGAGGTGTCCTCCACCCCGATACCGGCCAGGCCGGACTCCACGGCCGCCTCGACGGTCGCGGCGACGTCTTCAGGCATGTCGCCATAGCCGTCTTCGAAGTCTCCGTTGACGGGCAGCCCGGTGAGGCGGCCGAGCAGCCGCGCATGCTCAAGGTGCTCTTCGCGGGTGACTTCGTGACGCCCGTCGAGGCGGCCGAGGGTGGCGGCGATCGCCGCGGACGACGTCGCGATCGCCTCGAAGCCGGCATCGGCCAGCATCAGCGCCGAGAGGCCGTCCCATGCGTTCGGCATGACGACGCCACCGTCGCGGGTGTGCAGCGCCATGAACTTCTCATAGAGTTCGGAGCCCGGCATGTCGAGCCTTCCTGAATGATCGTTGACTCAGTGAGGGGTGTGCCGGCTGGGTGCCTGGACCGCGCCGAGGGATTCCAAAGAACAACCGGTGGGTGGGGAGTTGTCGGCGGCGGCGCGGAGCTTCCTAAAGCCGCCCCAGCCCCAGCAGACGAGATGACGCGCGCTGAATCCGTGGACGATGTCCGTGGACTCGACCATGCTCGATCACGCTCTCGCGTGCCGTGCCGGGCCGGGCCCGGCGGATCCGGGTGCGGGTTCACTGGGGCACAGTCGTATCGACCGAGTCGACAGCGGGGATGTCGAGGTCGGTCTGGTTGACATTGTTGATGAAGTTGGTGAGCAGGAACTGCACTGCCACCGCGACGATCGCCAGGATCTGCGGGTCGGTGTACCCGGCGCTCCGCACACCTGCGAGCTCGGCGTCGCTGACCCGCCCGCGGCTCTCGACCACTCGCTGCGCAAAGTGGGCGGCCGCGGCGCGTTGGGGATCGACAGAGCTCCCGACCCGGCCGAGTTCGATGTCGTCGCCCGACATACCGCCGAATCTGGTCGCGACGTGGGTGTGCATCGCCCCGCAGTAACTGCAGCCGTTGGCTTGCGACACGGCCAGCGCGATGCTGTGCCGCGTCCTGGCGTCGAGAACCCGGCTCAGGGTGCCTTGCAGAGTCGTGACGACCTCAAGAACGGTCGGGTTCGACGCGAGGGTCTTGAACATGTTCGGAACGAAGCCCAGCTGCGCACCAACGTTGTCGAGTATCTGCTGTGCGCCGGTAGGCACATCCTCTGGAGGGGGAACGTTCAGTCGTGACACGGCGAGTCGACCTCCGGTCGGGGTGTGTAGTCGTCGTTGCGCCCGGGTCGGGCTCGAAGTGGTTCGGAGTTCCGTCGCAGGCCCTACCTGCGTTGGCTGCAACCTCGCCGGTGGCGTCGGTTGCGCCTGGTGCCGTGCATTGCGGGGGGTGACTCCGTCGGCGCCGAGTCCGGAGACCTCATCACCACCCCCGACACCACCTATGAAGGACTATACAGACCAGAAACTTCAATGCAACCCCTCCTCGGGCGGATCACGTCCGCCTTGTCGCGTACAAGCGGGGCAATGTCGCGTCGGATCTGCAAGTGTGCAGTTCAGAAGCCCGATAGGGCTACGTCGCGAGCAACGCAGACCGTCTGGGCGGGCGAGTGCAAACCGCCTAAAGTCGGTTCGACTTGAACTCGATCGTCGGGTTTGGTGGACTATTTAGTCCAATGTTAGATAGGACTGACGGTACCGAAGGCAAGATCTCCCGGATCTGCCTGCGCCTTCGTCTCACATCCGTCCACGAGGAGGCTCTAGTTGACATGACCGCCGCAACAGCGCTCATCGACGCCAGGGTGTCGTGCCGCATCGGCACTACTCCGATGCGGTCGCGATCCTCGGCTGGACAGAACTGCCGGCAGACTTCGCCGAGGAGGTCGGGCAAGCCTCGGACAGCCTGTGCGAGGCGCTGTGGCGGGCGGGGCGCCGAACTGAGCGACATCGGCCAGGTCCGATTCCGGCTCACCGACCGCGACGACATCGACGCCTACATGGAGGTTCGCAAGGACGTCATCTCTCACCGACCGGCGTATATGCTCGTATTGGTGCCACAACTGATCCGGTCCGGTCTCCGTCTTGGAGATCGAGGCCACCGCGGTTGTGATGCAGCCCGCGGCCGAGCAGCACGAGTGAGTAACATGCCCGAGGGAGGCACCGTGCCCGGAACCAGCGGTACTCGCCGCACGCCACGCGGCCTGGAGACCCGTTCACGGATCGTTGATTCGGCGGCCAAGCTGTTTTATGTCAGGGGCGTCAACGCCACTACGCTCGATGACGTCCGGCTGGCGAGCGGCACGAGTAAGTCGCAGTTGTACAACCACTTCGAGGACAAACTCGCGCTGATCCACGCCGTGATCGACCTGCAGTCGAAGTTCGTCCTCGCCCGCGAGGAACAGCGCCTGCGCGGCGTGAAGACCCTCACCGGTCTGCGCCGATGGCGTGACGCTCTCGTCCAGGCCAACTCGCTGCAGGACGGCTCGTACGGGTGCGCGCTGGGCGCGATGTCGATCGAGCTGTCCGACAACGATGAGCGGTCCCGCCAAGCGCTCAACGCATCATTGGATACGTGGCGGCGGATGCTCGTCGAAACGCTGACCCGGCTCCGCGTGCTGGGCGTACTTGCCGAGCACGCGGACCCACAACGCCTGGGTACTGGTCTGCTGGCTGCTCTGCAGGGTGGCTACGTGCTCGCACAGAACGCTCACAACTCCGAGCCTATGGCCGTCGCGCTGGACATGGCCCTGGACCACATCGCCTCCTTCGCTCGCCACTGAGCACATGTTCGCAGTTACACGACACACTTCTCAGGCGGTCGCTGCCTCCTGAGGCCAGCTGCGCATACCTGCGCGGCCCAAGAACACGCCGGCCGCAGGGGGGACTTCGCGAGCCGGTTGGAGTCCGGTCGTCGACGAGCCCGGACCCTGTGCGTTCGAGGATCGCCGGCCAGAGGCGTGGCGGGCCCGGAGATCGGTTGCCGAGGCGGCGAGCCCGCGCGCCTGCGACGCCGAGCCAAGCAACTCGACGGCCGCAGACCAGTCCAGGGCGGCCCTTCCGTCGATGGCAAGGGTGATCGGCTTACGGGGGACGTGGCGACCAGGGCGCTCCACCCCGGGGTGACTACTCCGCCAAGTACCAGGTAACGAGGGCTTGATTGGCAGGCCCGCGGTGATCGATGGGTGTTCGTCCTGCAGCAGCCGCCCGTACACCGGTTTTACCTCGAGGATGACGACGGGTACGGCTGGGTCGTCCGTGACGATCAGGAGGACCTTGCCCGCCACCGTGCAGACGTCCAGGTGCTAGGTGAACGGGCGCCGGTGGCTGACTCCGGGCAGCGCCAGCGCTGTGCCGCGCGGTCTGTCCTGGAGCTTCTCGCTGCTGATGGGCATGACGAAGGTCAGACGCGACGGCCGTAGGTGTGCGGATCCACGGGCTGCTCGGACTTGGGAAGCCCGCCGACCACGAGACGGTAGGAGTCCATCACGAGTTCCTTCACCAGCTTCTCGTCGATGGTGCCCCCGCCTTCCACCGTGATCCAGTGCCTCTTGTTCATGTGATAGCCGGGGGTAATGTCCGCCTGCCGCTCACGCAGGGCCACGGCGTCGTCCGGACTAGCTTTCAGGATCACGACGGGACGCCCCGGCATGTCGGTCATGAGCATGAAGACCTTGCCGCGCACCTTGTAGAGGTCCCAGTCGGGGCCGAAACGATGCTCCAGGTCGGCGCCGGGCAGTTCCACAGTGCAGTCGCCCGCGATCTTCTGCAGCTCCTGTCCGTCCAAGGTGATCAACTCCTTTATCGATCCGAGTGCCTCGACCGGTCGACCGACCGGCCAAGGCCCAAGACGGCGTTTATCGCGTGGCCGCCACGAACGGCGGCGCCAGTACGCCGGCAACTGCTCGACGAACGCCGCCGACCTTTGTCCGGGGCGGCTCCTGCGGGCCACTTCGGAGGTGAGCGCCCGCGGGTGGCGACTTCTTACTTCCGGAGGTGAGCGCCCGCGGGTGGCGACTTCTTACTTCCGGCCCGTCGGGAAGGTGAGTTCCTGGCGGCGCAGGGGGCCTGGCAGTCGTCCTCCCGGCGTGGACGGGAAAGAAGGGCGTATTCGGCGGCGGTGCGAGCCCCCAGGTCAGCGCTGCCGGGCCGACGTCGACGCCGCTGAATCAGCCCGCAGCGCTGAGATGTCCGCTGGCTATCAGCTGAGCTCGCAGTTTCTTACGGGCGTCAAACATCGTCTTGTAGAGCGCGTTACGGTTCGTCTCCAGCTCACTGGCGAGCGTTTCCAGGGGGACCCCGTTGACGACGGCGGTGAAGACCTGTCGCTGGTGGGCGCTCAGTGCTGTCTCGACTGCGTTGCGCGCGGCTTCAATCAGCTCTCGCGCCTGCCAGTGGCTGACGGGGTCGGTACCGGAACGGTCGGGCACTTGCGCCCATTCGTCCAAGTCGAACAAGGGATTTGAAACACGCCAGAAATGGCGGCCCAGCTTGCTGGACACTTCAAGTACGACGAATCGGAACGCCCATGTGGTGAACCTGGCGTCGCCTCGAAATTCCCGGATTTTATGCGTGATCCTCATCAGTGCGTCGGCAGCCGCCTGGTGGGCGAGATCGTTCAACTCGGGCCCGGTAATTCGATAACGAGGACCCCGGCGGAACACTTCTTTCATGGCGATCCGCACCAGCAGTTCGTGCAGCTGTGTGCAGGCCTGCTCGTAGTGCGACCCACGGCCACTCTCGAGCGCGTCCACCCAGGCGGCGGACTCCGGGTCGAGCTGCCGTCGGCCCGTGTCGGGCCCTGCTGCCGGGGAGCTGCCGCTGGTTCCGGTATGTCTATCCAGAGCCGAGCGGCACGTCTTTCTAACATCCGCAGAGTGCATGGATCTCAATCCCCAGGTCATTTCGTGCGGACAAGCCCGTCAAGAGACCATCTACAGGACGTCTACGCGAAGTCCCTGTTTTTTCTTTCGCCGTGCGCGCATCCTGCGGTTCACGGCAGGGGTTTCCCGCGTATTTCGACGAGGGATTCACGCGCGGCGTGGGGCACGCTTTTCCGTACTGTTGCGGCTGGTTGGTGAGCAGGCTGACCGTGGAGGCTTGCGACCCACCACGCCGGTGGCAGGCGGTCACGCCGTGCGCAGCCCGGGCGTGTACTGCGGCAGCAGCTGACGGAGCTGCTGGTGCCCTCTGTGGATGCGCGACGTCACGGTGCCCGCAGGGGTTCCTGTCGATTCTGCGATTTCGCGGGAGGAGAGGCCCTCGACGTCTTCGCGGTACACAGCGGGCCGGGGCTGCGCTGCTGGCCCGCGAGCGGCCCCGGGACCCCGGCGAGACTCCTTTCCGCGTCTCGCGGCCCTCGGTCAGCAGGCTCGCCGTGGACGCCAGGTCGTCGGCGGTGTGTGCCTCCCTCGCCCCGTCGAACCTGTTCAGGTCCAGAGCGTCCGGTTGGATGCGCAGGAGACAGCCCCCGTCGACCAGGCTCACGGAGCGGTCGCTCCGCTCCCCCAGTGCCTGCCTGAGCCTGTACGCGTATGTGCCCACGGAGCCTGCGGCAGATGGTGGGGCGTCGTCGCCCCACACGTCCTCCACCAGTTTCGAGAGGCTTACAGGCTTGCCTGCCCCGAGCAACAGCGAAGCGAGCACTGCGCACTGCCTCGGCTGACCGGCTCCGGCTTCGATCCTCTGTCTGTGTAGCCGGACCGGGCCGAGCACTGAGAACTGGACGCCCGCATACATGGTGCCTACCGCCTTGGGGATCCTTGTGAGGCTTGACTGCTTGGCCGTCCGCGAGGGACCGCTTCCCCCAAACGTACCGCAGGTAGGTCCAGTTTTCCGGACCAAATGGTCCCTTTTTTTTCGCTGTCAGACCTACTGGCACCTCGCTCTACAGGGCGGCCACGGCGCTGCGCCGGCATGACCGGACGGCGCCGTCCTGGCCGCAGTCGAGTAACTCCTCATGACCCAGGGGCAGACTCGGAGCCGTCGGGGTCCTCGCGGGCGGCGGTGTGCTCGCGCGCAACCGCGACCGGTAGCGGTCGGCGAACCGCTCGGTGACCTCCGGTATGGAGGAAGGCATGCAGCGGCGAGCGGGCGACCCGTGCGCGTTCCGTCCGGAGAGCTCGACCGAAAGCGACCTGCCTTTACACAGGGGCGGCCCGCTTTTCGTTGGCAACTGGGGTCGTATGCGGACAGTGAGGCAAGCGGACGGACACGCCCTTCCGCCGTCGCGCCTCTGGCCTACGGGAGACGGTGAATCTCAGCCGGTAGGAGACCGCGGCGCAACCGCCTGTGGTGCCGCACTGGGCCTGCTCGGCGCCGTCTCGTCCCGGGCGGCTTCAGTGCTCTCGCGTGCCCTCTGCAGGCGGATCGCCGTCCTCGGCAGGCGCGACATAAGTCTTGATGTGGCCGATCGCCATGTCGAGGGCGATCCTCATGGGTTGGACGTTCCGGGCCGTCTGGGCAAGGAGGTAGCCGCCTTGAAGGGCGGCCATGAGGCCGGTGGCGAGCTCTCCAGTGTCCGCGTCGGCACGGAGGACTCCCGAGTCCTTCATCCGTGCGAGCCCGGCCTCGAGCAGCCCTTCCCAGGTGCCGAAGTGCCGCGCGATCGCTTTGCGCGCCTCTTCGTCCTGATCGGCCAGCTCGCTTGCAAGGGAGCCGAGCGGGCAGCCGTACGCTCCGTTTCGGAGCGCGTTATGTTC
This sequence comes from Streptomyces sp. NBC_01571, assembly GCF_026339875.1. Lineage (NCBI taxonomy): Bacteria > Bacillati > Actinomycetota > Actinomycetes > Kitasatosporales > Streptomycetaceae > Streptomyces > Streptomyces sp. NBC_01571. The sequence goes on from NZ_JAPEPZ010000002.1 coordinate 818,480, forward strand.
GACTACTACGTCCCGCCAGCGCTCCAGCCCGCGGAGGGAGTTGAGCCGCCGCAGTAGCTGGTGCTGGCGTTCGAGCAATTCCGTGGCCTGCAACGCGACAACGTCCCGCACCAACGCATCCTTGTCGGGGTAGTGGCGGTAGAGCTGAGATTTACTCGTTCCGCTGGCCGCCCTGACATCGTCGAGGGTGGTGGGACCCACGCCCTTGACGTACATCATGTCGGCGGCGGCCCTCAAAATGCGCTCTCGAGTCGCCCGCCCGCGCTCAGTCAGCCGGGAGCCGTTTTTGTCGCTCGCCTGTTCCGCCACATTGACCAGATTACCGGTGCGAACGCTAGCAGGATTCAGAGTGGACCTCAAGGTCCCTTTTCCGCGCCTCCGGCTCGCGGCCGATCCGACCTGGAGCCATCGTCCTGGGCCTCCCCACCCCGACGAGCCCACGACCGGAGAGCTGGAACCCGGCGCCCAGTCGACGCGACAGCCGAGCCGCGACCATGCCGGCCACTCGACCGAGCAGCCGAAACGGCCCACTGGATGCACCGACGGAACGACACGCCATCCGGTGAACAAGGGGAAGTCACGGGGAACCCCGCACGACATCGCAGGTCAGCGACTCTGCAGGCCAGGTGTCGTCCACGTACGCGACCTTCCAACCTAGGTCTCTGGGTGGTTACGGCTGGGCTGGAGGTCCCTTCCCGCGGCCGGCTTGGCCGAGTCATCCAGAACACACCGCTTGGCGAATGAGTGAGAGGGGGTCTTGCAGTGGCTCTGAAGAGAGGATGTGTGAGGACGCGGGCGCCGTCATGTGCGTCGGATGATCAGCAGGGCCACGTCGTCGAGGTGGTCTACCGCGACGGCGGCGTCGAGGATGCGGTCGGCGGTCTCCTCGGCGTTGAGCCCGTCGTGGATGGCTTGGGCGGCCAGCGTTCCGGCTCGCTCCAGTCCGGCGTCCAGTGTCAGGGCTGGCCCTTCGACCACGCCGTCGGTGACCATGACCAGCGCGGCATCCTTGTCCAGTGTGAAGGTTTCTTCGGCATAGTCGGCGTGGGGCAGGACGCCCAGCACCGGGCCGCCCGGCATCTCACGGATGCTGTGGCTGCCGTCGTCGCGTGCGTACAGCAAGGGCACATGGCCGGCGCTCGCGCCGGTGACCCGTCCATCGTCTGGGTCGATACGCAGCATGGTGCAGCTGGCGAAGCGTGCCGCGCCCATCGTGACGAGCAGCTCGTTGGTGCGCGTCAGCACCGTCGCGGGATCCGGTTCGTGGGCGGCGATCGCGCGCATGGAGGCGCGCACCTGTCCCATGGCCGCGGCGGCGTCCACGTCGTGCCCTTGGACGTCGCCGATCTCAAGGGCGATGGCGCCGTCGGGCAGGACGAAAGCGTCGTACCAGTCTCCGCCGATGTCGAGCCCGTCGCGGCTTGGTTGGTAGCAGGCGGCGGCCTCCAGGCCCGGGAGGTGCTCGGGCAGCATGGGGAGCATGGTCTGCTGGAGCGCCGTGGCCAGCTCGACTCGTGCCTCTTGCAACCTGACGCGCTTTAGTGCCTGGCCTGCAAGGTCGGCAAGAGTGCTCATGAGGGCCCGCTCATCCGGGGAGGAGCGGTGTTCACTGTCGTAGGTCACCAACCAGGCCCCGAGCGGCTGATCGCCACCCGGGCTGAGGGAGGTGATCGAGATGGCGTAGCCGGAGTCGAGCTGGTCGAAGTACGGCACCATGGCCCCGTGCGGCCAGCGGCGGATGTAGTCCGCCTGGTTGGGAATGAACTGCGGCTCACCAGTGCGGATCACATGGAGCAGCGGGCTGGGGGCGTCCAGCGGCAGGCCGTGCAGGGCGGCCACCGGTATCGGGATCCCGGCATCGGAGGAGACGCGTAGGCGGCCATTGGTGATGAACGCCAGCGCGGCGCCCGTACCACCGAAGGTAGCGGCGAGCCGGGTCAGGACGACCTGCTGTACTTCCTGCTCCGTGACTGCTGTCATCACGGCGGAGGAGAAGGCCGCGATCTCGTCGGCACGCTGACGCTCAGCACTCAGCGCGACCAACGCTCGCCGTCGGCGCGCTTGCCTCTTGGTCTCGTCGCGGATCACTCCGAAGACCCGCTCAGGGCCGCCAAACCCCAGAATGATCCGACGGGCCCGGCAGACCAGAAAATGCCAGCCATCATGCTCGGTAAGGAACCTCAACCTGATCCAGGGGGACCGGGGGGCCGTCGAACGCACGAGCCGCCGCAGAGCGCCGCGGTCATCGGGATGGACTCGCCGAACCACGTCGGACATCGACATGGAGGCCTCCGGGAACAGCGCCGCCAAGGCGGGTGCGCCGCCCAGCCACTCCAGCTTGCGCTCCTGGGGTGAATACATGCACAGACCGAGGTTGGCGGCCTTGGCCGCCAGACGGAACGGGATCAACAGGCCGCCCCGGTCGTTTGTCGCGTCCAACGAGTGCACCCACACCAGCGCCTCGCCGCCTACGGGATCATTCACTCGTCGCGCCTCGACAAGGCAGACGACAGATGCTGAACCTGGCCCGGGGAACTCCAACACTCGCATCGCAACTGTCTTTGTCGTGGCAGCGTGGGAAACGAGACTCTCGACCGCGCTCAGCTGACTTGTGGGCAACAGATCACCGAAGCCACGACCCACGCACTGCTCCACTGTCCTGCCCAGTGTCCTTGCCATCGCCGCGTTGAGGTTGCGGATAACTCCGGCCAGGGTCAAAAGAGCCGACGGTGTTGCCATCTGAAGAATTTCGTCCGAGGCGTCCATTCGCCGCTCACTACCCATCTTCGAGCGATATGACCTCGTTGTCCTTCAATAACAGTATCTGCGTGCAGAGCAGGCCGCCTCCACCAGCAGGGGCATGCAACAGAGCGCAGACCGCGGGAGACGAGCGGACAGCCTGCTACCTGTTGGTCGACCGCCTGGCCGCCGCCCACCAGCTTGACCGGCTCCCGCGCGACCTGGTCAAACTGGCCCGCTACCTCCTGATCACGCCGATCAACGATCGACGGGTATATCACCATCGGTGATCCGGCTGTCGCTATCGGCGTGCGCCGGCGAGCTCGGGAGGCGACCCGCTCAGGGTCGGGTGAGGCCTGGATGACGGTGAGAATCATCATGATTACTCACCGTGCTCGACGTGTCGGTGTACGGGTTGCGTGCAGCAAGGACGGTGAACAGGGTGGCGACGATGGCAAGTCCGCCGTATCCGAGGGCGATCTGCGGTAGCGGGAAGGCGTTCGAGAGTTGGCCCGAGATGAGGCTGGGGAAGGCGGCGCCGCTGTAGCAGAGGAGGTAGATCGCGCTGAAGATCGGCGCCCGGTCGGCGAGTGTGCTGCCGTGCAGCAGGCCGCGGGTGGCGGCACTGATGGCAATGCCTTGACCGGCTCCGGCGACGACGGTTGCGGCGATGAACAGCGCCAGTGTGCCGATGGCGATCGCTGCAACGATGCCGATCCATCCGGCCAGGAAGATGGTCATGCCGATGCGTTGAGCCGCCATGGATGTGAAGCGGCCGCCGACGGGAGCGCCGAGAACGCTGGGGGCCATGTAGGCAGCGAAGACCAGTCCGAGGAGGAGTGGACTGTGGGTGTGGAGTTGATCTGCGACCAGTGCGGGCATGAAGGCCTGGTAGAAGGCCCCGGTGGCCCAGGTGGCCAAGAACACCGCGGCCGCGACAGGGAGGAGGTGCCTGACCCGGGCCGCTACGTGGACCCGGGGTATCAGTGATCGCCAAGCGCCTGGCGTCGACTTCGCGGTTTCCGGACTGATGACGATGAGTGCGGTTGCCAGTACGAGGAGAACGGCGCAAACCAGGTAGATGAGATCGCGTGGCCAGGGGGCGAACTGGACCAGGGCGCCGGAGGTGACGGCGCCGAGGGTGAGGCCGAGCATGGGTCCCTGGCTGGACGCGACGGAGGCCAACCATTCCGGCCTGGCGGGTGCGGTGTCGACGATGTAGGAGGTGAGGCTGCTGCTGGCCAACCCCGCACCGACGCCCATCAGTAGCCGACCGGCCAGCAGGGTGCCGATGTCGTGCACGTTCAGCAGGAGCAGACAGCCCAACAGGAGCAGCCCGAGGCTGGCGATCGCGGTGAGCCGCCGGCCCAGATGATTGGACAGTCGTCCCAGCACCAACAGGGTGGCGATAGTGCCGACGGAGTACGTGACGACGGCCAGTGAGATGCTGGCGTTGGTGAACCCGTCCTCGGCCCGGTAGGTGTTGAACAGGGGGATCGGAGCGGCCGTCGCAGCAAACGAGGCCACCAGGGAGACCACCGCAGATGAGAATGCCAGCCGGGGCGATTTGCCCCCGCGCGCCAGGTTGATCACTGGTGCCACGTCTTGCATCTAACCGTGCCTTTCTATTGTTCTGAACCACCCCGGAGTTTCTGGAAGTCCGGGGCTGTCTGCCCCGGGCGCCGACACCGGGCAGAGCCGGGCCGACACACTCCGGCCAAATGACGCACCACGCGACACCACCCGTGAGCAAGAAGTCACAACGAATGGATGTCGGCGTCCATCGGGTCAGCGTCGAACCGCGGGGCCGTCTTACCAACCACGTCGCGATCTCGCCCGTTCCGCGTCGCCCTCCCACCGCTGCCCGCGCCGGTGAACGTGGTACGACGCCGACGGGCCGCGCACCTGAGGATGGTGAGCCGGCGAGGCGCCAAGTCGGTCTGGGGCGAACGACCCGTCGGAACGCCGGACGGCTTTGCCAGGTCGTGCTCGATCGACGTCTGGACAGACGTATTCACCCTCGCGAGATCGGGGGGAATTGACCTGCTCTCACCTCTCAAAAACTCATTCTGAAATGATCAGTAAGCCTGGGCCGGTCAAGGGAACGGTTTGACCAGGGTGGTTGGGGTTACTGACCTGCTGTCGAGAGGAGGCCGCCAAGGTGATAGGGAATTATTGGTAAGACGGCGCGAAGGATCGACGCTCATCAGACAGTGCAGAGGCTCTCCGGTAGCCCCTCTCCCTCATCGGAGTCGCGTCATGCGCCACGGGGTGTGAGAGAGCCCGTCCCACACTCCGCGTTGAAAGGATTCCCAATGGAGTTGTCAAGCCCGACTGGTGACTCACTGTGAGCGTGTCAGTCGAGCACGGCGGGGCTGGGCGGCGGAGTGATCTCGAAGGTGCGGCCGTCGCGTATGAGGGCCCACAGGACGTTCAGGCGACGTCGTGCGAGAGCGATGACGGCCTGCCGGTGGCCCTTGCCCTCGGCCACCTTGCGCTCGTAGAACGCCTTCGAGACGGGGCAGCAGCGGGCGGCGACCATCGCGGACATGTAGAAGACCCGCAGCAGGCGTCGGCAGTACCGTCGTGGACGGTGCATGTTGCCGCTGATCCGCCCGGAGTCCTTGGGGACGGGGGCCAGGCCGGCGACGCCGGCGAGCCGGTCGGAGCTGCCGAAGACGCTCATGTCGCCGCCGGTGTGGGCGATGAACTCGGTGCCCAGGACGGGGCCGAGGCCGGGCATGCTCAGGATGACCTCGGCGTGCGGGTGGTCGCGAAACCGGCCCTCGATCAGGGCATCGGTCTCGGCGATCTCCTCATCGAGGGCCATCACCTCCCTCGCCAGCCTGGCCACCACGGCGGCGGCCAGCTTTTCCCCGGCCACGGCGGTGTACTGGGCCTCGGCGGCCTCGATGGCGCTGGCCGCGACCAGCTGGGAGTTGCGGACCTTGCGGTTCTTCAGCCAGGCCGCCAGCCGGCTCTTGCCGATGCGGCGCAGGGCGGCCGGGGTCTGGTAGCCGGTCAGATGTACCAGGGACGCTTTCGAGGTCTTGTAGTCGAAGGCGCGCTCCAGCGCGGGGAAGTACTCCAACATCTGGGTCCGCATCCGGTTGATCGCCCTGGTGCGGTCCGCGGCCAGGTCGAGGCGGCGCGAGGTGAGGATGCGCAGGTCGACGGCGATGTCGTCACCGCGGTGCATCGTCTGGAGGTCGCGGCGCATGCGGGCCTGGTCGGCGATGACGAACGCGTCCTTGGCATCCGTCTTGCCGTCGCCCCGGTAGGAGCCGGAGGCGTGATGGACGGTGCGACCGGGGATGTAGAGCACATCCTGCCCGTTGTCGGTCAGCAGCGCGATCATCAGCGCGGCATCACCGGATTGAGGTCGATTGCCCAGTTCACCGGCTCGCCCTCGCTCAACTCCAGTAGGTCGCCAATCAGTTTGAGCAGCACGGTCTCGTCGTCGGCCACCCGCCGCGCCAGCTTCCGCTTCCCGTCCGTACCGATCACCACGCAGTGATGCTCGGCCTTGCCCGCATCCGTACCGGCCCACAGTTCGGGCACGGCCACCTCCGAAGTCGCTCCTGTACCGATCCCAGCAGACGACCTCGCCAGCGTGTCCTTACCAAGCGATCTTGTCGCGCGCATCCCAATGAGTGGTCGGGGCCTCCCCCTGAGTGGTGGACACGCTGATACTGGATCTGCTTGATCCGGAGGAAGCGAGAAGACCGCCGATGGCGATGAAGGACTATTCGGACGAGTTCAAGGCCGATGCCGTGGCCCTGTACGAGTCCACACCCGGGGCGACCTACAAGAGCATCGCCGCCGACCTGGGCATCAACCGGGCGACCCTGCGCGAGTGGGTGCTGCGGGACCGCGAACGCCGCGGTGTCACCGCCACGGCTGCAAAGCCGGCCGTCCAACCGGGGGCGGCGGTGCCGTCCGACGCTCCGGACGAGCGGATCCGGCAGTTGGAGGCCCGGGTGGCCGAGCTCGAGGCGAGTGAGCGGAAGCTCGCGACCGAGCGGGACATCCTCCGCAAGGCGGCCAAGTATTTCGCCGGAGAGACGAACTGGTGATCAGCCGCTTCCAGTTCGTCGACGACCACCGGGACACCTACGAGGTGAAGCGGCTCTGCCACGTCCTGGACGTGAACCGGTCCAGCTACTACAAGTGGCTCGCCGGCGCCGAGGCCCGGGCCGCCCGGCAGCACAAGGACCGGATCCTGGCCGAGGAGATCCGCGAGATCCACGGCGAGTCCGGCGGCGCCTACGGCTCCCCGCGAGTGACCGCCGAGCTCCGCGAGAAAGGACGGCGGGTCAACGAAAAGCGGGTCGCCCGGATCATGCGGACGTTCTCGATCACCGGCATCCGCCTGCGCAGACGCGTGCGCACCACCGTCCCGGACCCGGCAGCCTCACCGGTTGCGGACCTCTTCCAGCGGGACTTCACCGCCGCCGATCCGGGACGGAAGTACATGGGCGACATCACGTATCTCCCGCTCGCCGGCGGGGAGTTCCTCTATCTCGCGACCGTGCTGGACTGCTTCAGCCGCAAGGTCGTCGGCTGGTCCATGGCCGACCACATGCGCACCGGCCTGGTCGCCGACGCGCTGCGGATGGCAGCCGCGACCCGCGGCCGTCTGGACGGCGCCGTGTTCCACTCCGACCACGGGGCCCAATACGGATCCCGGGCCTTCGCCGACCTCTGCTACCAGCTCGGGGTCACCCGCTCGATGGGCGCGGTCGGCACCAGCGCCGACAACGCGGCCTGCGAAAGCTTCCACGCCTCCCTGAAACGCGAGACCCTCCAGGGCGCCCACGACTACGGTGACGCCGGCACCTGCCGCCGGACGGTCTTCGCCTGGCTGACCCGCTACAACACCCGCCGCCGGCACTCCGCCAACGGCCACCTCAGCCCCAACGAATACGAACACCGACACCACACCGCTAAACTCACGCTCGCCGTGTGATCAATAACCGCGTGCCCACCTTCACGGGGGAAGGCCCGTCGAGTCGTCGCGGGACGCCGGGCAGCCAATCCTTTCAAGCCACCACAGGGCTGGAACCCACAAGCCACACCCGGCATCCCTGGGCTTCCCGATCCTACGAGTGACCGGAATCAACCCACCAACAACGTAAGGAACCCTCATGCGTGACAGCTGGACTTATTGGCGAGACCGCACTGATCACCGGCTCTGGCCACGGCATTGACGCGGCGATCGCGACCGGACTTGCCCATGCCGGAGTCGATGTCATCCTTCTCGCCCGCACCGCCGACCAACTCGACGAAACCGTCAACGCCATCAGAGCAAGCGCGTCGAGCATTGAGGTTCGCATCGTGACTACCGATCTGACCCACGACGATCAGCGCACCACGGCCATCGACTGCATGCTGCCCGGCGGCCCGGTTGATGTTCCGGTCAGCAATGCGGCCACTGTCGAACACCTCGGCGCCCGCACCAGGATCAGTGCAGCGCAGCTTCGGCAGGCCCTTGAGAATGATCTGATGCGAGCTGGACGAGGTGTGCGCCGTGCGCTGGCCGAAGCCGTGCGCGAAGCGGTCCGCACCGGCCACCTGGCCCCGGGGACACGGCTGCCCTCCTCTCGCCAGCTCGCCGCTGATCTCGGCCTTGCCCGCAACACCGTGGCTGACGCCTATACCGACCTCGTCGCCGAAGGGTGGCTTACCGCGCGCAGAGGCTCGGGCACGCTCGTGGCAGACAGGATGAACACTCGGCCGATCTTGGCGCGCTCGGCCACCGAGCCGTCCGGAAACCTTTGCCACGACCTGATCCCAGGTACCCCCGACCTCACCGCTTTTCCTCGTGCAGCGTGGCTGAAGGCCACACGCCGCGTCCTGGCAGCGGCCCCCGCCGACGCGCTCGGCTACGGCGACCCCCGCGGTCGGCCGGAACTACGGGCCGCACTCGCGGACCATCTCGCTCGAGCCCGGAGCGTGTACGTGAGTCCGGAGCACATACTGATCTGCGCCGGCGTCTCCCACGGCCTGCAAATCCTGAGCGGAGTCCTGGCCGGGCGGGGGGCGCGGAACGTCGCCGTCGAGTCCTACGGCCTGGACAAGCACTGCGGGCTGCTGGCGGATGCAGGGCTGAAGACCCTCCTGCTTCCCTTCGATACCCACGGGACCGACCCGGTGCCGCCAGTCGGCACCGATGCGGTCCTACTCACACCGGCTCACCAGTTCCCCGTAGGCACGGCGCTGCAGCGCGATCGCCGGACGGCCGTCGTGGACTGGGCCAGACGGACCGGCGGCTTGGTCCTGGAGGATGACTACGACGGTGAGTTCCGGTTCGGCCGCAAGTCTGTCGGGGCGCTCCAAGGACTCGACCCCGATTGCGTGGTCTACCTGGGTAGCGCCAGCAAGACCCTTGCTCCCGGCCTGCGGCTGGCCTGGATGGCGCTGCCTCCCGCACTCGCTGAGGAAGCCGCGGCGGCCAAGGGGCAGATCGACTCGTGCGAGGTACTCAGCCAGCTGACGATGGCGGAATTCATCACCTCCGGCGCCTACGACCGTCACGTACGTGCTGCCCGTCGGCGCTACCGCGATCGACGAGACGCTCTCGTGACGGCCCTGGCCCAGCACGCCCCAAAAGTGCGCGTCATCGGGACACCGGCTGGCCTGCACACCGTGCTTGCTTTGACGCCCGGGACCGAGCAGCGGGTCCTTCAGTCGGCGACCCAGCAGGGCCTCAAGGTGGCTGGCTTGTCTCGATACCGCCATGAACGGTCCCTGAACGTCCTGTCCGATGCCCTCGTCGTTGGATACGGGGTGCCCTCCGACGCAGCGTGGCCTCAGGCGCTCTCCGCACTCGTGCGGATCCTTTCCTGACGCACCCGTGACGCCCTGGACAGGGCGTTCGCGGACGGCAGTGTCCTGGGGACCTGCCCCAGGTGAAAGCGCCTGGTGCCGGGGTCAAGGTCGGGGCGAACCCGGCTGGTCGCCGGGCGCTGGTCTCGGGCCTGCTGCCCCCCTTCGGCGTTCGAGGAGCTGGCGGAGGAGGGATACGCCACGAACGAGGGGCTGCCCGGCGACATCCCCGTGGAGGAGGGATGCCGCCTGCTCATGCTGGACGAGCAGATGTATCAACGCAGTTGGAACAGCGACCGGTGCGTCCCGCTGTCCCCGGGTACGGCCGAGTGACCCGCGTCCTGTCCGCTGACGAAGCGGGGACGTGTTCGCCCGTACCTCGTTCGGCCACGGCACCTGCCGCGCTTCCTGACTCGGCGGACCAGGCCGTCACTGCTTGGCGGCCTGGAACCGGAGCTCGCACCTGGCACTCTTGGTCGAGAAATGAGTGGCCGGGGTGCTGCCGGAACTGCTGAACACCACCTGGTGATCGCGGAGTTGCGACGCCCTGTGATCACTGGGGGTCCTCGGTGACCCGGATGATCGTCCTGCCGGTGACGCGCCGCTCCGGGGCGAAGACGGCGGCTGCCTCGGTCAGCGGATGCACCGCGCCGACCCGCCCGTCCCGGAGCCGCTGCGCCAGGTCCGCGCGGCGCGCACGGTCGGGTTGCACGCCGAAGAAGATCGCTCGCCCGTCCTCGGGCCGGACGGTGGGCGGCTGAGCAATCGTGAAGAGCGTGCCGCCGGCGCGTACGAGCGCGGTCGAGCAGTCGAGGATGTCACCGTCGATCACGTCGACTTCACCGATGTCCTCCAGTCGGCTGGCCTCGAGATCCAGAAACGTATGCGTGCCGAGAGCGAGGTCCGTGCTCTGGTCGGCGGAGCGACCGGTGCCGATCACCCGGGCTCCCGCCTCCAGCGCGAGCTGCACCGCGGTCGAACCGACGGCACCCGCGGCGCCGTGGATCAGCACGCTCTGCCCGGTCGTGATCCGCGCGTGGTCGAACAGGCCTTGCCAGGCGGTCAATCCGGAGATCGGCAGCGCGCCGCCACCGTGTAGTCGAGATCTGCGGGCAGTGGGGCGAGGTTGCGGGCCTCCACGGCGACGTACTCGGCCAGCGCGCCGTTGCGGGCCCAAGTCGGCGACGGTGGCATTGCCGGCGTCCACCCCGGCCGCGATTCGTCGGCAAGTGCCGCTCCAGCCGAGCCCACTCTTCATCCGAGAGATCCCCCCGCCCCATGTCCCACGGAACGAGTTCCCAGCCGGAACGTCACACGACCCATCGGACACGGCCTAGTGGCAGAACCCCGACGAACCCGATCGAGAGACAGCTCGTGGCTTTCAGCCCCCATGAGGGTACCGGGAGACCGGCTGTGAGGGACGGAAGGGCTCAGCGCCGCGAAACTGATGAGATGGACGGCCGAGAACACCTCAGATCGGGCTGACCGCCGCTGGTCGCCGCCGCTCGCGGCGCAGGCGCGATGGGAATGACATCGACCGGTGGTCAACCCGGAGAAGTAGCGGCGGTGTCCGTCCTGACCTGCCCGGCCGGCCGTACGGCCGGGGGTCCGCGCCACGGCGGCCGCGTGGGCTCCGTCTCAGTACTCGACGACGGATTTGCTCTGCGGGCAGAGGTCGGTGTGCCTTGTCAGCTCTCGATCCTGACCTGGCGTACATCGAAGGCGACGTAGCCGCTGAAGTCGCGACCGACACGGCTCGCTGCAGACTCCTTGATGTTCGGGTAAGACCAAGCCCCGTCCCTGAGCGTGATCTCGCCGAGCACAACGTCGTGATACCGCGCCCTTCCCTTCCAGGGGCAGGTGTAAGGAGTCGGGCTGTCGCGGAGCGCGCCGGCCGCAACTGAGTCCGGCGGGAAGTAGACATTTCCCTCGATACTGATTACCGCTTCGCTCGCGGCCTCGGCCACGACGGTCTCTCCAACCACTGCCTTCATCGGTCTTTCCCCTCATCGATCCCTTTGCTCGGGCCGCATCTGCCCTCGTGTCCGGCCGTGTGACCACAGAGGCACCAATGCCTCGCACTTTGGCTTCCAGGTCGCGATCACCGGTTGAGATGCCGGGCTTCGGGCGGGCGTCCAGTCGGTGCGGTCACAGCCAGCTCACGCGGTCGGTCGGAGGTTGGCGTCGGGTGGACTCCGCTTCTTACCCGTGTCTTGACGCTACGGGTGATCGGGGAGCGTGAGCTCATCGGCGTTCGCCAGGCGTGCCGAATCACCCTGCCTTGCGGCTGGGTCGCTGTATGCCGCCCAGGTGCTCGAGGCGGCACGTGGTGAGGCCGTGATGGGGCTCCTCCGAGGGGACTGCTGATTGCGGCCCGGTAGCTCAGCCACCAGCCGCCACCCGCGCCGACTCGGCAGCAGCGCGATCGGAGTAGCCGGGGTGCCGGGCGTCGACCAGATCGGCGTAGGCGGTTGTTCGTGAGAGGTAGTCGGCCACGAAGGGGCAGATTGCGGTGATCGTGCCTTGGCGGGTGCGGATCTCGTCGCACACGCGCCGCACCAGCGCGCCCGCCACCCCCTGGTGCTGGTGGCTCGTCTCGACTTCAGTGTGCCGAAGAGCGTACCGGTTGGGCTTCAGGTGGGTGTAGTAGAGCCAGCCGACCAGGTCGTCGTCACGGCGGAGCTCAAAGCGGCCTCGATCCGAGTTGTCGGTCAGCTGCTCAGTTACTGGAACCTGCTCTTCGCCGCTCATCGCCTTACCCCTTCGATGTGTCGTCACGTGGACCATTCGAACGGTCCCGTCTCGGACCTCCTAGTCCAGTATGAAGCTTTTCTAGGCGCAAGAGCGTGTATAAATTGGACTCGATGGTCCGTTCCCAGACCTAGTGAGGGCTGCTCGGAACCACCGACCGAAGACGAACGAGGCGAGGAGGAAACATGCAGCCATCACCGGCCGCCGTTGAGGTACGCAAGGACGAAACCACCCGCCTCTACGAGGCGCTGATCGATGAGCAGGTCGTCGGTACGCTGGCATACGAGACGGCTGGCGGACGTGCCACGCTCACCCACTCTTATGTAGATCCAGATCAACGACATCGGGGCATCGCGTCTGCCCTAGCGCGTCACGCCCTGGAAGACCTGGCTCGAGGGCCGACCAAGGTTGGCATCTACTGCGGTTTTGTCGCCGACTACGTCCAAGACCACCCCGAGTGGAACGACGCCGTCGACATCAGCCGATCAACCTTCATCGCCACTCGCACCGCCCGAGACACGACCAGCGAGCGCTGACACTGCGAAGTACCTGCATGCTGCCATCGAGCCTGGGCTCGCCGTCACTACGACGCGTTGAAGTGACGCGAACACGGCAGAGCCGCACGCCGCACGCCGCGCCCGGCAGGAAACAGCCCGCCGGACCCGGGCGCGTCCGGCGCCGTCGCCACTCTTCCTCAAGCAGGCCGCGCCTGTGTCACGAATCCCACCGGTTCTCGGGGATCCGGGCCCGGACTCTCGCCCCTTCGTGCTGCAGCACGATCAGGGCCATGTCGTCGGCGAGCGGCCCGCCCGTGTGCGCCCGCAGGTCGGCGCCGAGCCTGCGCACGAGCGCATCCGGACGCTGATCGGCCCAAGCCGTCACCCGCTCCACGAGGGGGTAGAAGCTGCCCATGCAGTCCCGGGCCTCGGTGACTCCGTCCGTGTACAGCACCAGCCGGTCCCCCGGGGTGAAACGGAAGGTCAATGGGGCGTACTCCGTCTCCGTCAGTGCGCCAAGACCCAGCGGCGGAGCGGGGACGCTGACCTCCAGAGGCGTGACCTGCCTTCCGTGCAGCAGGAGCGGCGGCAGATGGCCGAAACTGATCAGACGGGCACAGGACTGGTCGTCCGGGATCTCGAGCACGGCCGCCGTGACAAAGTGTTCACCAGGCCATCCGTCAGGATCCCCACGGTGCGACTGGCCCAGGTCCCAGGACACGTCGGACTCCAGCGCGGACGCGAGCGCGGACAGGGTGGACTGGCCGTGCGCGTTGAAGCGGAAGGCACCGAGGACGGTCTCGATGTCCCCGATGGCCCCGAGCCCCTTGCCGCGCGCATCCCCGATGATCAGCCGAGTGGTGCCAGGCGCGCGGACCAGTGCGTAGAGGTCTCCACCGATACGGGCTTCGGTCTGGGCGGCCACGTACGTCGACGCCAGGGACACCGATCCCGCGCGTCGCGGCAGTGGCCGCAGCAGCACGGACTGCGCGGCTTCCGAGACCTGGCGCACGATAGCCAGCTGACGCTGATGCTGCTCGCGCAGACGGGTGACGATCAGGAGCAGCGTCGAGAACAGCACCAGGGACAGCATCTGCACGAGTACGTTTTCGGTGGTCAGCGCGTGTCGCTCAGCTCCCGCGGCGGCCAGCGCCGCGAGGGCCAGCAGAGCGATGACGGCAGTACGGCGGGTGTCGGCGAAGGCGGCGGCGAGCGCGAGCGGGATGACCAGCAGATGGGCGAGGTGGATGTTCGGCGGCAGGAACCAGTCGGCCACCGGAACCGCCGCGATCAGCGTGGCCCACAGGGTCACCCATCGGTAACCCCGCCATTGGCTGGTTGCTCTAGGCGCCTGCAAAGGCGGTCTGCTCATCATTGTTCTCCCAGGTTCGGCGCGCACGGCAATGAAGCGTCACCGCTCGGTTCGCACACCGAGATGCGTCACGGCACAGGGCACCGGGCAGAGCAGCCGTTCGTACATCCACAAACTGCTGTATCCGGCTGCTTCGGCCGTTCTGGCTGCTTCGACCAGGTAGCAGATCCACTCCCAATCTCTGGGGCGGACGAGGTCCGACTTTCACGAAACCTCCGACGCAGTAGCTGTGGTTTGGCGACAAGGTGGGAGGGCCGTATGGGACTTTCCACCCCCGATACCGGGCTGTCGCTGGCGTGGCGTGGGTCTGCTGTCTAGTTACGAGTGTCGGTCTTCTCCGAGCGTAGGCGCTGGCTTCCAAGCGCTGGAGATGGGCGGGGAAGTGGCTTCACGCACTGGCCGGCAGTTGCTGATCAGCCCAGATGATTTTGCCGTCCGGGATGTGGCGGGTTCCCCATCGGCGGGACAGTTGAGTGATGAGGAAGAGGCCGCGGCCGTGTTCGTCGGTGGTGCGGGCCTGTCGCACAAGCGGGTGGCTGTGGCTGGCGTCGGAGACTTCGCAGGTCAGCATCGTGTGCCGGATGAGGCGCAGGCCGATCGTGTGGTCGCTGTTGCACTCGCCGTTGCCGTGGATGAGCGCGTTGGTGAACAGTTCGCTGACGATCAGCTCTGTGGACTCGGCTAGGTGTTCCAGTCCCCACTGGGTCAGCTGCCGGGCAGCGAGAGTTCGGGCACGGCTGACGACGGCGGGGACGCTGGGGAACTGCCAGGAGGCAACCTGGTCTGTGCTCAGCGAGCGGGTCCGTGCGAGAAGCAGAGTGGCATCGTCGCTCGGCGGCTTGGCCCGCAGTGTGTCGACCGTCGAAGCGCACAGATCGTCCAGCGTGAGGTCGGGCCGTGCGAGGGCCGCGCGCAAGCGGTTCATGCCGGCGCTGATGTCCTGGTGGCGGGTCTCGATCAGACCGTCGGTGTAGAGGGCGAGCACACTTCCTTCGGCGAGTTCCAACGTAACGGATTCGAAGGGGACCAGTCCGAGACCGAGCGGTGCTCCGGCGGGCAGGTCGGGGTAGGTGACGCGGCCGTGCGGGGCGATGACTGCGGGCGGAGGATGGCCGGCCCGTGCCATGGTGCAGGTGCGGGTGACCGGGTCGTAGACGGCATACAGGCACGTGGCGGCCATCATGGTGGTGTCCGGGCTCCGGGGGTCTTCCGCCTCGGTGAAGCGGATGACCTGCTCGTCGAGTCGGGACAGTACTTCGTCGGGAGGCATGTCCGTGTCCGCGAGGGTGTGCATGGCGGTGCGGAGTTGGCCCATTTTCGCCGCCGCGTTGATGCCGTGTCCGACCACGTCGCCGACGACCAGGGCGACGCGGGCGCCGGAGAGGGGGATCACGTCGAACCAGTCACCCCCGATGCCGTGGTGGCTGTCGGCCGGCAGGTAGCGCCAGGCCACATCAGCGGCGGAGCCGCCCGTGGGGCGGTGGGGGTGCAGCAGGCGCTGCAGGGCGAGAGCCGCGGAGCGTTCGCGCGCGTATTGGCGGGCGTTGTCCAGGGCCAGTGCTGCCCAGCTGACGAGCTCCTCGGCCAGGAGCAGGTCGTCCTCCTCGAACGGCCTGGGGTCCTCGGTCCGCACGAAGACCTCGACGCCCAGCACTGCGCCCCGGGCATGGATTGGGACGACCATCAACGAGTGCATGGCGTGCTCGCGGATCTTCTTCGCCCGCGCCGGGTCGTGGTGGTCGAGCCATGTGCTCGGGGATGTGTCCAGCATCGGCTGGAAATGGGATTTCCCGGAGCGAAGGACGCCGGTGAAGGGCGAAGTGGGCGGGACGAAGACCGGCTCTCCGCGAGCGAACTGGGACTCCGGCGTTCCCGGGTGGATCGAGGCCAGGCCCGCACGGCGGAAGACGGGGATGCGCCCGTCCTGTGGGCCGAGATGGGCCAGGGGCTCCTCGCCGAGTGGGACTGACTCCGCCAGGTCGACGGTGGCGTAGTCCGCGAGGAACGGCACGGCGAGGTCGGCCAGTTCCTGCGCGGTCTGCATGACGTCCAAAGTGGTGCCGATGCGCCTGCTGGCTGCGCCAAGGATTGCCAGACGTTCTTGCGCCCGTCGGCTGTCGGTGGCGTCCACACTCACGACGCACACGCCCAGCGCGCGCCCCTGCGCGTCGTCGAGGCGGAAGTAGGACGCTGTCAATATGCGACTGCTTCCCTCCTTCGCCGGCAGGAAGGCCTGATAGTCCACGTTGATCGTCGGGTCGCCGCTCTCCAGCACCTGGTGCATCACCGCCTCCAGCGTTTCGGCCTCCGTTCCGGGCGCTGCCTCCGTCAGCCTGCGGCCCAGCCGCTTGGGGACAGGGATGCCGTCCTTTGAGCCCTGGGTGTCGTTTACCTGGATGCAGCGCAGGTGCGTGTCCCGTATGACGACACCGATCGGCGGGCAGCTCTGCAGCGGCAGCGTAGCGAGGACCGGCTCCGCTCTTGTGGCCTCGGTCGGCCACGCGGGAAGCAGAACCTTGCCGGTCGCGCAGACCGCCCACCAGCCCTGGCCGTCCTGCCCGGACAGCGATGACACGCACAGGCGCACATCGACGCAGTGACCGTCGCGGTGGCGTACCTGCGCAAGGTCGGACCAGTTGCCCCGGAGGGTGCTCTCTTGTGCGGCTTGTGAAGCTTTTTCTCGGTCGCCAGCAGCCGCCAACAGGACACCGCCGGACCGCCCCACCGCCTCCGCAGCCGAGTAGCCCACGAGCCGCTGAGCGGTCTGCGACCATCCGACCACCGTCCCCTGCGTGTCGAGGAGAGCTATCGCTGGACAGACTGTCTCGATGGTCGCCTGAACCTCGGGGACTGCTGTCTCTGCGGAACTGCCCATGGCTCTTCCCTTCTATCTCCCCCCGGCGACGCGGTCCAGCTGATCAGCTGTCTGGTGGATGGATAGGTTCAGGGCAGGAATGATCGAGCTCCGGGCAGGGCATGCCACAGCCCATTCACCCGGCCGCCGGCGGTGGCTGCGGTGGTGGTCTCGGCCCGTAAGGCGTGCTCCGGCGGGACCCATGTCGGTGCCTGGGCTGCGGCCAACGGCCGTCGGCTGACACCGATGTGCGGCAACACGGCCGTCCGGTGGCCCCTCGCTTGCACTCACCCGTACCTCACACGTCAGCCAGCGACCGCAGCCAGGCCCCCAGGGCAGCCCGCCAGGCGGCTCATGGCCTGAAGTCGGCAGTCCAGACGGCGCCTGTGCTCGGAATGCGCTGCGGGCTTCCGTGCGCTTCGTTCGTACTCATGCGCGCAAGGCTACGCATCCAGTGACGCTGAAGGATGGGTCCATTTCTATGAAAAATTCCCAGACCAATTCCGGACAAAGCAAGATCGCGATCGACGAAGCTGGGACACCATCCCGCTCCCGACTGTGGCGCTCCGAGCCTGCGACGCGGGGCTCCGGCTTCGCCGGCAGACTGAGGCGGTCCTGGTCGATCGCGGCGAAGGCCTGCAGCTGGCGCACGCGGCGCGGGCCTACTGCCCGGCCCGCCAGGCATAGAAGAAGGAGGAGCGGGCCAAGTTCAGCAGCCGGCACAGGAGGGCGACGTTGTGGGTGGTCTTCTCCGCCTCGATGAACGCATACACCGCGCTCACCGATCGCTCTCCTTCGCGAAGAAGACCGCCTTTCGCAGCACCTCAATGGTCTCGGCCTGCTCGCGGGCCAGCCTGGGCAATCGGCGCAGCTCCTCCCGCTCCGCCGTCGTCAGCTCGCCCGGCACGCCTTGACCCCGATCGGCCTGATCCTGCCTGACCCAGTTCCACAGCCACTCGGCGCTGACCCCGAGTTCTACCGACGGGCGGGGCCGCCGTCGACCGGGATCCGGTAGAGCACGTAGGGCTTGCGCCGAAGGTCGACGCCGGCGTTGTATGCAGCCTGCCGGTTCAGCTGATTGGCCATCACGTACAGGTTCCGGTCTTAGCCGATCGACAAGGTGTCCAGCCAGATCAGCCGGTTGTCGTGGACCAGGGTGCGGAATCGCCCGTCGGTGTGGCGAAAGACGAGCGCGTTGTGCTCGATGTCGCCTCCGTACACGCGGCCCGCGCTGTCCGTCTCCAGCCCGTCGGACATCCCTTTCGTGCCGAGATTGCGAACGGTCTTCGCGATCTTGGAATCCGCTACCCGGCGGTCGGTCAGACCGCTCGTCGGCACGGAATACAAGGTGCGGCTGGACAGGGGGCAGTAGTAGAGGGTCTTGCCGTCCGGGCTCAGGGCGATGCCGTCCGACCCGATGTTGATGGAGCTGGTGGGACCGTGTGCCGGCCGGTTGAGCATCCGCTTCCCGTCGTTGATGGGAACGAAGTCGGGCCCCGGGCGTACCGAGGGCGCGTTGTTCAGCCGGCGCCAGGATGTCCCCGACGCCAGATCCACGACGATCAGTCCGTTGGGGCCGTCCGGGGAGGCGTCCGTGAGGTAGGCGGTGCCCGCCTTGCCACGGGTGAGGTCGAGTCGCACATCGTTCACGAAACTGCGGGGGCCGGCGACCTGACGGGGCGGCAGGATGGTCCGGATGACCTTGTTGGCGCGCAGGTCTATGGCGACGAGTTTGGGCCCGCCCACTGGTGCGTTGCCGAACTGGATGCGCCCGGTGTCCACGACCCACAGCCTGTCGGCGGCGTCGACGACGACGCTCTGCACCCCCAGGAAGTGATGCGCGGGTCGCGTGTGTCGGCGGTGTTGATCTCGCGGTTCGGGTAGGGGACGGTTTTCCCCTTGCGCACTTCGGCAACCGAGTACTGCACCTCGTCGCCCCAGCGGGGGAAGTTCACGAACACCCGGCCGGTGCGTGAGACGCTCACTCCTGTGGGCATTGCCCCATTGAATTTCGCGACAGGCTGCAGGCGTTGCTGGTTCTGCGCGGGTGCGCCGGCCGGTTCCCTGGAATCGGACGGCGAGCTCACCAGGGAGGTCTGGGTAGCGCTGCCCCCGATACAGAGGGCCGCCACCAGGGCGACGACGCCGCCGCTCGGTATCTTTCTCCCAGTCACGTCCTGCTCCTGTTCCGAGATTCCAAGGGCTGTCCCGTAACTGATCTTTGGCACGAGAGTGGTCGGCTGAGATCGGATCCTGGGTCCCACCCTTTGGAAGAGGCGCCGACCTCGGTTCACCCCTGTGACCGCACGACACAGCAGCGGATGGCAGGGGCCGTCCTCCCGGCAACGTGTGGATCCACCCGCCCGGGGAGATGAGCAGGGCTCCTGTTATCGTGCGCCGATGTCAACGATCAAGCAGTTCCAAGTGACCTTCGACTGCGCGGAACCTGCGCGCCTCGCCGCCTTCTGGTGCGAGGTGCTGGGGTACGTCGTACCGACAGTCCCGGAGGGCTTTGCCACGTGGGAGGAGTACCACCACTCGCTGCCGCCTGAGGAGGAGGTCTACTTCGCGTGCGCTGATCCCTCGAGTGTGGGTCCGCGCGTGCTCTTCCAGCGAGTTCCCGAACGCAAGGTCGTCAAGAACCGGGTGCATCTTGATGTGCGGGTCGGCACAGGGCTCGTGGGTGACGAGCGCCTGGCCACACTCGAGGCCGAATGCGCACGGCTGATGGCGCTCGGCGCGAAACACGTGCTGACGCAGCGCGCCGATGGCGTCAACGAGTCCTGCATCACGATGCAGGACATCGAGGGCAACGAGTTCTGTCTCGCCTGATTCTCCTCCGAGACTGCGAGAGGGGAGCCGTCTCCCGGGGACCTCTCAGGTCTCGTATGCGGCAGAAGCTATCCCGTGAGAGCGAGGTTGTGCAGTCGGGCGATGCCGAGCATGGCGTGTCGGACCCCTTGGCCCTTGAGACGGCAGTCGCGGAGGATCTTCCAGGTCTTCATGCGGGCGAAGACGTGCTCGACGCGGGCCCGGACCTGTTCGTGCGAGCGATTGTGCTCGCGCTTCCAGCCCGGCAACTCTTCGCCCGGGGTGCGGCGATGGGCATGAGGAGGCCGGTGCCCGGGTAGCTGCCGCCGGCCTTCGTGAGGGTCCTGCCCACGGCGGCCTTCGCGCCAGAGTCCTCCAATGCCCGGCAGTCGTTGCGATTGCCGGGCAAAGGCTCACCGACCACAACGACCAGGCGGGTATCCGCGTCAATGACGACCTGGTGGTTGGTGGAGTACCGGTAGTTCTTTGACTGTTCAGCGATGCTGTGGTCCCGGGTAGGCACCAGGGAGCCGTCGACTACCAGCACGGTGTCCTTGGCGAACCGGCGCCGAGGCTGGAATGCGATGAGCGGGCCGAGCTGGTCGATGATGCGGTCGGCCGCCGACTTCGAGATGCCAAACAATGGGGCAAGTTGGCGCATCGTCAGGTTCGTGCGCCAGTAAGCGACTGCCAACAGCACCCGGTCCTCCAGCGGCAGACCCCACGGCCGCCCCTGGCCCGGGGAGCTGGCGCCCTCGCGGCGAAGCGCGGTCACCAACTTGCCGAAGACGCGCGGGCTCAGCCCGGTAAACGGGGCTATCCAGGACGGTTCCGACGCCGTGATCACACCTGACACGATCAAGATCATTGCGGGGCGAGGTCACTTACGGGACAACCCTTAGGGACAATGCCGTTGCTTTACGGGTCTGGGTCGGGTGGTGGAGGTCGTTTGATGCGGATGGCTTGGGTGCCGGCGCGGGTGGGTTGGGGCCAGGTTTGATGTTCAGGCCGCTTGAGCCAGTAGTTGGACATCTTGCGCTTGATGACGCGGGGCTGGCTGCGAAGCCGTCTGGCGGGCAGGAGTCTTTCCAGCAGGTCTTCTTGGAGTACTTGCAATGCTCGGACCAGGAGCTCAGGGGGAAAAACCGCCCGGGGTGACGGTCACACTACGCCGGGCGGAACGCAGAGTTTCGGTGAAAGAGATGCGGTCCGGGTCGAGTTGGCGGGTGGCTGCGGTTCTCAGCATCAGTTCCCGCAGCGCATGGTGGACCAGGAGATGAGCCCAGATCTGTTGGAGGACACCGTCAGGCGTTCTGCTGCTGAGGACCACTTTCGCACCGCGTTGGAAGGTCTTGATCTCGGCGAAGACGGACTCGATCTCCCACCGCTCGCGATAGAGAGCGGCCAGCTGCCGGGCTGGATAGCGGCGGGCATCCAACAGCGTGGTGACCAGGCGAAAGTTGTTGTTTGCCGCCGCGTCCTTGCCGATGCCTTTGAGCTGGTAGGCCAGGACGCGGACCTGCACCGGATCTCGTTTCGCAGGGTCGGTGCCGGCGTGAATGCTGGAGAGCCATGATCCATCACGCAATAGCTTGTTCACGGGCAGGACGCGGTTGGCCGGCACCCGCCAGAGCAGGTCGGCGCCACTGTCGGTGAAGGCCCGCCACAGCGGGACGCCAAGAAACTCGCGGTCGGCCAGGACCAGCTGGCCCGCACTGCAGGACCGGGGTAGACGGCCGACGAGGGTGACTTCACCAGTCCGGCAGCCGGCGAGTTCCGCATCCAGCACCGCATGACTGCCCACCTCCACCAACGCCGCCATCCGCACCTGGACAAACGCACTGCGCTTCGCGCCGCGGCCGCTGCCAGGACGGCCGAACGCGGCCTGGTTGGCCTCCGTGTCCGCGACGTCCCAGCAGGTCCCGTCGACGGCCACAACCCGCAGGCCCCGCCAGAACGCGCCAGGCGTCGACTCATCGGCCATCGGCTTCGGACTCGCCGCGAACAGCACCTGCAGCGGTTCGAAGCCCAGTCGCTGCCGAGCTCTGAACAGCGAAGACTTCGCCGGAACATGCCAGTCGCCCAGCAGTCCCAGCCCCCGCAGACCCGCGACCAGATGCCGCATGACCTCGAGATAAGGAGCCGGCGAAAACAACGCCAGCCCCAGAACGAAATACACCACCAACCGCGCAGGAAGCAGCCGTCTACGCTGCTCTGAACGCCCACACGCGGCTACCACCCGGTCCACCAACCCCGGCGGATACACCCACGTCAGCAGACCAAGACCCGATAAGTCCGACGCACTCGACGCCACCCCAACCACCCCCGGGACCCACTGCCAACTAGCCTACGCCCACGCCAAAAGCAACGGCATTGCCCTTAGGGACGAGAATTTCCGGGCAATTGATCCGCCTTTTCATTTGCGGTCACGAGAACGGCCATGAGACCCATACGAACCTATGGCCGATGAACGGGGATCGCAACCGGGAATATTTTCGTTCCGGCCGGCGGAGACGGGCATGCAAACACACTCGGCGTCTGTTCCGGCACTCTCCGGAATTCACGGAATCGGATGATAACGCGCAGTCGCATCCGGCGCAAAAGGTTCACTCGTGCCTATTCGGTACCGCGCGCGTGGTGCGGTCCGTGTCGCGCAGGCGCTCTGCCACCTGCGCGGGCATCAGGGGGGTCTGGGTGCTGAGGATGTCGAGGAAGGACCTGGTGACCGGGTCCGGGCTGGTGTGGGTGTATCCGGTCAGTTGTCGGCGCACGGGCGGATCGGGGCGCAGGACCGTGCCGCGAAGTGCGGTGGGATGGTGCTGGCGGGTACGAGCGTGGGCCCGAGACCTGCCCCGGCGTATTCGATGGCGGAGGGGGCCTGTTCGGTGCGCACCGCGATGCGGGGCTGGAGCCAGGCCGCAGCGCAGGGGTTGTCGAGGATTTCGGAGAGCCCACTGTCGGGGGTGAAGCGGACCCGGTCCCGTTCCGCGAGATCGGCGAGCCGGACGCCCGACCCCTCGGCGACGGCGGCCACGGGGTGGTCGACATGCGTGACGACCAGGCACTCTTCGGCTCGGTGTGGCGGGCAGTGCCCTCCCCATCCTGAGGCAGGGGCCCCACGACGTCCGGTTGGACGGCGTCCATGACCTGGGCCAGTTCGTCCCACGTGCGGTGCTCGAACAACCGGATGCGCAACTCCGGGTGCTGCTGCCGCCACAGGCGCAGGACCCTGGGCAGCACGCCGGAACTGATCGAGTAGAGCGCCGCCAGATGCAGCTCGCCGGCGGAAACCCCGGTGGCGCGCCGGGCGGAGGTCGTCGCGCGCGCCGCTTCTGTCAGAGCGGCACGGGCGTGCGGCAGCATCGACCGTCCAGCCGGAGTGAGGCGGACGCCGCCGGGCAGCCGTTCCAGCGCCTGGACCTGATGCGAGAGCCTGGACTGGGTGACATTGAGGCTTTCGGCGGCCCGCGCGAACGACCCCTCGTCCACGATGGTCACTATATATTCCAGCTGTCTCAGCGTTGCCATGAAATCAACATATAGAAACCAGGCCAAATGTTTCTTGGACTTATGGTTGGCACTGGGAGAGGGTGGTTCCCGTACACCGATCCGACGGGATCGGGTTTGCGGTCGCGTCGCGGTCGTAGCCGCTGAAGCGAAATCGGCACTGCTATTTTTCAGGGAGGCGTCATGTCCGTCGGTGCTTCCGATCCGATCATCGTAGGGAATATCACTCTGTCCTTTCACCGCGCCGCCGCCGGCGTTACTCGCCGGGTTCTGTATCTGTCCGGGTACCGGGACCGGGTCCGGGTGCTGAGGCCTCACTCTCAGCCGTACCGCCTGTGGGCGGTGCCGCCGTACGTTCCCGTCGACGAGGTCGGGGAGGTGTCCGATCTCGCCCGGCCCGGGATTGCCGAGCGCATGACGAAGGCCGTCGACGGCATCAATCCGGGCGCGGGTATCAGCCGTTTCTCCGCCACGATGGTGGGCGCCTACGGTCTCGACCGGGCCGGATACACCTCCGCGCCCGGGGATGAGGAAGGCTTCACCGCCCGTGTGGACCGCGGCGTCGCCGCCCGCGAATGGTTCGTGATCCCGCTGTGGCGACCGCAGTACCTCAACCGGCACCACCGTCTGCACCGACTCGAAGAGCCCAAGGGGCTGCTGGGCACCGTGGACGACGCCTGCCCGGTCATCGGCCTGGAGGCACTGGAACGCATCCGCCCCGAAGCGGTCTCCCAATTGGACGCTCTCCGTCTGGGCAACGACGGTGTCGAGGAGATCGACACGCTCATCAACGTCGGCGGGCTGAGCCCGCTGCAGGCCGCCGACCGCTACCTCGCCGACCACCACTCCGGACTCCTTCCTTGACCCGGGCCACGCCACTCCAGCGCGAGCCCGTCGCCCATCGCCACCGACCGCACCGAAAAGGAATCACCCTATGAACGCAACGTCCATGCGCGCTGTCGGCTACCGCAGGAGCCTGCCGGTCAGTGACCAGGAGAGCCTGATCGACCTGGAACTGCCCGTTCCCGAGCCCGGACCGCACGACCTGCTGGTCAAGGTGGAGGCCGTCGCCGTCAACCCCGTCGACTACAAGGTCCGCCAGACCACCGATCCGGCCGGAGAGCCGAAGGTCCTCGGGTGGGACGCGGCGGGCAGCGTCGTCGCCGTCGGCGAGAAGGTGCGGCGGTTCAAGGTCGGCGACGACGTCTACTACGCGGGTGCCATCGACCGGCCCGGGGCCAACTCCGAGTACCACACGGTCGACGAGCGCATCGCGGCGCTCAAGCCGAGCACCCTGTCCTTCACCGAGTCCGCCGCGCTGCCGCTGACCTCGCTGACCGCCTGGGAAGGCCTGTTCGAGCGGCTGGGTCTGGAGAACGGCGGCATGAATCAGCAGGGTGCCCTGCTGATCACCGCGGCGGCCGGTGGTGTCGGAGCGATGGTCGCCCAGCTCGCCCGCGCACTGACCAGTCTGACGGTGATCGGCACAGCCTCGCGCCCGGAGACGGTCGACTTCGCCACCCGCATGGGTGTCCAGCACGTCGTGAACCATCACAAACCGCTGGCGCCTCAGCTGGCCGAGGTGGCCCCGGAGGGGGTGACCCATGTGTTCAGCACCACCAACACCGACCGCAACCTGCCCGACTACGCCGAGGCCCTGCTTCCGTTCGGCCGGATCGTCGCCATCGACGACCACGAGAGCCTGCCCCTCGGTCTGCTCAAGCCGAAGTCCATCGCGTTCCACTGGGAGTTCATGTTCACCCGGTCCCTCTTCCAGGCTCCGGACCAGGACAGGCAGCACCACATCCTGACCCAGGTCGCCCGCCTCGTGGACGCCGGCATCCTGAGGACCACGGCCACCAAGGATCTGGGGCCGGTCAACGCGGCCAACCTCCGCGAGGCACACGGCATCCTCGAGTCCGGCTCCGCCATCGGGAAGATCACGCTCACCGGCTTCTGAACCCTCGGCCGGCTCCTCTCGCGGTGACGGCGCACCCCCTGGGCCGAGTTCAGCTCGGTTCCGGGGGGGCGCACGGTTCCGTCCATTCACCGCGCGGGGAAAGACCCCGGTCAGTTCCTCGGAAATCGTCCACAACCGGCGCTGGAGCCACGCATCGTAGGACGGACCGCTCGACCGGAAGGCCTTCGGGTAGCCCCTGCTCTGCTGGAATCCGCGCGGGCCGTAGAACTCCCCACCCCGGACGCCCGCGTCCGTCGCGGCACGGAGGACGGTCAGCGCCCCCATCGCCGGGTCTGGAGGAGGAGCGGCCGGACGGCCGCGAACGCCGTACGGGTCAGAGCGGACGCATGTGTCATCGCGTCCTTGGAGCCCGTGGTGTCGGCGCCGCCGGGATGCGCGGTGACGGCCAGCGGTCCGCCCACGGGCAGCCTGCGCTGGAACTCGTAGGTGAACAGCGGGTGCTCCCGGACACAGCCGAAGCAATCACCAAGACCACGGACCGCCTGCTGCTGCGGGCCGGGCTCGTCACCCTCGTACTGACCGCCGCAGTCGCCTACTTCGCCATCCGAATCGCGCTGCGCCCAGTCGAGGCCATACGCATCCTCACCGCCTCGGTCACCGCGAGCGACCCCCGCGAACGCGTCACCGTCCCCGCCACGGGACACGAGATCACCGCCCTGGCCACCACCATCAACACCACCCTCCAACGCCTCGACAACGCCGCCGCGCAGCAACACCGCTTCGTCGCGGACGCCGCCCACGAACTGCGCAGCCCTCTCACCACACTGCTGGCCAGCCTGGAAGTCGCGCTCACTTACCCGCAACGCACCGACTGGCCCGCCGCAGCCACCACCGCCGCACGACAAACCCGCCGCCTCCAAGCCCTCGCCGAAGACCTGCTGCTTCTCGCGCGCCTCGACACCCGCACCCCCATAGCCAGCCTCGACACCGTCGACCTGACGGCCCTCGCCTCCCGGCTGACCGAGCAATACCCCCTCACTGAGCGACCGTTGACCCTCACCTGCGACGGCGCCGCCCCCGCACACGCATACGGAAACCCGAGGCCCCCCACCCCAGCCAAGAGATGACGCGCTCACCGCAGCAGCCCTTCAGAACCGGAAGGCACCAGGCGACCCGCGCGCGGGAGTGTAAATCTGACGGCGGATCCGACGATCATGGGAGAGACGTCAAATGACCGGCAAAGCCGTGGAGTTGGGGGCCATGAACCTGTCGAGAGTGCCTAGTCCGGGTCTCCTTCGCCTGTGTCCGACGAGCAACTGGTCGCGATGCTGGTGGAGCGGGCCCGGTCGGAGGGGCCGTAGCTGACCGGGCAAGGTGCAGCAGCTGCCCAAGCGGGTCTTGGAGTGTGGTCTTGAAGGTGAGATCGCCGATCACCTCGACTATGAGAAGCACGATGCTGCCGGCCGGGGCAGTGGCAACTCCCGCAACGGGGGCCGGACCAAGACCGTGCCGACCGACCTCGGGCCAGTCGAGGTCGCGGTGCCGCGAGACACCTGGGGCACGTTCGAACCGCAGATCGTGAAGAAGCGGCAGCGGCGGCTGACCGGGGTCGATGAGATGGTGCTGTCGCTGTCCGCGAAGGGGCTCACACACGGCGATATCGCCGCCCACCTTGCGGAGGTCCACGAGGCCGAGGCTCCCAAGCAGACCATCTCCACCATCACCGACGAGGTGATGGAGGGCATGGCCGAATGGCAGAGCCGTCCCTTCGACCGCGTTTACCCCGTTTCCAGAAGGTACGGGTCGCCGCGCGGGGCGATGCCCTGATCAGCCCTTCGGTCCCACGGCGGCTGATCGCCGAGTTCGCAGGCCGGGTACAGGGTCCGAGGCCGAATCCCCAGCTCGACGGTCTGACCGAACGGGAGCGCGAGGTCATGCGGTTCGTGGCCGCAGGGCACACGAACGACAAGATCGCCGCACGGCCGGTGCTGTCACCGTCGACGGCGAAGACACACGTCAGAAGGCTCCTGACCAGAGCCGGCTGCGGGGAGGACCAGGCGGAAGGTACAACCGTGGCCGGGGGTCGTGTCGAGTTCGAGGCGGCCACCGTGACCCTCGGCAATGGTCGCGGCGATGGCGAGACCCAGGCCGCTGCCGCCGTGGAGGCGGGAGCGGGCCGGGTCGGCGCGGTAGAAGCGCTCGAAGACGAGCTCTGCGTCGACCGGTTCGAGGCCCGGCCCTTGGTCCGCCACCTCGATCACGCTGATCGGCGTGCACTCCGGCAGGGCCGGTGAAGCGGTAAAGCGTCCGGGTCGGTCCGTGCCGCCGGCTCCGGGACCCGCCTCGGTCGTGCCGACGCGGACATGGACGCGGGTGCCCGTTGGGGTGTGGATGCGGGCGTTGGAGAGCAGGTTCTCGAGAATCTGCCGCAACCGGTGCGGATCGCCGACGGTCTCCGCGACGTCGAGTTGCTCGGCTCCGGTGGGATCAGCCGGGGTGTGCAGCGGGCCGAGGTCGACGGGGTGGGACGCCCCGTGGGCGGCGGTCGCGGTGACGGCGTCCGCCGCCAGGGACAACAGATCGACCTGTTCCCTCCGGTACGAGGGTTCCTTGTCCAGGGTGGCTAGGAGCGTGTCTCAGTAACCGGCAACCCGCCTGCGGTTCGTGATTATTCATACGGGATGATCACGGTATGCGTGGTGGCGAGGGGCTGTTCGAGGTCGAGCCGGTCGGGAAGAAGCGGCCGCAGGGTCAGCTGGCGGCGGTGGACAAGACGTTTCGGCCCTTCGATCCGCATCAGGTCCTGCTGCTGCCGCCGTCGCTGGACGACTGGCTGCCCGAGGGCCACCTGGCCCGGTTCGTCGCCGACCTGGTCGATGAGGTGCTCGACCTCGGACCGGTCCTGGCGGACTACACCGAAAAGCGCGGCTACCCGCCCTACGATCCGCGGCTGATGGTACGACTGCTGATCTACGGCTACACCACCGGCGTCCGCTCCTCCCGGGCGATCGAGCGCCGCCTGGCCGACGATGTCGCGTTCCGGTTCCTGGCCGCCGGCCAGGAACCGGACTTCCGCTCGATCGCCCGCTTCCGCCGCCGCCACCTCGACGCGCTGGCCGGTCTGTTCACCCAGTCCCTGCACCTCGCACAGACACTCGGCATGGTCAAGATGGGACGCGTCGCGCTGGACGGCACGAAACTGGAGGCCAGCGCCTCCAAACACAAGGCGATGAGCTACGGCCGCCTGGTCGACAAGGAAGAGCGGATAGAGGCCGAGATCGCCGCTCTGGAAGCGAAGGCCCACGCCCTGCTGACCGACGCCGAGGCCGCCGACGAAGCCGAGGACGACACCTTCGGCGTGGACGGCAAGGAGGCGGACCTGCCCGCCGAGCTGGACCGGCGTGAGAAACGCCTGGCGAAGCTGCAGGCCGCCCGCGCGCAGATCGAGGCCGAGGCCGCCGCCAAGGCCCGCGCCCACGCCGAGGACAAGGAACGCCGCCGTCAGGAACGTGCCGCCAGCAGCGACGAGCAGGCCGTCACCGACGCCGGGGAAGCGGCCGCCGCCAAGGCCCGTCCCAAGCCCAAAGCCCAGGCCAACTTCACCGACCCCGACTCGCGGATCATGAAGAACAGCGACGGCGCCTACATCCAGGCCTACAACGCCCAGGCCGTCGTCGACGAAGAACACCAGGTCATCACCGCCGCCGACGTGACGACCAACCCCTCCGACGCACTGAACTACACCACGATGCTCGACCAGTCCGCCCACAACACCGGCATCCACCCCAAGCAGGCCCTGGTCGACGCCGGGTACTGCTCCGAGACCAACCTCGAAGCCGCGAACGAGCGCCAACTGGCCTGCGGCACCGACACCTTCATGGCCACCGGCCGACTCGCCCACGACGAGCAGGTCCCGCCCGCTCCACGCGGACGCATCCCCAAGGACGCCACGCTGAAGGAGCGCATGGCCCGCAAACTGCGGACCAAACCCGGCCGGAAGGCATACAGCCGCCGCAAAGCCATCGTCGAACCTGTCTTCGGACAGGTCATGACCTGCCAGAACGGCCGCCAGCTCCTCCTGCGTGGCGAGGACGGCGCCCGCGGTGAGTGGCGACTGCTCGCCGCCTGCCACAACCTCCGCAAGATCTTCCGACACTCCGGGCTCGCCGCCCAGGCCGGCTGACCAGCCAGGCCCCCCGGCCCACGCCACAGGCCCTACCAGCCGAACAACAGCCGGGAAGGACCCAACCACGGCCTCACAGGTGCACACGAAACGGCCGCGACCGATCCCATCGATCACGGCCAGCGAGCCCCTTGCTCGTTACCGAGACACGCTCCTAGCAGCTGGAGGTCGTCGACGAGTAGGCTCATGCGATGCGCGTTCTGCGCGATGAACCGGTTGGCCTCCCGCAGTTCCTGCGCCGGGCGTCGCTCCGGACGCAGTGCGAGTTGGGCGTAGCCCTGGATGACGGTGAGCGGGGTGCGCAGTTCGTGCCCCGCGTCGGCGACGAACCGACGCAGCCGGGCCTCGGACGCCTCACGGGCCAGCAGCGCCTTCTGGAGGCGGTCGAGCATGGAATTCAGAACCCGGCCGAGGCGTCCGATCTCGGTGCGCGGATCGGTGTCGGGCAACCGCAGGTTGAGCCGGCCCGCGGTGATGTCCTGGGCGATGCCTTCCATCCTGGTCAGGGGCAACAGGCTCAGCCGCACCACCCACCCGCCCAGAGCGACCAGGGAGACGATCGTGACGGCGAGCAGGACCGCGTTCAGCCACAGGATCTTCGAGGCGGCGCCATCGACGGTGTCTAGCGGCAGGGTGACCACCGCATTCATGCCCCCGGGGCCGGGGTTGAGCATCACTCGCCAGCGGCCGTCACCGCTGGTGGCAGGCAGGGTTTCCGGATGCCCGTCCCGCAGATCGAGGTCCTGCGCGTCGTCGGTCAACCGGGGCCCTGGCTTCGTTTCGGAGCCCAGCGAGCCGTTCAGGAGGCGCCCGGAGGCGTCGTAGAAGTAGACGAGGAAGTCCGAGGGCAGTATGTCCGGTTGTTCCCCCGGCCTCGGCAGGGTCCCGTCGAGAGCGTCGTAGAAGGCCGGCGCCGGCGGGTGGAACTCGACGAGTTGCTCGTCGACGCGGTCGAGCAGCCAGGAGCGCATCACCACGTAGCCGAGGGCCTGAGAGGCCAGGACGGCTGCGGTGGCGAGGACGGTGACGCCGAGGACGAGGCGTCGTCTCATTGATCCGGACGGCCGGGGCAGGAAGCGGATCACTGCTCCGGCGTCCCTCCGTGGTCGCGGGAGAGTCGGAGGCTGTAGCCGACCCCGCGCACTGTCTGGATGAGCGGCGGATCGAAACGGTCGATCTTCTTGCGCAGGTAGCGGACGTACGTCTCGATGATCCGGACGTCTCCCGCGAAGTCGTAGCTCCAGACATGGTCGAGGATCTGGATCTTGCTCACTACCTGTCCGGCGTTCGCCAGAAGGTAGGCCAGGAGCTTGAACTCGGTGGGTGACAGCGCGATGTACTCCCCCGAGCGGTGCACCTCGTGGGCGCCCTCGTCGAGTTCCAGGTCGGCGTAGCTCAGGACGCTCGGCATCACCCCCGCCGTGATGGCCGGAGCCGTTCGGCGCAGGATGGCTTCGATGCGCAGCAGGACCTCCTCGATGTTGAACGGTTTGGAGACGTAGTCGTCTCCGCCCGCGCGCAGACCGTTGACGCGGTCGTGGGTGCCGGTGCGGGCGGTGAGGAACAGGATCGGACAGTCGTTCCCCGCCGCCCGCAGCCTGCGGGTCACCTCGAAGCCGTCCAGGTCGGGCAGCATCACATCGAGCAGCACCAGGTGCGGTTCCAGGCGTTCGACCTCGAGGAGGGCCGACTGTCCGGTGTCGGCGCTGCTCACCTCGTATCCGGTCAGCCGAAGCGTCGCCTCCAGCAGGGTACGGATGCTGAGCTCGTCCTCGACCACGAGGAGCCGATGTCCCGGCCTCGCTGCTGGGGGCCTGTCGGTCATGACCTCTGCTGATCCGTTCTGCTGTCTGGCGGCGCTTGCTCCGGCCCGGGTTACTTGGCGGCGCAGTCGTAGAGCACGCTGGCTCCCCCGAATCCCATCACACCTCCGCTGCCCGACTCGGAGGATGTGCCGCCGTAGGACGACGCCGGCACCTTCGTGCAGTTGTCGGCGATCCAGTCGGAGCGCTGCTTGGCGTATCCGCCGGACATCCCGCCCGACCCGCCGCCGTTGGTGCCGGACCCCAGGATGTAGCGCAGTTCGCCGTTCTTGGCCCACTCTTTCAGCTGGGCCACCGACGGCGCGTTGTCGCTGTTCGTGAAGCCGCCCATGCCGATGACGTTCTCGTCGCTGCCCAGGATGAAGGGGCTGGCGGACAGGGCGCCACCCTCGACCGCGAGCTTGATGCGTGCGTCGGGTGCGTGCTTGACGGCGTACTGGAGGATCTTGCGCTGGTCAGCGGTGAGTTCCCCACCGCCGCCGGGACCGCCGCGCCCGCCCGGGGTACCTCCCGAGCCGGCACCAGGCATGCCGCCCGCTCCCGCCGTGGGCATGTCGGAAGGCATCCCGGACGGCATTCCGCCGGACGAGGGTGCACCGGATCCGCTCGAGGACCCGCCGGCGCCGGGGAGGCCCGGCATGTTCGACGGCATCCCGGACGGCATGCCCGACGGCATGCCTCCGCCGTTCGGACCTTGCCGGGGCATGCCACCGCCTCCGCCGAAGCCCATCGTCGTCGGGCCGGCCGTCGGGTTGGAGCCGCCCATACTGGTGGAACCGGGCACGCTCACCGCCCAGGCCCCGGGAGCCACCAGGACCGACGCCACCGCCGCGCCCACGGCAACTGTCAGCAACCGGGCGTTCCGTCGTGCCAGCACCAGCAGGACGACGGCGGCACCTCCCACGAGCAGGACCGGCCACACCAGCCAGCCGTTCCAGTCGGGTACACGACGGACCAGCACCAGCGCCCAGACCACGCTCGCCACGACCCCAGCCGCACCGGCCAGTGGAGCCCAGCTGAAGCCCGCATGGTGCACACGGACCAGGCCGGCTGTCAGCCCGCCGCACAAGGCGGCGATGGCCGGGGCGAGCTGGGTGGTGTAGTAGGGGTGGAAGATGCCCTTCTGAGTCGAGTACACGGCCGCGCAGACCACCAGCCAGGTTCCCCACAGCAGCCAGCCGGAGGCCGGCAGCAGGGCCGAGGCCGGCAGCTTCCCGTGGCGGTGCAGCACCGCCACGACGACCGCGACGGCCAGAGCCAGCCCGCAGAGGGGCAGCAGCCAGCTGATCTGACCGCCCACCTGCGCGTCGAACATCCGGGTCAGGCCGGACTCACCGCCGAACCCGCCGGCGAACCCGCCGCCGCCTCCGCCTCCCATTCCCTGGGGTGCTCCGTCACTGGAGCCGAAGACCCGCCCGAGCCCGTTGTAGCCGATCACGAGGTCCCAGGCCGAGCCGTCCGTGCTGCCTCCGATGTAGGGGCGGTCGCCCGTCCACAGGGCGACCATGGCGACCCACCACAGGGAGGACGCCGCCAGGATGGCTCCCGCGCCCAGCAGACGCCCCACTCGCGGAATCCAGGGGCCGCTTGCTCCCACGACCCAGGCGAGAGCGAACGCGGGGATGACCATCCAGGCGGCGAGCATTTTGGTGAGGAATCCGCACCCGATCAGGAAGCCGCTCGCGCACAGCCAGCAGGTCGCGGACCTGCCCTCGGCCTGCAGCGCGCGGGTGAGCGCGTACGCCGCCGACACCAGTAGCAGGACCAGCAGTGTGTCCGGGTTGTTGTCCCGGTTGATGGCCACGGTGATGGGCGTCAGGGTGAGCACCAGAGCCGCGATCAGCGCCGCCCCCTCCCCCGCCCAGCGGCGCACGGTGCGGTGCAGCACCAGCACCCCGGCCACACCTTCGAGTACCTGCGGCAGGATCAGCGCCCAGCCGTGCATCCCGAAGATCTTGCTGCTGATCACCTGCGGCCACAGTGCGGCCGGGGGCTTGTCGACCGTGATCACGCCCGCCGGGTCGAAGGAGCCGAAGAGGAAGTTCGTCCAGTTCCTCCCCATCGACTTCACTGCCGCCGAGTAGTAACTGTTGGCCCACCCCAGGGAGCCCAGTGCCCAGCCGTACAGGACGGCCGCGAGCACGAGGACGGCGCCGAGCGCCACGGGTGCCGCCCAGGCGGGCAGCGAGCGGACGGACGTACCCGTGTGCCCCCCGTCGTTTGCCGATGCCGCCGGTGCGGGCCTGATGTGCGCGGAGTTGCTCATGTCGGGAATCGCTCTCATCAACGGGTACGGCTGCGGGGGTCGGCGAAGACGGCCAGCCGCAGCACGGCGAAGCGCACGCAGGTGACCGCGGCGGAGGCCGTGGCGAGGACCGCGGTCTCGGCGGACGGTGAGGCACCGGGATCGAGCCACTTGAACCACAGCACCGCCGCGGACGTGACCAGATAGCCGAGGACGAACAAACCCCCAGCGCCGAGGTGCGCACGTGCGGGCGCAGTGGTGGAGTGCCGGAAGGTGAGGCGGCGGTTCGCCTCGGTGTTGAGGACCGTGAGGCCGAACAGCGAGATCAGGTTGGCGACGGCCGGAGACCACCAGTCGCGCAGCAACCAGTACAGCAAGGCCTGTCCGGCCGTTGAGACGACACCGATCGCGAGGAAACAGCCGACCTCCCACGACAGCACACCGCGTCCGGTGGAGGGGGCAAGGACGGCGTCGGGGTGTTCGGCGGCCGGCTCGGGGCGCGGCCGCACCTCGACCCGGGCCTCGCCGGACGCCTTGAGCCGCGCCATGCGCCACAGGCCCCGCAGGTCTTCCTTGGCGGTGCGCGCCACATCCACCCGGGTGTCGACGTCCTCGACCCAGTCGACCGGGACCTCATGAATCCGCAGTCCGTTGTGCTCGGCGAGCAGGAGCATTTCGGTGTCGAAAAACCATGCGTCGTCCCGGGTCACCTTCAGCAGCGGCCGGAGTACCTCCGTACGGGCTGCCTTGAATCCGCACTGGGCGTCGCTGAAGCGGACTCCGTGGGTGAGCCGGATGATGCCGTTGTAGCAGCGGGAGATGAACTCGCGGCGCGGCCCGCGCACCGTGCGTGCGCCCGGAGCAAGCCGGGAGCCGATCGCGATGTCCGAGTGGCCGCTGGCCAGGGGCGCGATCAGCGGGAGCAGTCCGTCGAGGCCGGTGGAGAGGTCCACGTCCATGTACGCCACGATGTCCGCGTCACTGGCGCCCCAGACGGTGCGCAGGGCCAGCCCGCGCCCCTTCCGGTCCAGGTGGACGACGCCTACCCCGGGCAGTTCGTCGGCGAGGCGGCGGGCGGTGGCGAGGGTGTCGTCGGTGCTGGCGTTGTCGGCGACCGTGATCCGCCAGGGGAAGGGGAACCCCTCGGACAGCCGCGCGTGAAGGGTGCGCAGGCACCCGGGGAGGGCGCGTTCCTCGTTGTAGACCGGTACGACGATGTCCACCGTAGCGGTGTCGGCGTCTGGGAGAAGGACCCGGTCGACGGGCTGGAATGAGGCCGGCCGCTCCGTGCGGGCTGCGATTTCGGCAAGGTGGGGGGTGGGGGTCATGGCTTCCTCAGGCATGAGGGGACGGCAGACTGCGGCTCATAGGCCCTGATCCAGGGCTGCGGCCTCACTGTCGCCGCCCCGCCTGTGGGTGCGGCGGGAGGATGCCGAGAACTGACAGAGAGTCAGATCAGTTGCCGAAACCCGTGCCGATCTCAAGCCGCTGGTCTTCGGTAGCTCGATCTTCGTCAGCGGCTCACTGACTACGACGACCGAGGGGGAACTTCCCCCGCCTCCCCGAGGAAGCGGACGGCCTCGCCCTCATGGACGACATGCGGGCCCAGGCGGTTCGACGCCGAGATGCTGGACGCCGATGTCGTCGAGGCCGACCTGACCGACCCCGTCAAGACCGTTACCGCCAGCGCGGGTACGGTGCACGGGGCGAAGACCGTGATCATCGCGACCGGCTCCGGCTCCCGCAAGCTCGGCCTGCCCAAGGAGGACACCCTCTCCGGGCGCGGCGTGTCCTGGGGCACGACCTGCGACGGCTTCTTCTTCCGCGACCGCGACATCGTGGTCGTCGGCCGCGGCGACACCGCCATGGAAGAGGCCACCTTCCTCACCCTCCCCCAAGGCCTCGGCCTCACTCGAGCAGAGGGCGCCCCCTTGCCCGCTCGGTCACCGTCGTACACCGCCGCTCCACCCTGCCCGATGCGTGGCGGAGCCCACAGCCCCGCTACCCGCCTGTCCGGATTCGGGTGACTCATGGCCGGACCGAGGGAGCGCCGGACGGCGGGTGGTTGGCAGTGTGGAAGACGGACGCACCGTCCATTCGCAACACACCGATATCGGAAGGAGCAGAGTTCATGAGCGAGATCATCGCGGGGGTAGAGATTCCTGAAACGGTGGCGGTCGCCGAGGCCACCCGCCTCATGGAGGAGATGACCAGCCCCCTCATCTACCACCACTCCCGGCGCGTCTTCGTCTTCGGCGCCATGCATGCTCACAGGCTCGGCCTGGAGCCCGACCGGGAGCTTCTCTACCTGTCCGCCATGTTTCACGACACCGGCCTCTTGACGCCGTTTTCAGACGATGAGCAGCGCTTCGAGGTCGATGGAGCCGACCATGCACGCAAGTTCATGCTCGACCGCGGTTTCCCGGCCAGGGCCGCCGACGTGGTGTGGACGGCGATCGCGCTGCACACCACCCCGGGAATTCCCGGGCGGATGGGCCCGGAGATCGCCATCACGAATCTGGGGGTCCTGACCGACGTGCTCGGCCTGGGCCTGGATGAGCTGGATCGCAGCCAGGTGGACGAGATCACTGCCGTCCATCCGCGGGGTGACTTCAAGAACGAGTTTTTGCAGGCCTTCGTCGAGGGACTCAAGCACCGCCCGGAGACCACGAACGGAACCGTGAATTCGGATGTGCTGGAGCATTTCATTCCCGACTTCCAGCGCACAACCACGGTCGAGCGCATCATGGGCGCCCCCTGGCAGAGCTGATAAAGGCGCGATAAAAGGCAACGTGATGAAACGTGTGAGTGGCCGTCGCGACGGGCGTCGTCTCGGGCGAGGTGCGGCCTTCGCTGTGCTGGCCTGCGCCAATGTGGTGATGATGGCCACGGCAAGCGCACCGTCACCGATCTACCCGCTGTACCGGGAACGTTGGGGCCTGTCGGTCACGATGCTGACAGTGATCTTCGCCGTGTATGCCGGGGCTCTGCTCGGCGCCCTGCTGCTGGTCGGATCGCTGAGCGACCAGCTGGGTCGCCGCCCGGTGCTGGTCGCCGCCCTTCTGGTGGCGGCGACCAGCACGGCGATCTTCTGGACGGCCGACGGCATCGTCTCCCTCCTGATCGCCCGAGTGGTGCAGGGCATCGCCACGGGGACGGCCACGGGCGCTATTGCCGCCGGACTGGTCGAGCTCTCACCCAAGAAACGTCCGCATCTGGGGCCCACGACGACAGCGGTGGGCACAAGTATCGGCATGGCCACCGGTGCCGGAGTGGTGGGGCTGC
This sequence comes from Streptomyces sp. NBC_01571, assembly GCF_026339875.1. Lineage (NCBI taxonomy): Bacteria > Bacillati > Actinomycetota > Actinomycetes > Kitasatosporales > Streptomycetaceae > Streptomyces > Streptomyces sp. NBC_01571. Next base: position 855,296 of record NZ_JAPEPZ010000002.1, read on the forward strand.
TGGTTCAGTCGACCTCACGCCCCGACGCGTATGTCTTTCCCGTCCTGACGCTGACCTTCGTCGTTCTGGCCGCGGTCGTCCTCACGATGCCTGAGACACTCGTCCCGCGAGCGGTGAGACTGGCGTCGTTGCGCCCCAGAGTCCGGGTTCCTCGGGAAGCCCGGCCGGAGTTCTTCGCCTCCGTTCCCGCCCTCGTCGCGGGGTGGTCCGTCACGGGTCTGTTCCTCGCGCTCACTCCGTCCCTGGTGAGCAATGTCCTGCATGTGCGGTCCGGCGCCGCGGGCGGGCTCAGCATCGCGGCGCTGTTTGTGGCCAACAGCGTGGGCGGGTTGTGGTCCGTTCGGCATGCGGCTCGGCTCGCCACCTTGCTGGGGGCGGTTCTCCTGACCCTGGGTGCGTCCGGGCTGGCGGTGGCCATCGCTGTCGCATCGCCGGCCGTGTACGTGGGCGGATCGGTCGTCGCGGGGCTGGGCGTCGGCCTGACGTTCAACGGCAACCTCCGCGCCATCAGCGCGGTCACCACCGTGAAGTCGCGGTCGGAGGTCTTCTCGGCCGTCTACGTGATCAGCTATGCGGCGTTGAGTCTTCCGGCCCTCGCGGCCGGCCTCGCGGCGCCCTCATGGGGGCTGGAGACTACGGGCTATCTGTACGTCGGCTTCGTCGGGGCGCTGTCCTTGGGTGCGGCCCTGCGCGCCGGACGATCACATGCTCACAGTCACAGGCCCACCGGCGATCCGATAGGCACAGGCCGGGAAAGCGGCCCTCGCGTCGAGCGGTCCCGCTGCTGAGCGCGCCGCACGCCCTACGCGACAGCGTCCCCGAGGCAGCTTGATCAGGACTTGCGGCTGTCGTGTCGGAGCGGGTCGGCTCGCTTGTGCGGAGCTGTCTTCGAAGATCCTGAGATCGAAATAGCTACGCTGCATCCGCAAGCTGGAGGAGGTTGCGATCTGTATGGGTGACGGGCCCGGACGGTGTGAGCAGGAGGACCCGCTCGGAGCCGAATGGGAGAGGCACCGGCCCGCGGTCTTCGGCGTGGCGTACCGGCTGCTGGGGACTGTGGCTGATGCCGAGGATGTCACCCAGGACGTGTGGCTGCGGGCGGCCGGAGCGGATCTGCAGGACATCGGTGATCTGCGGGCCTGGCTGGTGACGGTGGCTGCGCGACGGTCGTACGACATTCTCAAGAGCGCCCGCTTCCGCCGGGAGACCTATGTCGGGCCGTGGCTGCCGGAGCCGCTGCTGACAGGGCCGGACGCGTCGCAGCCGGTACTCGTCGACGAGTCCGTCAGCTCGGCGATGCTCCTGATCATGGAAGAGCTGAGCCCGCCTGAGCGGGTGGCCTTCGTCCTGCACGATGTCTTCGGCCTTGAGTTCGGCCGGATCGCCGAAGTGCTGGCCGTCTCCGTGCCGGCTGCCCGGCAGCTTGCCTCGCGGGCACGACGGCGGGTGGCCAAGGCGAAGCAGTCCACGCCGCAGGCGTCGAAGGCGGAGCGCGAACGCGTCCTCACGGTCTTCCGCGCCGCCTACGAGGCCGGGGACCTGGCCGGCCTGGTCAGGCTCCTCCACCCAGACGCCGTTTACGTCACCGACGGCGGCGGCAAGGTCTTGGCGGCACGCAAGCTCGTTCACGGCGGCGAGCGCGTCGCCGGGGTCATGGTGCGTACGGGGCGCCAGTGGCATCCGGACCACATCGATTTCGCCGAGGTCGGCGGCGAGCTCGCACTCGTGTTCCACCGGGAAGGCCGGGTCTACTCCGTCGACACGGTCCAGATCACAGGCGGTCTGATCACCGCGTACCGCAGGGTCCTCAATCCCGACAAACTCGTGCGCGTCTGAGCTGTCACACACGTAGGGGCCACCTCGTCTCCCTGGTGAGAACGCACGACGGGTGACGAAGGAAGACGCCAGAGCAAGTGAGATCGATCATGCGGCACGGCATACATCCACCTGCAGCCGCTATGAGCCCTGCGCGCGAGCGCTGTGCGCTCGGGTCGCCCCTCCATAGTAAGGACCTGTATGCAAGCCATCACTGTGCGAGACCGTGAGGTCGGTCTTGCCGGGATGTCCCTGACGGACATGCCCTACCCCCATGCGGCCGAGAACGACGTCATCGTGCGGGTGCACGCCGCCGGGTTCACCCCTGGCGAGCTGGACTGGCCCGCCACGTGGACCGATCGTGCCGGGCGCGACCGGACGCCGAGCGTGCCCGGACACGAGCTGTCCGGTGTCGTCGTAGAGCTGGGGTACGGCACCACCGGCCTGAGCGTCGGACAGCGGGTGTTCGGCCTGGCCGACTGGACCCGTAACGGCACACTCGCCGAGTACACCGCGGTGGAGGCCCGCAACCTCGCCCCGCTGCCAGTGGACGTCGACCACACCGTGGCCGCCGCGCTGCCGATCTCCGGGCTGACCGCTTGGCAGGGCCTGTTCGACCACGGCCGCCTCACCACCGGCCAGACCGTCCTGATCCATGGCGCCACGGGCGGCGTCGGCTCGATCGCGGTACAGCTCGCCCACGAGGTCGGCGCCCGCGTCATTGGCACCGGCCGGGCCTCCGGGCGGGACAAGGCACTCGCACTCGGCGTCGACACCTTCATCGACCTGCAGACCGAGAAGCTGGAAGACGCCGGCGAGGCCGACGTCGTGTTCGACGTGATCGGCGGCGACATCCTCGACCGCTCGGCCGCCCTGGTGCGCCCCGGTGGCACGCTGGTCACCATCGTCATGCCGGCCAAGGTCCACCCCAAGGACGGGCGGGCAATCTTCTTCGTCGTCGAACCCGACCGCGCCCGGCTCACCGATCTCGCCGCGCGGCTGAGGGACGGCCGGCTCAAGCCGTTCGTCGGTGCTGTGCGGCCGCTTGCCGAAGCGCCCTCCGCCTTCGCCCCCGGCAAGCGCACCCCAGGCAAGACGATCATCCGCGTCACGGATGGCTGAATAAGGAGACCCCTCGTGATCAGAAAACGAATCGCCGCCAGCCTCCTGGCCGTCGCCACGCTGACGGCGGCCACGGCCTGCTCGACCTCGGCCCAGCCCACCCACGTCAAGGGGACGACCGCAGCCGTGGCATCGCCTGCGGCCATGGCATCGACACGCCCCACCGAAACCCTCAAGCCGCTGCTCCAGCAGGCCCTTCCGAATGTGAAGGGCAAGACGTTCACCTCGGTGATCGTCGACTTCCCGCCCAACGCACGCGCGATGTCTCACCGGCACGGCCAAGCGTTCGTCTACGCCTACGTCCTGGAAGGCACCGTGCGCAGCCAGCTCGCAGGCAAGCCCGTGAGTACCTACCACCAGGGCGACAACTGGGTCGAGACGCCGGGTGCGCACCACCTCCTCACCGAGAACACCAGCCCGACCGAACGGGCCAGGCTCCTGGTCGTCTTCGTCTCCAACACCGGAGAGAAGCTCAAGATCGACGACCCGGCGTCGTAGGCCGGGGCACGCAGCGGACGGAAACCGCCCCGCCCAACACTCGGCCCCTGCCAAACACACCGGCCAGCCCACGCACGCCAAGTGCACGGCGCAGGCCACCCGAACGAATCGAAGGAATCATGACCGACCCCCAGCGCGTCGACATCGGCAAGCAGCACCCGGCCGCCTACAAGACTCTCATCGCTCTGTCGTCACAGGTGGAAGAGGCCGCCGCCACAGCGGGCCTCGACCCCCTCCTGGTCGAGCTGTTGAGGATCCGCACCTCTCAGATCAACGGCTGCGCGTTCTGCCTGCGCATGCACACCCGCGACGCCCTCAAGAAGGGCGAAAACCCCGACCGGATCGCCGTGCTGCCCGCCTGGGCAGAGACCGGCTACTTCTCCGAGACCGACCGCGCCGCCCTCCGCCTGACCGAGGCCATCACACGCGTGCCGGACGGACACGTCAGCGACGAGGACTTCAACGCCGCCGCGGCCGTACTCGCCCCAGACCAGGTTTCGGCAATCGCCTGGCTGTCAACGGTGATGAACGCCTTCAACCGCGTCGCGATCACCAGCCGATACCCCGTCGGCAACTGACCTCGACGGTGACACCGGCGGTGATACGGGCTGCCGAAGCCTCCACCGTCGTGAAGGTGACGGCGGAATCACTCGGGCGGCTTGTGCGAGCTGCCCCGGCCCGCACAAGCGCGGAAGCGTCCGACGGCGTCCGCGCACGGGAACGGCCAGGGGAGCCAGGCCGAGCCGCTTGTCCATGTCGAGGCGGAAGGTGCCGTACCGGTTGACGATGTACCAGACCAGGGCGGCCAGGCCGTGCCGGTTCATCCGGTCTTGAGCAGTGATAGTCGAACGTGGTTCCCGGTGGGGTGATCCTCGTCGGGCGAGAGCACGGAGACGGGGCCTCCTGAACAGCCCGTGGGTGTCGATGCTCTGCGCGTGATGCGCCAGGTCTTGGAGTCAGGCGGAGGCGCATTCGCGGGGGGGGGCTCGGAGTCTGGCGTGGTCGCGGTTGAACTGCTGGTAGAGCTCGGGCTGTTCGCGGTGGTGGTAGTGGGGGGGTTTGGAAGGTGGTGCCGGCCCCCTGGTAGGCGCGGGCCGCGAGGACGAGATCTCTCGGGTGAGCCAGGCCTGGACGATGCCGTGGACCCGGGCGGAGGTCAGGTCGTGGGTGCGGCCGGGCGTGGCCCGCGAGAACCACAGCGGGGTGCCGTCCGAGCGGCGATGGCCTGCACGTTCATGCCGTGCTTCTTGGGCTTCTGCGAGTGGTACGGCTCGTCCGCCTTGACGCGGTCGATGGCGATGAGGGTGCCGTCAACCACGACCAATGGAGGTTTCGCCCTGCATCGCCTTCTTCTTCCTGTTCTTCGGCATGGTCGCGTTCAACGACCTGATGGTCGGTTCGCCCTGGACAGGTGCCCTCAGGGTCGTCGCAGACGCAGCCGGACTCTCCGGAGCCATCTGATCTGCTGCAGCCGAGACCCAGGGCGGCCAGTCACTGCCCGTACTCCTGCGTCGATACATACCATTCAGCAGGTTCGAGTAGCCGCCAGCAGCCTCCTCGGCGCGGCCGTGCCGGGCGAGAAGGCGCGTGGGCCGGGCAGTCTCGACGGGAGTCGGCGCAAGCGCCAGGATCGCGCGGGCTTCTCGGGCGAGCAGACGTTCGCGCTTGTCCGCAAACGCGTCCAACCCCCACCGCCTGCGCAAGCGCAAGGCCTTCGGCTATCTCTCCCCCCCCCCCCCGAGACCAGGCACCGGCCTCAGCACGTCCTCGCGGCAAAACGATCACGCGTCCGAGATCACGGGGAAGCCTCAATGTGGACTTCCATCCAGTCCTCCTGCAGTAGCTGCGGGGCTCGGGCGTCTCGGGAAAGCCCCAGGACCGCGGCGCTTGCCCGGATGGTCTCGGCCTGGGGTGATTGATGTCGGCGGTGGGCCCCGGAAGCAGGTGAACACGGCACCTGTGGTCATGTAGTTCTCTACGCTCCAAGATCCACGTAGATTGCGACTTCGGTTGGATGCGGCTCATCACACTGGGGTATCTGGCCGTGCGGGGTGAGCGTACCCTCGCCCCGCACGGCCAGATGGTCGACGACAGGCCACGCTTGGTGCTCTGGTCCTTTCATGAGCCAGCCGCCAGAGTCCGTGAATCTGAACCGTCCGCCTGTCGGCGCGCTCCAGAACACCTCGCCGTGCCTGTCGTCGAGCCACCGTGAGACGCACCTACGGCATCGTTACGGCCGTGAAGGCGCCGGAGTCGAATTGGTTGATCGCCGATTGGGCGGCGTCGTGGGACGTGGAGAAGATGCCCGCGTCCTGCTTCACTGCGGCCGAGGTCAACGTCACGGGCTGACCGATCGGGGCATAGTTGGCACCGTCGTAGGAGTACGAGGCGCTGAACGAGCTGCCCGATCGGGTGAGCTTCACCCAGATGGGGCGGTAGTTGTCGACGCTGACGCGGGCGTCGGTGTCCAGGTACCCGTCGCCGTTGGTGTCCCACTCGAACACGGCGCCGTTGCGGGCGGTAACCGCGACGACGGCATATCCGGCCGACTCTCCCGCCTTGGCCATGTCGTTGCGGACCATGACCCCGGACTTGGCCCAGGCGTTGGCGTCGTTGACCGACACGACCCGGGTGGACACGCTTGAGTCGGCGTTGAACGAACCGGCCCGGTAGATCGAGCCGAACTGGTCGTCGTGTTGACCGCCGGCGCCCCACACGTCGGTGCCGGCTGCCGCGATCCCGAAGCCATCGCCGCTCTGGCCGAAGTACGAGCTGACGGCCGAACCTCCGGCAGCGGCGTGGCCGGCTGCGACCGGTGCATCAACCGCGCACCCACTGAAGCCGAACTGGTTCGCGTTGAGCGACGTCCGGTACTGCGGCGCGACACCCGCCTGGCAGATCACGTCTTGTGCACCCGCGGGCCAGTTGACGCCGGTGACCTTTACGTTGTTGATCAGCTTATTGTTGTGCGCCTCAGCGTTCGGCGTCGAGGCTCCACCCGAGTTGTACCAGTTGTTCTGGATGACGTTGTCGCTGGTGTTGTTGCGGAGGCTGTACGCGTTGGTGAAGAGGAACGAACCGCCCTGGACCACGTTGTTCTCGTATGACATCGAGCGCGAGCCCTCGTCGAGGTAGAGGCCGACTCCTGAGATGTTGAACAGGTAGTTCTTGGCGACCACGGTCCCCGGGCTAGCGGATAGGTTGTAGACCGAGCCACCGTCGGCGAAGCGTGCCTTCGTGTTGTGCACGAGGTTGCCTTCGACGCGGTTGTCCCTGAGCGTGGTAGGCGTCGTGTAAAGCGTGTTCCACTTGTAGTAGCCGCGGTCGACGTAGTCGTTCGACCCCCCGGCGTCGTTGATGCCCCAACCGTAGCCGGTGTCGATGCCGTCATAGGGGACGTTCGAGACCTCGTTGTGCAAGATGCGGGCGTTGGTGACGTAGGTACTGAGGATGCCGCTGTTGTCCTTGTAGTCCACCGCCACGCGATTGATCGTGTTGTTGGCGATCAGAATGTTCCGATTGGTCATCCTCGGGTTGCTGGGGTGGTGCGCGTCAGGCAGTACGCCACCGACCGCGACGCCGTGCCCGCTGTTCTCCATGAACCGGTTGCCGACCACGTCGATGTCGCTGGCGCCCAGCCCGACGCCGGTCGTCGTGGCGTTGGCGTCGTTTCCGACACCCAGCGCCGACTGACCGAGGTTGGTGAACGTGTTGCCGGTGAACGAGATGCGGCTGGCAGCGGAGACCTGTACGGCGGCGGGCTCCTGGTACCAACTGGTGCGCGCTCGCTCGAACATCTCGCATCCGCGCGAGCAACTGGTGAAGGCGTCAGCGGGACGGTAGTCGTAGGCGCCCTTGATGAAGAGGCCGTTCTGCTGGTCCGCATAGCCGTCGGTCGAGGGGCCGAGCCAGGAGGTTCCGGAGAACTGGATGCCCTTGAAGGCAAGGCCGGTCACCGGCTTGCCGTACGTCCCGCCGATGCTGATCAATGTCTCCAGACGGGGCAGCTCGATGTCGAGCTGGTTGGGGTCGACCCCGTCCGCCGGCTTGTAGTAGAGCTTCCTGGCGCCCGGGTCTATGTACCACTGGCCGACCTGGGTAAGGAAACTCAGTGAGTTGTCGAGGTACCAGCTCGGACCGGCCAGGAATGAGTTCTGGACGGTGTCCCAGCCCCACGTGTTGTTGTCCCACGCCGGCTGCGCCATCGTGATCTCGGTGGCACTGATGCTCTGCACCGGCGAGTAGCGATTCGTGAAGTCGCCGAGGGACTCGAACTCGATGCGCCCCTGGTCGGGGAGCGTGGCGAGGTAGCTCAGGGCCGGGTTCTTGATGGTGAGACCAGTTGCTGTGGGACTGACGTCCGCGTTGGCCAGGCGGATCGCGGCGCGAGGGGCAATCACGCCGTTCACGTAGAGCTGGCGGGTGTCGAGGCCGCTGGGGGTGTTCGCCTCCCAGATACCTGACCCTGCCTCGGACTTGGACCAGCCGGTGACCTTCGAGGCGCCTGTGATGACGGGGTGAGCGTCCGGGGCGGCGTTCCAGTGGACGGTGTGGTCGCCGCCGTCATTGCCGGGTCCGAACCGAAGGGGCTCGGAAAGGCGGTAGGTGCCGTCGGCAAGCTGAACGCTCACGTCACCATGTTTGGCGGCCGGGCCGACCAGATGCTGAGCCCGCTCGAGCGAGCACGGCTGCGACTGGCTGCAGTGTCCGGAGTCCTTGCCGTCCGGCGCTGCGAAGTACACCGTCCGAGGCGCGGCCTGCGCCTGCAGGGGAATGAGCGCTGATGCGATCACGGCGCAGGTGCCGAGCGCTGCCAGGGTGCCTGCCCTGCGCGTCCATCGTCTGCTCACCGAGCGTGTCGAGTCTGACGTCGATGTCATGTTCGATCGCTTCCTGTGATGGGGGCGTTGATGCCCGCCACAGAGTTAGCATACGTATGATGTTTGCGACAAGATTTATATGACGTCTGCTTTAGGGCCCTGGACGACTAGCTAGCTTGTCCGGGTCGGGTCCGGGACGAGCCCTGTGCCGTGCAGTTCCTCCCACAGCGCCTCCGGGATCACCGCCCGATACCGCGCGACATTGCTTCGCACGTGTTCCTGGGTGCGCATCCCTGTCACCACCGAGGCGACCGCGGGGTGGCGCAACGGGTATTGGATGGCGGCCACGGGAAGCTCCACGCCGTGTCGCTCACAGACTGCGGCAATGCGGGCGACACGTTCGACGACGGCTCGCGGCGCTGCTCTGTAGTTGTAGGTTGCCGAGCCGTCCACGGCCGTACTGCTCAGCAGTCCGGAGTTGTAGACCGCCGCGGCGACGACACCGACGCCGCGGGCGCTGGCGACGGGCAGCAGGTCGTCCAGTGCCGATTGGTCGAGAAGGGTGAACCGCCCGGCGACCATCACCACGTCGACGTCGGTCTGCCTTACGAACTCGGCCAGCATCGCTGCCTGGTTCATGCCGGCGCCAATGGCACCGACGACGCCCTGCTCCCGAAGCTCGGCCAGAGCAGCGACCCCGCTCACCGATGCCGGTCCCCAATGATCGTCCGGATCGTGCAGATAGGCGATGTCAAGCCGGTCCGTCCCGAGGCGAGCCAGTGACTCCTCCACGGAGCGAAGGATCCCGTCGCGGCTGAAGTCCCAGACGCGCCTCTTCGCTGCCGGCACGATGAACCCGTCGTCGTCGAGCCGGTGACGCGTGTCCGGGCTGTCCTCGAGCAGGCGGCCGACCTTCGAAGAGATGACGGTGCCTCGCCGAGTGGTCGCATGCAGGGCGTCCCCCAGGCGGCGTTCGGACAACCCGAGGCCGTAATGCGGCGCGGTGTCGAAGTAGCGGATCCCTTCCTCGGCTGCGGCTCTGACGGCGCGATGTGACTCGTCGTCGGTCGTCTCGGTGAACAGGTTGCCGAACTGGGCTGCACCCAAGCCCAACTCCGTGAGCTGGTGCCCGGTTCGCAGCCCTCGGGCCGGCAGCATCTGTTCTATGGATGCAGGGTCGCGCGGCGGTCGCTTACTGGTCACGAGGCCGACTATAGCTGCGACAGCATACGTATTATGTTTCCTGTTAGGGTACGCGGGCTGTGGGCCGCTGCGGCCTGCGGCATAGCGAGGAGGAGCCGGTCGCATGCTGGCGGCAAGTTATGTAGGTGCGCGCACAATGACGGTCGAGGAGCGGGAACCGGCCGAGCCACGTGCAGGGGAGGTCCAGATCGCCGTGGCTTACGTCGGAATCTGCGGCACGGACCTCCACGTGTTCCACGGGGACATGGACGGTCGGGTCAGCAAGCCAGCGACGATCGGACACGAGATGTCAGGCACGATCGTCGCCCTCGGCGCCGGCGTGGAGGGCTGGTCGGTGGGTGATGCGGTGACCGTCATGCCGCTGGCCTGGGACGGCACCTGTCCGGCCTGCCGTGCTGGGAACGAGCACATCTGCCAGAACCTGAACTTCATCGGCATCGACACCCCCGGAGCACTTCAGGAGCGCTGGAATGTACCGGCGTCGACACTCGTGCGGCTGCCGTCACAGATGTCGCTGCGAGACGCCGCGCTCGTGGAGCCCGTCGCGGTGGCAGTTCACGACGTACGACGTTCCGAACTCGCCGCAGGTGGCAAGGCGTTCGTTATCGGTGCGGGCCCGATAGGCGTTCTGATCGCGATCGTCGCTGCCGCGGTCGGCGCCGAGGTCGTGATCGCCGAGATGGACCCGACCCGGCGGTCCGCCGCCGAGGAGATGGGACTGACGACGCTGGACCCCTCGTCGGTCGACCAGGTCGCCTGGGTGGAGGAGTGGACGGACGGCGCCGGAGCGGACGTCGTGTTCGAAGTCTCCGGCTCGGCCGCCGCCGTGCTCGGCGCCACCAGCTTGGCGAAGGTCCGTGGCACGCTCGTGGTGGTGGCCATCCACTCGCAACCGCGGCCCATTGACCTGCACCGCGTGTTCTGGCGGGAGCTGAGGTTGCTCGGGGCACGGGTCTACCAGCGCCACGACTTCGAGCGCGCCATCGAGCTCTTGGCCGAGGGCGCCATCCCGGCCGAGAGGCTCATCACGGGCATCGTGCCCCTGAGTGAGATCGAACCGGCCCTTGGTGTCCTCGAGGCGGGGCAGGCTATGAAACTGCTCGTCGCGGTGAGCGCGTCATGAACCCGTTCGACCTGACCGGCCGCCTTGCCGTCGTGACGGGGGCCAAGCGTGGAATCGGGTTCGCCGTCGCCGAGGCTCTGGCCGCTGCCGGTGCCGACATCGTCGGACTCTCTGCCACCCTCGATCCGGCGTCGTCGGCGATTGGCGACCGCGTGCGCCAACTCGGCCGTGAGTTCTCGGGACACCGCGTCGACTTTGCCGACCGGCGGCAGGTGATCCGGTTCGCCGAGGAACTCGTCGCCGGCGAGCGGGCGGTGGACATCCTGGTCAACAACGCCGGGACCATCCGGCGCGCTCCTGCCGCCGAGCACCCTCTCGAATGGTTCGACGAGGTGCTCGAAGTCGATCTCACGAGCACGTTCGTGCTCAGCCAGGTTCTGGGGCGGCGGATGCTGAATGCGCAGCATGGGCGCATCATCTTCACCGCCTCCCTGCTCTCGTTCCAGGGCGGGATCAACGTGCCGGGCTACGCGGCAGCCAAGTCCGGCATGGCGGGATTGATCCGGGCGCTCTCGAACGAGTGGGCTGGATACGGTGTCACTGTCAACGGCCTCGCACCGGGCTACATCGCGACCGACAACACCCAAGCACTTCAGGACGACCCTGACCGGGCCCGCACGATCCTCGAGCGAATACCGGCGGGGCGGTGGGGAAAGGCGGAGGACATAGCAGGCGCCGCCGTGTTCCTGGCCTCGGACGCCGCGCGCTACGTCTCCGGGACGGTCCTGCCGGTGGACGGCGGCTGGCTCGGCCGATGATGCTCTTCGAACGCGCGCCGGTGGTGTCAACGCTCCGGCTCCGGCAAGAAGCGGTAAGGGCGGCCTGATGAGCCGGCACGTGCTGACAGTTGGGGAGACGATGGAGCGTTTCCGCGCCGCCGAGGTCGGCGACCTCGCCAAGGCGGCCGACGCCCACACCGCGACCGGTGTGCGGACAGCAAGCTGCCACGGGCCCCAGTCGGCTCGGCATTGAGGCGGTCGGGGTAGGACGAGTCGGCGCCAACGCCCTCGGTTGGTGGGTCGTTCGCGACATCGGAGGGCAAGGTGTTCGACGCGAGGTCACCGTCGATCCCGACATACCGGCGTCCCGGATGGGCCGGCTGCGGGCGGGCCGTCGGTGCCCCGGGATTCGGCGGAGCCGGAGTCACAGGTGCCGGTGCGGTGTGAGGGGCTGACCTGGCCAGCGCTGTCGGTGGACCACCAGCGCATTCTGTAAGCGCTCTCGGACCGTCTCTGGCCCGGTCAAGGACCGCTGACCTTTCAGGAGATGGCCGCCGTGTTCGGCAGGGAGGTGGTGTCGGCACGGGTGGAGCCGCCGCGGTCGACGGCGAGGCGTCCGGTCACGCGCGGCCGCCTTGCCAAGGTGGCGCAAGGGCCGGTTCACGCTCGCGCAGGGTGTCGCTGGACGAGGCTGCGCGCGCTTCGGGTGGGCAAGGAGACCGACGGCGGCTCTTGCGGAGCGCTGCGCGCAACCAGTCCTGGAACTCCCCGACCGGCTAGTGGTCGCGCCGCCGGCGGAAGACCGCACAGATCCGGTCCTGCGGCGAAAGTCGGCGGACACCGCCCGCACTTGATGCCGTTGTCGACGAGGCAGCGGATAGCGTCCAGTATCGCCCGGCGGCAGTTTGCCTCCGGCTGAGCGACACAATCACGTGTCGGTGCGGCCGAGTTGAACTCCACCGGTGTGAGCACGTACAACGCAGCGACTGAGCCGCTGGATCTCGGTTGGCTTCGCGACCCCGAACTGCCAAGAGGCCCTGCTTCCATGCCCGCAGCCGACAGCAACCGCCGAACAAGACCACCGTTCGACGGGCACCCCTCAAGATCGGAAGGACACCGGCTACTCAGGTGATGACAAACATCATACGTATGTCCTACAGTCCTGGCGCAGAGTCGTCAACGAAGTCGACAGGACAAGGACATCCCATGGTCGGAACCCACACTGTGGTGCGTTCGCGCCGTAAGGCGCCGGCCGTCGCCGTATTGTGCGCAGCAACCGCGCTCCTGACCCTCGCTGGTTGCGGCGGCGAAGGCAGCTCGGCGAACGGGTCGTACGGCTTTCCCGAAGCCAAGCAGGAGGCCTCCTCCACGATCACCGTCTGGGTGGACGCGGACCGACAGGCTGCCGCGAAGGCGTTCCAGGCGAAGAACCCGGACACCAAGGTCAAGGTCGTCACCTATGACGGGTCGGCCAACGGGTCCAACTCCTTCCGGACGAAGATGCAGCTCTTCGACCGCGCTGGTAGTGGCTGGCCCGACGTCGTCTTCTCCAGCCAGAACAACGACGCGGCATGGGCCAGCCAGAAGAGCGGCGGCAAGCAGGCGTTCGCGGCCGTGTTGGACAAGGGACTGGTCCAGAAGGACACGCTCAGCAACTTCACCGAAGGCTCCCTCAAACCCTGCACGGTAAACGGCCGCGTGTACTGCCTGCGCAACGACCTCGCCCAGGCGGTGCTCTGGTACGACAAGTCACTGCTGGAGCAGTTCGGCTACGCCCTCCCGACCACGTGGGAGGAGTACCAGGCGCTCGGAGAAAAGGTCGCCAAGGAGCACCCGGGCTACATCATCGGGACGGCTGGGGATGCATGGACGCCCGAGGTGTTCATGTGGGCGAGCAAGTGCCAGGCCAATGACGTGCCCGGTCCCAAGTCCCTCACCGTGAAGACCGACTCAACCGAGTGCAAGCGGGCGGCCTCGTTGCTCGACGCCCTCCGCCAGAACGGCACCGTGCCGGTGGTCAGCGTGTTCACTCCCGAGTTCTTGAAGAAGTACTCAGGCAAAGTGCTGATGATGCCGGGTCCTGCCTGGTATGCCGGCGCGATCTTCAACAATCCTCAGTCGCTCAACGTGTCGGCCGGGCGGCTCGGAGTCGCCGCGCCCCTGCCGTGGAAGGGCGAGGGCGAGGCTGTGACGGGCAACGTGGGTGGCGGAACTTGGTTCATCTCCAGCCATTCGAAAAACCTGAAGGCCGCCGAGACGTTCGTCCGGTTCGTCACCACGGCCGACGAGTATCAGGTCGATGTCGCACCGGGATACCCGGCGTACGGGCCCGCCGCACAGAAGTGGATCGCCAAGCAGGAGGCGAGCAAGTACTACGCCACCCCGCTGCAGCCGGTGGTGACCGCAGCGTCGCGGATCTGGGACGGCTGGGGTTACCCCACGTTCAGCCAGGAGGCGATATGGGCGAAGACGATGACCCCGGGGATCACGGGCGGCAAGTCGATCGTGGACCTGCTGCCGACCTGGCAGAAGGCAATCGAGAACCAGGCCGAGGTCAACGGATACAGGGTGAAGTGAAATGTCCCTCGCTCCTCCGAGTGACCGGCTGACCGCTGACGCCTCGAGGCGTCGGCGGTCACGCCGGGTTAGCGGCCGGCCGGCCGGCCGCGCCTTCGCTCGCAGTCCGATCGGCTATCTCTTCGTCTCGCCCTACGCGTTGCTCACCATCGCCTTCGGGATCTTCCCTTCTCTCTACGCAGTACTCCTGGCCTTCACGACCGCCGACGGTGGATTCGCGGGCTTCGACAACTTCACCAAGGTCGTCGGCGACTTCCGGTTCTGGCCGGCCGTGTTCCACGTGACCACCTATCTCCTCATCTGGCTCCTCGCGCTGGTCGTCTTCGTCGTCGGCCTGGCATTGGTGGTCCACGCTGTCAGTCTGCGGTGGGTGAGCACGACCCTGCGCTTCATCTACTACCTGCCCGGCGCGCTCGCGGGCGCGTCCAGCGTCCTGTTGTGGCTCTTCGTCCTTGATCCGACGGCGAGCCCGGTCAGCGGTCTGCTCAGCGCAATGGGATTCGACAGTTTCGTACAGGTGATCCAACCCGGCCACCTTCCGGCGATCTTCGCAATCATCGCGTTCTGGACCGGAGCCGGCGGGTGGATCATCATCATGTACGGCGCCCTCAACAACATCAGCCCCGAAGTGATCGAGGCCGCCCGCATCGACGGAGCGAACGCCGTCCAGATCGCGTTGCGGATCCAGCTTCCGATGCTTCGTAAGTGGGTTGCGTACATGGGGGTCATGTCGCTCGCGGCCGGCACCCAGCTGTTCGTCGAGCCACAGTTGCTCAGCCAGGCCAGCAACGCAGTAGTGCCCAACGACTACTCGCTCAACCAGCTGGCTTATCAGTACGCGTTCCAGCAGAACGACTTCAACGGCGCGGCCGCGATCTCGCTGATCCTGCTGGTCGTCGCACTCCTGCTGTCCTGGGTGTTCGTGGCTCGTGGCGGCCTCTTCGAGAAGGAATGACCATGACTGCACTCCCCGCCGGACGCCGCCGGCCGAGCCTCAGCGGGTGGAGCGGGCGGTCCATCGCGGGCGTCCTGCTCGTCGTCTTCGTCCTGTTCTTCGCCATCCCGATCGTCTGGCTGCTCCTCGCGGTCACGAAGAACTCGAAGACGCTCGTCGTCGCCGACCCGTTCTCGCTCGGGTCGTGGTCGGGCTTCGTCGCCAACTGCCATCAGTTGTTCAACTTCCAGGACGGTGCAGTGACGACCTGGATCGGGAACTCTGCGCTGTACGCGATCGGCGCTCTGGTGATCACGCTCCTCGTGAGCATCCCCGCCGGCTACGCGCTCGCGCTCACGGAGTTCAGGCTTCGGCAGGCGCTGCTCGTGCTGACACTCGTCGTCATGCTGATCCCCAGCACCGCACTGGTGCTGCCCATCTTCCTCGAGCTGAACAGTGTCGGCTTGATCGGAAGCCCGCTGTCGGTGATCCTGCCCATGTCCTTCTTCCCGTTCGGCGTTTATCTCACCTATATCTACTTCTCGACCAGCATCCCCCGTGACATCCTCGCAGCCGCGCGCATCGACGGCTGCAACGGAGTCCAGGTCTTCACCCGAGTCGCCCTTCCGCTGGCCGCCCCGATCGTCGCCCTGGTGGCGTTCTTCAGCTTTGTACAGAACTGGAACAACTTCTTCCTCCCGTTCGTGATGCTGCCCTCGAGCGACGGCTACCCGATCCAGGTCGGGCTCACCTCGCTTCTGGCGTCAACCCCGGCTTTCAATCCCAGCTCCGCAGGATCCGACTCCGTCCAGCTGCCCACCTTGGCGCTGGGGACGATCGTGTCGATCCTGCCCGTCCTGGTCGTCTTCTTGTTCTCCCAGCGATTCCTGGTCGCGGGCATGACAGCGGGAGGAGCCAAGGAATGACCGCTCGCACATGCAAGGAGAACTACCGCCGATGAAGATCACCGGGTACCGCAGCCTGAGCACCGTTCACGACTGGGGCAGAATCACCGGGGACGTCAACGGGGTCCAGCCCAGCCACGCCACGCCGGTCCCCGTCCTCATCATCGAGACCGACACCGGCATCGAGGGAGTAGGCCTCGGGTCCCACGCCGACATCGCCCGTGTCTTCCCCGCGATCGAGGGCGATGACCCGCGGTCGGTCGTGGCGCTCTACGACCGAATGCTCGACTGGGTATTCAAGGCCGGTCACTCAGGATCCACCTTCGGCACCATCGGTGCCGTCGACATGGCCCTCTGGGACATCAAGGCCAAGGCCGCTGACGAGCCGCTCTGGCGGACCCTCGGGGGCCGCGAGCGCTTCGTCCCCGGGTACGCGTCCGGCCTCGAGTACGGCCTGACCGAGGACGAACTCGCCGACCTCTACGGTCGGTTCGCGGACCGCGGGTTCAAGGCCGGCAAGCTCAAAGGCGGCCGCGACCTCGACCGGGACCTGCCCCGGCTGGAGATCATGCGCGACATTCTCAGCCGCAACTCCCGCCGCCCGGCACTCATGTTCGACGCCAACGAGTCGTGGAACCACGCCCAGGCGGCCCGGTATGTCGCGGCCATCGAGCAGCGCATGGACCTCACCTGGGTGGAGGAACCGCTGCGCCGGTGGGATGCGGCCGGCATGGCCGCGCTGCGCGGGAAGGTGCGCGCGGCGATCGCCAGCGGCGAGAACCTGACCGGACTGGAGCAGTACCGCCCCCTGCTGGACGCCAACGCGGTCGATATCGTGCAGGTCGGCAACGTGTGGGGGATCACCCACTTCCTCCGCGTCGCGACGCTCGCGCACGCCCACGATCTGCCGGTGAGTCCCGTCGCGTACAACGCGAACCCGGTGGCGCACGCCGCCGCCGCCGTGCCGAACCATCTGGCCTTCGAAGTCCAGGATCTCCTCTTTCCCGTCGGTCTCGATGTCGACCAGCAGTTCGACGACGGAGGCATCGTCCTGGGCGATCGCCCGGGCATCGGGATCGTGGTCGACGAATCCCAGATGTCACCAGCCGGCGCCGCGACGCCCCGGCCCGCGGCGACTGGACCGCACATCCGGCCCGAACGCGCTGCCCTGCGGCTGGTGGCCGAGCCGGACGTGACGCACCGCGGAGGCCGACCCTCGTGACCCGTCGACCTGAGCGCAGGGCCTTCGTCGTGGGTGTGCGGCCCGAGAAGCGCGAGGAGTACCTGGCGCTGCATCGTGCCGTGTGGCCGAGCGTCGAGCGAAAGCTCACCGAATGCAACGTGCGCAACTACAGCATCTTCATCTTCGGCGACATCCTGTTCGCCTACTACGAGTACGTCGGCGAGGACCACGAGGCGGACATGCGAAGGATCGCCGACGACCCGGTTTCGCAGGAATGGTGGACGCACACCGACCCGTGCCAGGTGAGGATCGCCGAGGAGCGTGATCCCGGGGCGCTGTGGCAGCCCGTCGAGGAACTGTGGCACCTCGCATGACTGCCGGCATCGACGCCCATGTGCACCTGTGGGACCGGGCCGTGGACCCGCAGGACTGGATCGACGCGGAGACCATGGCGCCGATCGCCCGCGACTTCGGCGCCTCTGATCTGAGCGAGATGCTGGCCTCGACCGGACTCGACGGTGCCGTGGTCGTGCAGTCGAGCAACAGCCTCGACGAGAGCGTCCGGCTCGCCCAGCTGGACTCGTCCGCCATCGCCGGCCTCGTCGCGTGGGTCGACCTCGCGGCGGAGGTCGGACCCCAGCTCGACCGGATCCGCGAAAACGCCGCTGTCCCCGTCGTCGGGGTGCGGCATCTGGCCCACATCGACCCGGACCCGGAGTGGATGATGCGCGAGGAGGTCGGCGCGGGCCTCGCGGTACTCGAGCGCGAGGGCCTCTGCTTCGACCTCGTCGTGCGTGAGTGGCAGCTCCCTCAGGCGACCCGCCTGGCCACGCGCCACGGCGGACTCCGCTTTCTTCTCGATCACCTGGGCGATCCGCCTGGGCCCGGGCAGGACAGGAGTACGTGGGCGTCGCAGCTGCGGGAGCTCGCGCGCCAACCGAACGTCGTCGCGAAGGTCTCGGGACTCACGTCGGGACTCGTCCCAGGATCATGGCGTTCGGCCGATCTCGCCGCCCCGGTGACGATCGCCCTGGGATCCTTCGGCCCCGAGCGTCTGCTCTACGGCTCCGACTGGCCGCTGGCTGAGCTCGGCGGGGGGGCGGCGCCCTGGAAGTCCGCTCTGGAAGCCCTGCTCGACGGGCTTTCCGCCGCGGAACGCGCGCGTGTGTTCGGCGGCAACGCTGCCGACGTCTACTCGCTCTCCTGATCGAGCGCTCGACCACGCGCCCGAGGCGCGTGGTCGGGCAGCCGACGACGCTCCCACGAGATGTGGATGTGATCGTGCATCGCCTTCTGGGCCGCGGCGACGTCCTGCCTCGAGATGGCATCGACGATCGCCGCGTGTTCCTTCAGCGTCAGTGCGAACGCGTCAGGCGGGTCGATGCCCTGGTAGCGGCTGGACTCCGTGGCTCGCTTGTACAGATGCTTGGCGATGTTCTCCGCCAGCCGGTTGCCGGAGATCTCCATGAGCGCGTAGTGGAACACCACATCCGCCTGTCGGAAGGAGTCCGTCTCGGACTGGCTTTCACGCATCGTGGTCAAGGCGTTCTCCAGCCTCCGCAACCCGTCTGCGCTGCGAGAACCGGCAACCGCGCCCGCCATCGCCGACTCGAGGCTCGCCCGCACGATCGTCAACTCGTCGAGGACGCCGAGCGTCTCGTCGTTGTCGATCAACGCGGAGAGCACCACCGGATCGAGCATGTTCCAGTAACCCGGCGCCCGCACCTGGGTGCCGCGCCCCTGGGAAACGATCACCAGGCCCTTCTCCTCCAACCGCTTCACCGATTCACGCAGCACCGTGCGACTCACGCCGAAGTGTTCGCTCAGCGGACCCTCCGGGGGCAGCAACTCGCCTTCCTTCAACTGGCCCGTCACGATGAGGTCTACGAGCTCGGAAACGACTGCAACCCCCAAGCGCCCGGCGGGCAGACGTCGCGGGAACAGACGGGTTGAGTGCTGCGACTCGGTTGGCATACGTATGACCTTAACGCCTCAATCAACCTGCGGTCGACGAGGTTCCTGGTCCACGATATGTCGCCGACGTTCAACGTCCGGGCCGCAGAGGCGTTCACGACGCATAGCCTCGAAGTCGTCGGCAGCGGCATACCGAGTCAGCCTGGACCACGGCGGCCGCCGAAGTCACCGGCCGGCAACCCTCGCGCGCGGGTCGCAGTCGGTGAAGGCCACCCTGCCAGCCAGGTGTGGGCCCTGGTCCACGGGTCAGGGCCCAGCGTTTGCCCGGATCGTCTTGGCTTGGGGTGATCAATGTCGGCGCGGGCCCCGGAAGCAGTGCTCGAGCAGTATCTGGAGGCGCTGGTCGAGGAGGAAGCCCCGGCCGTGGTGGTCGTCGGGCCGTCGCGGAGAGAGCCGACGGGTCCGCGCCGTGCTGTGTCGCATTGGGAGAACGCGGCCGGGGCGGGGATCTGTCGGTGGACTACCGAGCGTTGGCGCCTGCCGCGGCGGAGGCCGGAGTCGAGGGGTTGGATGCCCGGCGGACAGCCGTGGTACTCGGCTGGGACAGTGCGTCCGCCTCGCGCGTCGAGGGTGCGAGAGCACGGTTGAAGAGGGTGGTGGAACGGGGCTGGCTGGTGGAGGCGAAGCCGGGAAGGTTCACGACGCCGCCGTCGGAACAGGTTGATCATGTCGGGCGGCCAGCCGGCGGTTCATGGGTGCGATCATCGACCAGCGGATGACGGCCTCACTCGCGTCGGTGCGGCGTTCGTAGTCTCGGACCAGGCGCCGGCTGAGCAGGAGCCACGCGAAGGATCTTTCGACGACCCAGCGGCGGGGCAGTGCCTGTGGTGTGTTCAACGACGAGATGCGGACGTGCACGAGGCGACCGTGCGGCAGGTGCGCGAGGACATCGAGGTGCCGAAGGTTGCCCTGTCCGGCCTGGTGGACAGCCTCAAAGGTGTCTCCGCCCGCATCCTGCGTCGAGACTTCACCTCCCGAGTGAACCGGGCCATCATGCACGGCCCCTTCTGGTCGCCGAGTTACTTCGCCGCGTCCTGCGGCAGTTCCCCGCTCGCGGTGGTGCAGCAGTACATCGAGCAGCAGCGCCGCCGGCTGTAGCTTCGCTCTGCGGACCGTTGCGCCTCACCCCGCCCTGAAGGACGTCGCTTGCGCAGGGCTCATCCGGTCAAACAGGAATGTTCCAGCCGCCCACTCTGGCGAGGCGCCCAAGCAATTGCGGCAGGGCACGCTTTTACGGTGGACGGCGCACCGTTTTGTGTATGACCGGCCACCGCAGGACCTACCTGCCCGGTGATTTGGGCTGCACCGTTGCTCTCTGGTCCCCGGCGTCGAAGACGACGCCGCGCGGCCACTGCTGCCACCGTGTGCCCAGACTCGCGTGTTGCGGGGTTCCCGTACGTACGAAGGTCCGGATGCTGTCGATCATCAGGCTTGACAGCTGCAGTCGCCCCGGCTCGTTCTTGGCGCTGAACGCGAAGGTGAACAAGCCCTCGTCGAACGTATGGAACACGAAGGGCAGGTCCATGGCGTGTGCGGCGCCGTACACCTGGTCGAAGGGCGGTGACTCCTGGTTCCAGGCGAACTGGTAGTAGTACAGGTGCTTGTTTCCCGCTTCCTGTACTGAGTTCAGGGAGTCGTGGGTGATGCCGGTGAAGATGAGGTCGGTCAGATCGTCCGCAGCCTCGTTCCAGCCGCCAGGCCCGTCGACGGGAAGGTACGCGTCCGTGATGAAATCGCACACCGTGAACGGTGATGGCTTGTCGGGGTCGAAGAAGTACTGCGAGGTGAAGCGCTGGTAGTCGGTCGGCCGGAACGCCCCGATCGCCGATCCGAAGAGCTTGCCCTCCTCCAAGGTGTTCCCGGCGAGGGTGGGGACGTTGCGGAACTTTCCCGCCTTGATAGCGGCGTGGTAGTCCGTCGGCAAGACCGTCCCCTCCGCGATGACTGCGGGCGGGTCGCCGGCCTTGGAGCCTTGCCGGACTTGCGCGCGGATGATGTCACCGGCCGGCATCGATCGCAGACGGCGCACGGCGTCGTCTGGGCCTTCACCTGTGCCGGCGGCTTCCTCGACCAGCCCGTCAGCGTACGTGCGCGCTTTTTGCGGGGTGGTGAACAGGAGGCCGCCACTGAGCGGGATCGCTTTGTCCAGTAAACCTTTACTCAGAGGGGACACCATGAGGGCCCACACGTTGACGGCGCCGGCGGACTCCCCCATCACCGTCACATTCGAGCGATCGCCGCCGAAGGCGGGGGCGTTGCGGTTGATGAAGCGAAGGGCCTCGATCTGGTCCAACGTTCCAAAGTTTCCTGAGTCGTTGACCTTGTCGCCCGTCTTCAGCCCAGGCAGGTCGAGCCACCCGAAGACCCCGAGCCGGTAGTTGACGGTGACCACGACCGCATTGGTCCGGCGTGCCAGGGCGCGGCCGTCGTACATCGGATCTGCCGAGTACCCGACCACGTTGCTTCCTCCGTGGATGAACACGATGACCGGCAGGTTCTTCTTCGCGTTCGAGGGGCGGAAGACGTTAAGGGTGAGGCAGTCCTCGGAGCCGACGGGGTTGCCAAGGCCGTCGCGGACGTCCAGCCCGTAGTGAGGGCCGGACGGTGCGGGGCTGAACATGCGGCCTTGCTGTATGCAGCCGTTCCCGAATTGGCTGGCGTCACGCACCCCGCGCCATGGCTGATGAGGGACGGGGGCTTTCCAGCGTAGCGGCCCCACGGGGGGCTCTGCGTAGGGGATGCCCAGCCAGGAATAGGTTCCGGTCGACCGGTCCTGGTCGATGCCCTGGACCTTGCCGAGGTTGGTCTGCCGTACGACAGGTGTTCTGGGTGCGCCGTGTGCCGACGCTGTGCTCATCGTTGCGGCTGCCAGCACCATGCCGAGCAGTGCGGCGCCGACTCGTGTCATCAGCATCACTGTCTCCCTCCCGTCTGAACACTGGGTTCTACCGGCGGCGTGCTGGGCTGCGGCTCGCTGTCCTCCTTCTGCACCGTGCGCCGCAACAGCGGAAGGGCCAGCACGCCGAGAACTGAGCCTCCGATCAGCACCGCATACCCGCCTGCCTCGCTGCCCCGGCCTTCGGCGAACCCGTACAGGTAGGGACCGGTGAAACCTCCGAGCAGTCCGACTGTGTTGATGAAAGCGAGCCCTGCCGCAGCCATCAGCCCGGACATCCGCGCCATCGCGATCGACCAGTAGAGGGGCAGAACCCCGATGAGCAGCATCATCGCGACGTCGATCAGCAGGATGCGGGCTACCGCACCATCCGCGAGGGTGTAAGCCACTGCCACTAGGACTGTGCCAATGGTGGCGCCAGTGAGGACGTGGAGCTCACCTGACGCCCGCCGGTGGAGCCAGGGGATGACGAGCACGCCGATAAGCGCGCCGATGCCCGCGCTGCCGCTCACCACACCGATGAGGAAGGATCCCTCGACACCGAGGCTTTCGACGATTGACGGGAAGTTGTACTGGATCGAGACGCTGTTGATCTGGTTGGCGAAGTAGATCACCGCGAGTACGAGGATGAAGGGCCGGCCGAACGCCACCTTCACGTTGCCCTTCAAGGTGGCGTGTGCGGGGGCTGTGTGCACGGTGGCTCGTTCGTTCAGCACCGCGGCCTCTTGTGCTGAGAGCCACAGCGCGTCAGACGGTTTGTCCGGCACCCAGTGCCATACGACGCTCCCGACCACGATCGTGATCGCGCCCTCGATAAGGAACATCCACTGCCAACCGAACAACCCGGCTGCGCCGTGGAGTTCCATGAGTGCGCCGCCGAGCGGGGCGCCTAGCCTCACCGTTTCGGTTGGGCTGAGGCGGCGTCGCTGATCGCCAACTGTTGGGTGGCCGATGTGATTTCGGTGCTTGGGCAGGTCGGAGTCCCGGCGCGGTGGTCGGGTTCTCCGGGTTCTTTCGGGTCGTGGGCGGACGGGGGTTTGCTGGTCAGCTGGCGGGTCGGGGCAGTGCGGCGAGTCGGTGGAAGGCCGTGGCCAGTTCGTGTCTCCAGGGCCAGGTCGCCGATATTCGCAGGTGGAGGCGTCGGCCGCCGCGGGTGAGGCGGGCCGTGACGTGCAGTAGCCGGTAGCGGAGTTTCTTCGGCTCGGCGGTGGCCAGCTCCCCGTCCAGGAGGAGGACACGGGTCCAGGCGAGCAGGTCGATCGCGGCGAGGCTGAGTTCGAGCCAGACGGCGTTGACGGCGAAGTCGCGGGAGGGGAAGCGGCCGAAGCCGGTGGTTTTGCCGCACCGGATGTGGTCCTCGACAGTGGCATGTCCGCGGTGGCGGACCTCGAGGAACTGGGCGGAACCGCCACCGGAGTACGGGGTGTCGGTGAGGAACACCTGATGCCGTAGGCCCTCGTCCTGGTCGAACAGGGACAGCTGGGCTCCGGGGTGCGGCCGCTCTCGGCGCACGATGATGCGGGTGCCGGCCGGGTAGCCGTCCAGATCGACCATGCCGGTCAGCTCGGCGACCTCGGCGCCATCACGCAGAGTCCCGTCCTGGTCCAGGGCGGGATGCCAGAGGCGGTCGGGCATGGCCCGAATGGCTCGGCGGACCGGCTCGGTGATGGCGTATCCGACCGAGAAGAAGGTACGGATTCCTCGTTTCCGCACGTCGCGGACGTGGGCGAGGAATGCTTTCGCGGATCCGGCACTGTCGGTGCGGACGAGGATGTCGGTGCCGTGAAGTTGCGCGTCGGGGATCTGCGCGAGTGCCTGGTCGAACACCGTGATGTGGTCGCTCGCGGTGTTGGCACCGGCGTTTCCGGGACGGAGTCGGCCCGCCAGTGCCTCGCCGGTGTTGGCCAGGAAGCACAGCAGCGGGTGGAAGCCGAAGCCGCCTTTATAGGTGGGTGCGGCCTGCTCCTTCTCGGAGTGGCAGGTGATCAGCGTGGCGTCGAGGTCCAGGACCAGCCCGGGCAGAATGCGTCCCGCGGCCCGGACTGCGGGTATGCCCTCGCCTTGCTCGGCGGCCTGCATCCAGGCGACTTCCCGAGCTTGGGCACGCGCCGCGCGCAGAGAAGCCAGTGTCCTCTCGTCGGTGTCGGCGAGCAGTCGCCAGGCCGTCGGTGCCGAGGCGACCGAACCGAACACCCCTGCCTGGTCCCGCAGTACGGCCAGGTCCGCGATGGCCTCACCGCCGTCGGCGAGCACCACCGCCAGGTCGGTGGCGATCCGGCCAGGATCATGCCCGGTCCCGCGCGGCCGAAGCGGCCTGAGCGCGGTGGAGTACGCGGCGGTCAGCCCGGTGGCATCAGCGAGATCGGCCAGTAACCGTGCCCCGGCATGCCCGACCACCCCCGAACCATCTGCACTGACCTGGATCTTGGGACGCAACCCGATAGCCTGCACGTAGAAAGTGCCCTCCGCCTGGACCGACAGAACTCCTCAGCAAGGTTCATCGTCCCAGGTCAGGAAGGCACTTTCGCATTTCCGCCCCACCAGCCGCCGTACCCAAGCGAAACAGCGAGGCTAGGGCCAGGCCGGCGCAGACGGCTAGGTAGAGGATCCCGACCATCGTCACCCGCTGCTTCTGCGAGAACCAGATGGTGATGATGTACATGAGAGCCGGGTACAGGCCGGCCTCGGCGGCTCCCAGGAGGAGCCGGACGATGTAGAAAGAAAGCTCGTTCTGCACGAACATCATGCAGGCGCAGAGAGCACCCCAGGTCACGGCAATGCGAGTGATCCACCGCCGCGGACCCACGCGGTACATGATCAGGTTGCTGGGCACCTCGAGGAGCGCGTAGCTCAGGAAGAAGATGCCTGTGCCGGTGCCGTATGCAGCGACGCCGATGCCCACGTCAGCGTCGAGCGAGGTCTTGGCCAGGCCGACGTTGGTGCGGTCCACGAACGCCATGAAGTAGACGAAGCACAAGATCGGCAAGAGGTGCAGCGCAGCCTTGCGGCTGGCAACCGCATGGGTGCGATCGGTGTCATCTGGGATGGTGTGCTGCTCTGTCATGACCGGCCTCCAGCGGTTTGATGCTGGAGGCCACCATTCGTCATTGAGTGAATTCGTGGTGCGACTCTCATGAGGTCTCCCTTGGCCGGGCGGGTCTCCGCGCCACCCGATGTGGTCGCCGTCACTGTAGGGAGCGGGGCATGGCCTCATGAGGTGTGGATCGTCCACAGTTGCGTGAGCACGGGTGGAGTAAAAGACCACCGTGATGCAGTGCAGTTACACGCGGCAGGACTGCGCGGCTTGCCGTAGCCGCTCCAGGCGGACGGCCAGCCGCAGAGGCAGGTCGTCAGTGGCCCGCCAGTCGTCGCCGAGGACCGTCGAGATGCGGTCGAGGCGCTTGATCAGGGTGTTCAGGTGCACCTGGAGGCCGTCCGCGGTACGGCGCAGGTTGCCGTCATTTTGGAAGTAGGCGTCCAAGGTGGCGACCAGTTCGGTCGACCGGCTCGCGTCGTAGGCGAGGAGGGGGCCGATCGAATCCGCGAGGAAGCGGTCGAGCTCGACCTTGCGGTCAACGTCGAAGGCGAGTGCGTAGAGGGCGAACCTGTCTGTCGCGGCCCCGTTGTCGGACCACCCGAGGTGTCGGGCGACCGCCATGCAGCGTGTGGCACGTGAGAACGCACGCGCCCAGTCGTGGCCGGTAACGCGTTCACAGATTGCCATGACGGGACGACCGAGTTCCGTGCGGAGTCGCTGCTGGACGGTGCGAGCGAATCCTTCGGCGTCCTGAGCGGCAGCGATGAGCGTGGCGTGGCCCAGGTGCTCGCCCGCCAGTCCGGCCTCCTGCCGGGCGATCACGTGCAAGTGTCGGACAAGCTCTCTGGCCGAGGCGTTGTGAGCCTCGGCGATGACCAGAACGTTGAGAGCATTGAGGTCGATGCCACGGGAGCGGACCCGCGTCCGCTGCGTCACGCTCACGTGGGGACTGGCGACGATCAGCTCGGTGAGGAGTTCGCCGCTGAGCCGCTCGGCCGCGTCGGCGGCAGCGGTGTCCTTGAGGATCAGCAGTCCGACGACGTGCGATGCGAGTTCGAGACCCCGCACATCCATGGCAGAAGGTTTTTGGTGCTGGCTCCACAGCACAGTGCCCAGGACGCTGTCCCCTGCTCGGATGGTCGCGGCGCTGTGCCGTCGGCCGCCTTCCGTCGTAGTGGCTGCACGACCTGTGCTGCGTGCCCGCTCGATCACCTCGGCGAGTACGCCGCCTTCCGGCTCTTTGCCGGAGGACTCGTGGGTACCGCCACGGGCGAGGAGATCTCCGTTTCGGTCGAGGATGACGACCTTGCCCCCCATTTGTGCGGCGAGCTCGGAGGCCACTACCTGTGGCCCGCCGCCGGCGAGGACGACTCCGGTCAGCGCCTCGTGCAGCGACTGGGCCCGCTCCATGACGGCCACCTGTTCCTCGATGGTCCGATAGGCCGATCGCAGCTCGGCGAGCGCGCGGCGGCTCTCCTCGTAGAGCCTGGCGTTGTCGAGGGCGATCGCCGCGTGGTCGGCAAACGCGCTCAGGAGAGCAATTTCGTCGGCACGGAACCGGCGTTCGCTGCGGTGGGCGGCGAAGAGGGCCCCGATCACCCGCTCCCTCACGAGGAGAGGGACTCCGAGCAGCGCAACCAAGCCCTCGTTGCCGACGACCGCGTCGAAAGCGGGATCGTGCTGCACATTGTGGGCCCTGAGGTAGTCGCCGACCCAGTGGGCGGCGTGCGACTCGATCACTTTGCCGCCGATTCCGGTGCCCGGCGGGATGTGAGCGGACCGGAACGCGGCCGAGATAGTGCCTTCGCTGGCCCTGATGCTCAGCTCGCCGGCGTCGTCGAGCAGGGACAGATAGGTGAAATCCGTGCCGATTAGGTCGTGCGCGTGCCGGACGATGGAGTCCAGCACGTCATCGACATCACCCAGGGCGGTCAGGGATCTCGCCGTCGCATACAGCGATGCGAGCTCACGCTCGCGGCCCGGGCGGATATTCGCGTTTACTCGATCGCTCATGTTCCCTGCATCTACGTCGGTGGGCGGCCGTTGGTGCAAGACCGGGGCGGGTCGTTACCGTGCGGAACAGTAGATTATTCGTCCACCGCCATGAACTTACTTGTGGTCGATGCTCACCTCCCGGCATGGGGATCCCGGCTCCTACTGTGATGCCGACTACGGGGGCAGGGCTCAGTCGGCGCACCTGCCACGACGCGGCCCTGCCGGGCAAGTTGCCCTGCGCCCTGAACTAGATGCGAGGAGCAGGCGCACATGGACGGGCTCATGCAGGCAAGACCACTGACGATCGCACACCTCTTCGAGCGGGCTGAGACACTGTTCGCGCACAAGCGCGTCATCGATGCCGACGGGGATAGCCTCGTCTACCGCGAGTGGGCAAAGCGGGTACGTCGCCTGGTCACCGTGCTGGCCGGACTGGGTGTTCCGGCGGGAGCACGGGTGGCTACCTTGGCAGCAAACCACCGTAGGCACCTGGAGGTCTACGCCGCGGCGCCGATCAGTAAGAGAGTCCTCCACACGCTCAACATCCGACTTTCGTCAGATCACCTCACGTACATCATCGAACACGCCGACGACGACATCGTGTTCCTCGACCGGCGGCATCTGCCGTTGGTTGAGGATTGCCTCGACCGGCTGCCTGGAGTACGACATTGGGTGGTGTTCCCCGACGGCACGGGTGGCGAGCTGCCACCGGACTCCCGATTCCATGACTACGACGACCTGATCGCCGGCGCCGAGCCGTACGAGGGTTCCTTCGAGGCCTCCTTCACTAGCGCGGAGGAGAACCTGGCTGCCGGCTTGTGCTACACATCCGGGACGACCGGCCGACCTAAAGGTGTCCTCTACAGCCACCGGTCGACCGTCCTGCACTGCCTCGGGACCATGGCGGCCGGGCTCATCGGTATCAACGAGCGCGACGTGGTCCTGCCGATCGTCCCGATGTTCCACGCCAATGCATGGGGACTTCCGTACGGCTCGCTGATGGCCGGAGCCGACCTCGT
Source organism: Streptomyces sp. NBC_01571 (assembly GCF_026339875.1). Lineage (NCBI taxonomy): Bacteria > Bacillati > Actinomycetota > Actinomycetes > Kitasatosporales > Streptomycetaceae > Streptomyces > Streptomyces sp. NBC_01571. The sequence continues at coordinate 883,116 of NZ_JAPEPZ010000002.1, forward strand.
ACTGCCCGGTCCCTCAGCCGATCGCAGGCACCTGGCCGATCTGATGGAGCGGCACCGGGTCACGCTGGCAGCCGCGGTCCCGACCATCTGGACTGATCTGCTCCCGGAGCTGGCGGGCCGTAACCTGCAATCGATCCGTCTCCTCCTCGGCGGCGGATCGATGGTCACTCCGGAACTGTCCGCGGCGTATGAAGACGCAGTCGGAGTTCCCATCACGCACTCCTGGGGGATGACGGAGGTCAGTCCGGTCGGTGCTATCGGAGGGTTGCGCAGCCATCACGATGGCCTCGACGATGATGTGCGCGACGCCGTCAGAGCGGCACAGGGGCAGCCGATCCCTTTGGTGAACCTGCGCATCGTCTGCCTCGAGTCCGGTGAGCAGATGCCACACGACGGGAAGGCTGTAGGCGAGCTCCAGGTCACGGGGCCCTGGGTGGCACGGGGCTACTACGGAGGCGAGGGGGCTGACAACCTCACCATGGACGGCTGGTTGCGCACCGGCGACCTTGCCACCGTCGATGAGCACGGCTACCTACGACTTGTCGACCGGATGAAGGACCTGATCAAGTCCGGTGGTGAGTGGATCTCCTCGGTCGAGCTGGAGGCAGCAATCGCCACGCACCCGCACATCGAACAGGTTGCCGTCGTCGCACGGGACGATCCGCGATGGGTCGAGCGCCCCGTCGCCTTCGTCGTCCTCCGCGCAGGCACGACCACGAGTGTGGAGCAACTACGCGAACACGTCTCGCACCAGGTGGCCTCATGGTGGCTGCCGGACGAGTTCATCGTCCTCAAGACCATCCCCACGACTGGAACGGGCAAACTGTCCAAAGAGGCATTGCGGCGGTTGCTGCGTTCTCCGTGAACCATCCCGCAAACGGGCCCGGTGGATCAGGGGTTCGTGTCACGGCTGGTGCCTAGCGGCGTCGACGCAGAGCGACGCACCGTCCGTCGACCGGCACGTCGGCCACGTCCTCTACGACCAGCAGGCAACGGCCCGAACTTGGCAGCTGGGTGACTGGAGGGGGCTGTATCGCCGTATCGTCCCCGCGCCGCCGACCGTCGAGGCGGCGGCTCATGTGCGACTGGAGGCTGGGACGTGGCAACGGCTGTCTGGCGCGTATCCCAGCCACCGCCGCCACGCCCATTCACAAGCAAAGAGGGTCCGTCAGCGAGCTGACAGACCGTTGTCGGCGAAGTCGCTGTCGATCTGTGCGGAGTCACGTCGGGTGTCCCGCGGCGTGCTGCCGTCGTGCGAGAGACCGCGTCCCTGCCCTGGCCGGCCGTCGTCTCGCTGACCTGTGCCGTACGCGCGACCGCCCGGACACCGCCGTGCCCCAGCACCCGGCCCTCGGCCCCCATCAGGAGCCGGCGCTGCCGCTCGTCGAGGTGCCGGAACAATACCTCGAACTTCACGCCGAGTTGACCACGTACCCCATCGGAGACGTTCATGTCACAAAAACGAGCGGCATCACTGGAAGCAACACCTTGATCCTCTGCGAGCCCTTAGTACTCCAGCTGTAGATCACGATCATGCTTGGGTCGCGGCTTGGCGTCTGTAGTGGCTGGCCTGGGAGCGGGCTTGATGACGACGCCTCCAGTGGGACCAGCGGAGCCAATGACCGGCCTCGTGGACGGGTCGGGCGACAAGGGGGATGAAGAGCCGCTGGATCTCGTTGCAGGTCAGCGGTATCAGGTCGTCGGGGCCAGGGCGGAGACGGTGCTCGTCGGCACGGACGACGGCCAGGAAGGCATGGGCGAGCATGGCGAGGGTGACCCAGCGGGACCAGGACGTGTAGCGGCGGAGTTGATGTTCGTCCAGGCCAGCCAGGCCCTTTCCGGACTGGAACGTCTCTTCGACCCTCCACCTGGATCCAGCGACCCGCACCAGGGCTGTCAGCGGTACCGATTCGGGTGAGTAGCAGCGGTAGTAGGCGAGTTCGCCGGTGGTGCGGTTGCGGCGGATCAGCAGATGGCGGTGGCCGGGCGCGATGCTGGGCAGGTCAATGTGGGCCCAGTCGTAGAAGCGGTGTCCCTTGGCTCCGGCTCCGGCGGACAGCTTCTGCCAGGCCCGATTGGGGAGCTTCTTGGCCAGGATGTCCGCGCGGAACTTGCCGGCCCCGGTGATGACCTCGTGAGTGCGGGCCACCGCGAGGACGTATCCGGTGGCGCGGTCCTCCAGGGCGGCGCGGAGTGTGGGGTTGCCGCCGTAGACCTCGTCTCCGGCCACCCAGGGGGCGCGGTGTCCGGAGTCCAGGAAACGGGTGATCATGCGGGCGGCCAGTTCGGGCTTGGTGACGAACGCGGTGTCCGGGTAGAGTCCGCCGGCCTGGCAGCGGTCGGGCTGGTCGGTCCACGAGCGTGGGATGTAGAGCTCTCGGTCCAGTGCGGCGTGTCCGTGCTGGCCTGCGTAGGCGAGGTAGACGGCGACTTGGGCGTTTTCGATTCTGCCCGCGGTGCCGGTGTATTGGCGCTGGACGCCGACTGTGTGGATGCCCTTCTTCACGTCACCGGTCTCGTCGACCACGAGTACTGCCTGGTCGTCGTGCAGGTGCTCGACGACGTAGTCGCGCAGGTCGTCACGGACGGCGTCGGCGTCCCACTTGGCGCGGCTCAGCAGGTGCTGCATGGCGTCCGGAGTCGCCTCCCCGGCCCATTCGGCGATGGTCCAGCAGTTCTTCCGCGGGAGGTCCGCGAGCAGTCCCAGCACCAGGTGCCGTATTCGGCGACGGGGTTCGACCCGGGCAAACCGGCCTGCAATGCGGTCCATCAGGCCCTCGAACGCTTCCTGCCAGCGGGCAGCGTCTACGCTGTGACCTGCGGCCGCCGCGTGATCGTTTGTCTTCACACACCGATGATCAACGGTGGCCGCACCTCCAGTGCCAGCTAGGGCGGAACGGCTCGTCGAAGGAGACGCAGTGCTGGGATTGCTGGGCTTCTACGACGAATTCGACACCCGCTCCAGCCAGCCGAACGGATCGATCCGCGATGCCGTCCGGCCCGCCGGTGAGCCGGACGAGACGGACCTGGTGGCCTACCTGGACGCAGGCTACGTCCTGAACGACGTCATGGAAGGCGGACCGGACGTCATTACCGGCAGCCCCCACCGGCACTCTCCAGGATGCTCATCCCTGTTGACTGACGGAGCGTGGCTGTGGCGCCAGGACTTCCCGCACTATGTGGAAACCCACCACGTCTCGCTGCCCGACGCCTTCCTCGAACACGTCCGCAGCCTGAACTACCAGATACCCACCATCACCGTCGCGCAATTCGCTCCGCATTACGACGAGACCATGCCCATGGTCGGCTGGGCCTCATCAGTTCCGTGGCGATCGACCGCGACTACGCTCGTACCTGAACCACGGAGCGTGACCAGCAAAGCCCAGTTCGACGCGACGATGCTGGCCCAGGACCGGAACCGCCCCTACGGCAGTTGGAGCAAGCGACGCAAACCGAGGAAAGCATAGCCACCAGCAGCCAAAGAACGATCTACAGCTGGAGTATTAGAGGTCCTACTGTAGGACCTCTTAGCGGATGGGAAAGGGCTGATTGTCGAGGTCGCGGCTCACGGCCTCAGTGATCCGCTGAGCCTGATATGCGAAGGGAAGCCACTCTCTGTAACGCGCGTAGGAACCGTGCAGATCCTTCACGCCAGCAATTCGAGCAACTGCAGCCATGTTGTTCTCGAGACTAAGGAACCGTGCAAGCCAGATATCTGGTGTTTCCCTGCCGGCTGTCACGGCGGCAAAGCTGTCCATGTCGACGGCATTCGGGGCCTGACCCAGCGACCAGCCTTTGCTCTTGGTGAGGAAAACAATGAACTTTTCGAAGGCATTCTCCAGTTGGTACAGGAGCGGATGGTCAGAGCCCGGAGTTCCGGAGGGAAGACCCCAGCGAAGGGCGCCGATTACTCCACCGAGCACGTGCAGCGGGTAGGCCAGGGAGGACGCTCCATCTGGGCATCTGGCCCAGTACACCAGGTGGTGGCGTTGCAACCCGTCGCTATAAGAGGTGAAAGCCTCATAGAGCGCCAGGAGATGGTTATCCAGGCCGACGGGACGCCCGCGGGGGTAATACAGGGCCACACACCTGACCGGGGTATCCGAGGTTGCAGTCGCCGGTGTGAGGTTGGAGAAGATCGCAGACAGCCTAGACAGGTCACGAAGGACCTGGAAGTTTTCCAGCAGGAACGCGATGACCAGGCCAACCCCGGCCAGTCCGCTGAAGGTGACCATAATGCTGAGCACCCGCAGCACATCGCTGGCGGGCGTAAGCTGACTGCTGCCGACGGTGGCCAGCTGGGCAAAGCTGTAATAGAACGCTGCGGACAGTCCCGGTTCTAGCCCAGGTCCACTGACCTCGAAGCTATTCATCGCGCCAAAGAAGATCAGCCCGTAACCGAGGACGGTTCCGACAAGCCAGACCAGCAGCACGAGCAGGATCTGGATTCCGATGACCTGCTGGAACGCTCTTCTCCGCGCAACTTCCGGCAGCCTACAGAAAACTCGCCGCATCCCCATCCACGCCAGCGCGCACACTGACGGATGCAGGAATGCCTTCTCTCTGTAATTCATCGTAGCCAGGAAAATATCGCTGAATACTACCAGCAGGACCACAAATCCGAGGGCAATCCACAGCCCGTTCACAGTCTCTCCCAGTCTCAACCCCGCGACGCACTGATTCAGTGATCTCTTCCTCGGGTCACTGCGCTGGGCGGAAACGGTACGTGTCACCGTGACTTACGTAGTGAAACTCGGCTGGCGTCCTCGTCTGTTCGGCGGCACGCTGGAAATCTTCAAGCCCTGATAGGAAAACTGAAAAATCATTATAATGAATCGGGATCGCAGTCCTCGGCTCGACAATCTCGACGACACGCACCGCGTCTTCTCCCGTCATGGTAACCACAATACCCATCAGGGTTGTACCGCCCGCGTGCACCATCGCAAGATCGATGCCCGGATACCAGCGAGGGATGTCATACAACCGCTCGTGCAGCAGCGTGTCCCCGCTGATGTAGAGGCGGAATTTACGCTCCTCACCCAAACTGAAGTCCAGCATGCTTCCCATCACTGGCGGGAGCATCCCTGCGATCTGGTCTGGCGCATGCTTTCCCGGCATCGAAGTTATCCGGAGACGGGCATCACCTTTGACCACATCTTGCGACTCCCAAGTGTCGAGAGCGTATCCACGAAGGAACCCCTGCTCGCGCAAGCGACCCACCGCGTGCTCGTTGGTGACGATCGGCAGATCCTTGTCCAACTCTCGCGCCGCCACGTCATCGAAGTGGTCGCCATGATGGTGCGACAGAACGATCAGATCTATAGGAGGCAACTCACTGATCTGGCATGCCGGTTCGACCTCACGGCGCGCGTACATGCCATGCCCGAGGTGTACATGTTCGCCAGCATGGAGAAAGGCCGGGTCGGTAAGGATCGAGAACCCAGCGTAACGGATCACCGTCGTGGCATTGCCGACGAAGTACAACTCGCCATGATCGAATTCTGCCTGCGCTGTGCTCATCAATTCAATACTCATAGGGATTCCTCCCAAGAGCCTATGGAACGGGCTCTGAACTCGAACGTCGCAGCGGCTGTCAAGCTCCGGTTGTTTTCCCCAGCCCCGAAACCACACGCTCATGCGCGTATCTGAGAGAGTGTCATATACTCGTCTCTTGAGATGAGCTTGCGAAGATTGCCTGCGACCCCTGACCCCGTGAACCCCTCCCCCTCAGGCCGTAATCGCTATGTGGGGGTTTGAAAGATGTCACGTGACAGTCAGGCTCCGTGCAGGTACCCCATCCTCCACGACTCGGTTGCTCATGGAGGACAGGGGGCTTGCGTGGAACGTTGTCGCGCGGTGGTGCCTCAGACCGCCCAAGTATTCGATAGACATCAAGCGTAGGCCGGAAGGCCCGGAGGTGCACGCTGAGCCTTTTCATCTTGATCAGGTGGCGAGTTTGAGGGCAACGATGGCTTGGACGATGGCGGTGATCCGGGTGGTGCTGCAACGGTACTTCCGCAGGAGGCGCCAGCACTTGAGGGTGGCCACGGCGCGCTCGCCGAGGCTGCGAGCCTCGGCTTGATCGCGGTTGTGACGGCGACGCCAGCCGCACAGGTTCTTGCCTTGGGCGCCCGAAGCGGCCAGAAGGTCGACGGCCCGCGGAAGGCGGCGACCTGGACAGCTGGATGACGCCGAGGAACTCGGCGAGCCTCTCGACCCGGCGGGTGGAGACGCCCAGCCGGTAGGCAGTGGCGACCACACTGATGAGGGCCTGGTCGCCCTGGCGGCGGCGTTCGAAGAGCCAGAGCGGGAAGTAACTGCCTGTCCTGAGCTTGGGGGTTGCGATCGCGCAGCCCTCCGGCCGACGCGTCAACAGCGACGTTGGGCCGTGACGATTGTCCAGGTCCGCGCGTCGGCACTTGCTCAGCTTGTTATGCATCTCTGCGTGGCCTCGCTAGAGGTTGTCCCGTATGGGGTGCGAGCTATCCAGTGAGGGTCAGGTTGTCGAGCCGGGCGATGCCAAGCATCGCTTGGTGAACGCCGTTGTTCTTGAGCGGGCAGTCCGGCGGGATCTTCCAGTTCTTCAGCCGGGACAGCGCATGCTCCACCCGTGCACGGGCTCGGCGGTGGACGGCGTTCTCCGCTTCCTGTTGCGGGTTCAGATGCGTCTGGCCTCGGCGTTCACGATCTGGGAACAGGCCAGTGCCCTGGTAACGGCCGTCCGCGATGGTCAGGGCACCGCGGCAGACGAGATCCACACCGGACTCGGTGAAGGCCTGGCAGTCGTCCCGGCTGCCAGGCAGCGGCAAGCCGATGGCCACGACCAGGCGGCTGTTGGCGTCGATGACAACTTGCAGGCTCGTCGACTACCGGTAGTTCTTGCTCGAAGACGCGATGGTGCGGTCGCGGGTAGGCACCAGCGTGCGGTCGACCACGTAGACGGTGTCCTTGCGCGGCCATCGGGCCGGCGAGATCGCCAACAACGGTGCGAGGTGGTCGAGGATCCTATCACGCGGCGGACTTCGACACTCCGAACAACGGCTCCACTTGCCTCAACGTGAGGTTCATTCGCCAGTACGTCGCCAGCAACACCCGACCTTCGAGCAGCAACCGCCACGGCCGGCCACGCTGCGCATCGCCGCCACGACGCCGCACCAGACCCACCAGCCTGGCGAACTGCACCTCGGTCAGAGCGCGAACGGCTCGATCCACTTCGGATCATCACCTGAAACCACCCCACCCATGCCCAGTCAACACACCACCCGCCGAATCGGTTACGGGACAACCTTTAGCCCCCTGACCTGGGGTGTCATACAGACATGCCTCGTCCCGCTTGCCGTGCTCCATAGAGCGGACGGTCGACTACCGACGGCTCCCGACGATCAACGGAGGGAGCCGATCAGTCCTTCACGGCGGCGAACAGGAGATTGAGTCCCTCCGTCATGGTCGGGTGAGTAATGATCATGTCTCGCAGCGCGGTATAAGGCATGTCGGCCAAAATGGCCGTCTGCACTGTGGTGAGGGTTTCCCCGGCTTCTGGCCCCAGCAGGGAGACTCCTAGAATGCGGTCCGTGCGCCGGTCGATGACCGCTTTCCAGAGGCCGTCCGTCTCCCGCATGGTGCGAGCGCGCGGAATGGCGGCGACAGGGAGTTTGGCGATGCGGACGTCGTGCCCCGCGGCCCGCGCCTGCTCCTCGGTGAGGCCCACGCGGGCCAGCTCGGGTGTCAGGAAGATCGTGTATGGGATGAGCCGGTCCTTGGTGCTGCGCGAGCCGCCCGCAAGGTTCTCCTTCAGGATGCGGTAGTCGTCCAGTGAGACATGCGTGAACTGAGGGCTCCCTGCCACGTCCCCGGCAGCCCAGATTCCTGGGGCGGAGGTGGCCAGTCGTTCGTCCGTCGCGACGTAGCCCTTGTCGTCTACGTCCACGCCGGCGGCGGACAGATTGAGGTCGGAGGTGACAGGCGCGCGTCCCGTTGCCACGAGGAGGGCGTCTCCTTCGAGCGAGGAGCCTTCACTCAGGGTGACGTGCACGTTTCCGTGGTTCCGGCGAATCTCCGAGACGGATACACCTGTCACGATACGGATGCCGTCACGGGTAAGGAGTTCGGTCACGCTACGTGCGATGTCCTCGTCCTCGCGGGGCAGGAGTCGGTTCCCTGCCTCGACGAGCGTCACTTGTGTACCGAAGGTGACGAACATCTGGGCGAACTCGAGGCCGATGGCCCCCCCGCCGATGATGACCAGGTGCTGAGGAAGCCGCTCCAAGTCGAGTAGCGAGTCGCTGGTCAGATAGCCCGCCTCCGACAAGCCGGGAATCGGCGGGATGAACGGGCGGGTTCCAGTATTGATCACGGTCTGCGCCCCGCTGAGAGTGCGGGTCCCTCCCCCGCTGAGAGCCACCTCCACGGTGCCCGGGGCGACGAAATGGGCCTGGCCGAGGACGAGGTCCATCCCCGAGTCGAGAAACTGCTTGTGATTGATGGCAACCATGCCCTCAACCACGCCGACCTTGTGCTCCAGGAGACTCTCGGAGGTCACCCGCGGAGCCTCGACCTCGACCCCCACCTGGCCGGCATGGCGCAGGGACCTGAGTGTGCGGGCACTGCTCACCAGTGCCTTGGTAGGGATGCACGCCACATTAATGCAGGAACCACCGATCATGTCTCGCTCGACCATGACGACAGATTTGCCGCTCCTGGCGGTGTCCATGGCGAGCGTCTTGCCCGCCTTTCCACCACCTACGACCAGGAGATCGAATCGTTCGACAATGCCAGTCATTAATGCTCCACAGGTTGGATGGTCGCCGGTCGAGCGCGTCGCTGTCGACAGCGTCGGGGGAGAGCCGCGGCGTTGTTGCCCACGGTAACAGATAGACCAGTCGGTCTACGAGTATGATGGGGGCATGCCCCTCAAGCCTGCCCGACAGCTGCCAGCGGAGCGCCTGCTCAAGGCGGCCTCCGAACTCTTCCTGAGGCAAGGAATCCGCGCAGTCGGCATCGACCGGATCCTCGCTGAAGCGAACACGGCCAGGGCAAGCCTGTACCAGACCTACGGATCAAAGGACGCCCTTGTCGTCGCCTACATGGAACAGTGCGACGAACGGGATCGCGCCGCCTTCCAACAGGCCGTTCGCGGCGAGTCCGACCCGATCTCGAGGATCCTGATGATCTTCGACCTGGACGCGCGTACCGCCCCCCGCAACGAGTTCCGAGGCTGCTCCTATGGCAACGCGGTGACCGAATTCCCGGAGCGCGACCATCCCGTTCACACGGTGGTCGACCGCCACCGCAAATGGATACTCGACGCATGGACCCGGGATCTCGCAGCTCTGGGCGTACCCCAACCAGCCAAGACGGCCGAAGAATTGCTGCTGCTTCACGACGGCGGCCTTCGGGGATCTCAGTTCAGCAGGTCGGTGAAGCCCATCCGCCAGGCGAAGGACATGGCGGCGGAACTCATCGCCCGCCAACTCCAGGCTAACTCTGAGTAGAGCGAACTCCTCGATAACGGCCAGCGGGGGCCTGAGCCGGCGGGACAACTGGATGCACCTCATCCGGTTCAACGCCGCCACTGGGACGAAGTCTCCCGAAGACTGAGCAGTCGGGTATGCGTGCGCCTTGGCTGCGCTTGTGGGCGCTGATCGAGCCGTTGCTGCCGCCTCGGCCCGAGCGGTCTCCGGGGCCGAAGCCGGCGGCGGACCGGCTGTGTTCGCAGGGCACATCCACGACGCCTTCGTCTCCCTGGCATGCAGCCTCATCTGCTGGCGACGCCTCAAGAAGGCCCACCCATGACCCTTTTACGAGCTCCAAGAGCCCGAAGACCGAGGCGGCTCAGGTCAGCTTCTTCCCCCGGTGGGGCGATCTCGTCGCCCGGGTCGGCTCAGCCCCCATGAGGGCTGTGCCGAGTCACTTCCTGCCGAGCCGCCGGCTGCCCCAAGGTCTCTGCAGATCCATCGGCGACGAAGCCGTTCCCGCCTATCGCGGCCCCGACGGATCGGCCGGTCGATTCGGCAGAACCTTGGCATTCTTGGCGGCGGCTGCCGCGACGGTTGCCAGGTCTTCGCCCGAAAAGCCGGCGCGGCTCAGCACCGCCAGAGATTTGTTCGTCGCCAGCGTGCACAACGCCAGCTCTGCCACCTCCTGCTCACCGGTCCCCGCCGCCAGCAACGCCTGCTCCAGCATCGCCCGCAAACCGTCGATCATGGCGCGGACCGTCGCCTGACCCTCCGCGTCGAGGGCCGGGAACTGCGTTGCCGACACCGTGAGCAGGCAGCCATCCGGGACCGTCGGGTCGGCGATGCGGTTCAGGGCGACCTGCAGGAAGGCGGCCACAACGGCGCTCGGGCTCGGGTGGGGGCCGGACAGTGCCTGCTCGTACAGCGGGTGGTAGGTCTGAGCGTACCGTTGGAGGCTTTTCCGGAAGAGGGCGCTCTTGTCGCCGAAGGTGCCGTAGAGCGAGCCCCGGCCCAGGCCCGTGCCCTCGGTCAGGCGATCGATCGAGGCCTCCGAATAACCCCAGCGCCAGAAGACGTGCATCGCACGTCGTAGCGCCTCGTCCACGTCGAATTGCTTGCGGCCTGCCATGGTCCTCAGCCTACACATGTTGTACCGATCGTTCAAAGATTGGTATGGTCGCTGCCATGACAAGCTTGCGTTCGCTGCGACTGCCTGACGGATTCCTTGACGTCTTCACCAGCCGGCTCGTGGAGGTGAACGGGCTGCGGCTGCACACGGTCACCGGTGGGGACGGCCCGGCGCTGCTGCTGATCGGCGGGTGGCCCCAGACCTGGTACGCCTGGCGGCAGGTGATGCCCGCGCTCGCCCGCCAGCACACCGTCGTCGCCGTCGACTCACGCGGGTCCGGGCTCTCCGACAAGCCCGACGACGGTTACGACGCCGGCACGCTGTCCGCCGACCTGGTCGCGTTGATGGCCGCGCTCGGGCACGACCGGTTCGACGTGGTCGGCCACGACATCGGTACGTGGACCGGATATGCCCTCGCCGCCGATCACCCCGAGCGAGTGGGCCGCCTCGCCATCGTCGAAGCAGTGATCCCCGGTCTCACGCCGTCCCCGCCGTTCTTCGGCCCGGCCGCGGTCAACCTGAAGCTCTGGCAGTTCGGCTTCAACCGGCTCACCGACCTCAACGAGGAACTGGTCCGGGGACGGGAGCGGCTCTTCTTCGGTTACCAGTTCGCCAAGAAGGCAGCCACCCCGGACGCGATACCCGCGTACGCCGTCGACGTCTACGTCGACGCGATCACCGCGGATCCTCGCGCGCTGCGGGCGAGCTTCGCGTACTACCGGGCGCTGGATGAGACGATCGCGCAGAACGAGCAGCGCAGCAAGACCCGGCTGACGCTGCCGGTGCTCGCCCTCGGCGGCGCGCTGTGGAGCGGTGCGAATGCCGCCCAGACGATGCGGCTGGCGGCCGACGACGTCACGGGGGTCGTCCTCGACGACTGCGGCCACTACCCAGCCGAGGAGCAGCCGGCGCGGTTTGTCGAGATCCTGGAGGACTTCCTCGCGGCCAACCGGTAGCAGGCACGCCACACGGTTGAACCGCGCGAGCGACAGGCAGAGCTTCACAAACTCCGCTACGTCGTCGACCAGGCCTTCACCCTCCTCCACCAGTTCAAACGCCTCGCCATCCGATGGGCACGACGCCTCGAACTCCACGACGCCTTCGTCTCCTGGCATGCAGCCTCATCTGCTGGCGACGCCTCAGGCACAGCATGCCTACCTCGCCCTGAGGAAAGTCCGGCACACGGCCATCCGTGTCATACGCGACGTTTCAACGGGGGGATTGTGCGCTTCAAGGAGGCAGTCCTCTCGGGAAAGGTCGACTTCTCCCGCACTGCGTTCGACGAGGGAGAGGTCTACTTCAACGACGCGCAGTTCGCCAGAGGCACGGTCGACTTCAACGGCGCCCGGTTCAGGGGCAGTGAAGTGGATCTATCCGGCGCGGCGTTCTCCGGCAGCAGAGTGGACTTCAGGCTCTGCCAGTTCGCCACCGGCACCGTTGCCTTCGTCGGCAACCAGTTCTCCGGCGGCAATGTCGCCTTCAACCGCGCGAGGTTCCAGGGCGGCACGGTCGACTACTCCAGCGCAGTCTTCTCCGGCGGCACGGTCTCCTTCGAGGGTGGTCGATTCTCCGACGGCACGGTCGACTTCGCGGGTGCTCGGTTCGACAGCGGCTCGGTCGACTTCACCATGGCGCGGTTCTCCGGCGCAGCCATTGGCGTCGACAGTGCGCAGTTCTCCGGCGCAACAGTCAGCTTCGACACGGTCAGCGGCGAGGCACCACCTGACCTGGTTCCGGCGAGCGGATCGCCCCTTCCTTCTGGTTTGACCCTGCCTCCCCACTGGTGAGCCATGCCGTGCCATGCCTGCCATCCGGCCGTCACTGTTACCGGCGTTCGCACGACGTGCGCTCTCAGGTTGTGCGTGGCCGGAGGGTGTACGGCGCCTCGTGCCGAAGCATCCGTCGCACAGCCTCCGGATACCATCGATCGCTGCCGCGAGGCGGGAGCTGCTCCGCTTCCAGGCGGCGGCAGATCTCACGCAGCGAGGCGCCCGCCGCCTGTAGTTCCCGAGCCCGGGCGAGACCGACCTGCTCGGCGGGCTGCTCGACGCCGGAGCTTCCCTCAGCCGTAAAACCCGCTACGGCCTCACCGTCGACCCCGCCGAACGCGCCGCCCTCACCGCACGGGTATGACACCCTCACCTACGGCCGGCTGCGCGCTGCGCCCCCGCACCGAGGCGACGCCCGCCGAAGCCGATGCGGGACGGCCGGTGGAACTCATCCCGTCGCAGATGGCGGCCCTGCGCGTGTTCGTCCACCTCGCCGGGCGGCTCCGGATCCCGCCCGCTGACGGGCTGGCCGAGCAGGTCCGTACGGCGTCGTGTGATCACGGGATCGAACGGCGGCGGCTACATCTGGCCGAGGAGCAGATCGCTTCGGTGGCGTACGGGTTCTGGCCGCACCGGATGACCGGCTCCGCCGCGGAAGCCAACCGCTTCACTCGCGAGTACGGCGCCACCTACACCCCGTCCCCAACCGAGCAGGACCACCTGCCGAAGGGCGCCGGCGCCGCAGGAGGCGGGCCGCCCACCGCACCGGCCGGCCCTCCAGCAGGGACAGCTCCGCCCGGTCCTCCGGATCGGCCAGCTCCACCAACCCCTGGTCTGCCAGGGCGGCGGCCTGCTGCTGATGGGGCAGGAGGAACTCCGTATCGAGTGTCCAGCCATGCCCTGCCACCTGCCCGGACTCGCACAATGCCTCCAAGACGGGCAACACTCGCCCCCAGCCCCACATCCCGCTCCCCCACCCGCGGCTCCGCACCCATTGGTCTCCACCGACCGTAGGCACGGCCTGGGCCCACGGGGCGCGGAGAGGGGAAAGGCCCAGCCCACCGAGTGACCAGGCCAACCGTGCTGCCTCCGCCCAGGCCGGAAGCCCGGCCCCGGAGCCGACGAGGTGCCTGGCAGGAGCAACAGAACGATGTCCCTCCACACGCCGGTCAGCCCGCGACCGGCTGCCGCGTTCAGAATCGGGCCGTGGTGTGAGGGGCCGGAGCCATGTGGTCGGTGAACCAGTCACGGGCCAGGCCGGTTACCTGCTCCAGGGTTCCGGGCTCCTCGAAGAGGTGGGTGGCTCCGGGAACGACAGCGAGATCGTTCTCGCAGCGCAACCGCGCCTGCGCCCCACGATTGAGGTCGAGCACGAGTCGGTCGTGGCCGCCGACGATGAGCAGAGTGGGGGCGGTCACGGCCGGCAGCCGTGGGCCAGCGAGGTCGGGCCGCCCGCCGCGGGAGACGACCGCGGCGATCCGCGCGTCGGGCTCGGCGGCGGCCCAGAGCGCGGCGGCAGCGCCGGTGCTGGCGCCGAAGTAGCCGACGGCCAGTCCCTGGGCCTCGGGCTGCTCACGCAGCCAGCCGGTGGCGTCCGTGAGCCGTCGGGCCAGGAGATCCGTGTCGAAGACGTTGGCCCGGTCGGTCGCCTCTTGTTCGGTGAGGAGGTCGAACAGCAGGGTGCCCAGACCCGCGCCGTTCAGGCCGGCCGCGACGAACCGGTTGCGCGGGCTGTGCCGGCTGCTGCCGCTGCCGTGCGCGAACACCACGATCCCGAGCGCGCCCTCGGGCACCGTCAGCTGTCCCCGCAGCACCAGCGGACCCGCGCGCACATCCGCCTCCCGGTCCTCGGGCGCGCTCTGCCCCGTCGGGGCCCGGCGGGCGCTCACCGGGCGGGCGAGCGCCTCCTCCAGGCAGGCGACGACCTCGTCGTCGTCGGTCTGGGAGAAGTCGGCGTAGAACTGCCCGATCGCGTAGAAGTCCCACGGCGTGTGCGGGCACACCAGCTCGTCGGCGTCAGCACCCAGCCGCGCGGTCCAGTCGTGCGGGGCCACGGGAACCGCCAGTACAACCCGTGCGGCTCCGCGAGCGCGGGCGATCTGGCAGGCCGCGCGCGCCGTCGAACCGGTGGCGACTCCGTCGTCGACGACCAGTACCGTGCGGCCCGTCAGGACTGCCGGTTCCCGTCTGCCCCGGTAGCGCCGTGCACGGCTTTCGAGTACCTCCCGCTCGCGTGCCTCGACCTCGGCCAGCTCGTGCGGGGTGACACGCGCGCTACGCACGACCTCGTCGCTGATCACGCGGACGCAACCTTCGCCGATGGCCCCCATGCCCAGCTCCGGCTGGAACGGCACACCCAGTTTGCGCACCAGGCAGACGTCCAGCGGCGCGCCCAGCGCCTTCGCGACCTCCGCAGCGACCGGGACCCCTCCACGAGGCAACCCCAGCACCACGACGTCGGAACCTTTGAAGTGCTTCAGCAGGGCCGCCAGCTGTCGGCCGGCATCTCGACGATCCAGGAAGAACACGATCCGGCCTCCTCGCCCCAGGGAACACGGCGGACAACGCGATGCGCATGTGCCCCTTTCTTCTATCCTCACCCCAGCGGAGAACGAATGCGCACCATTGTGGGAGGCGCTCTCGGATCTGGGGTGTGCCCTCCCGCGTGTGGACCGTGTGGGGGATCACGGCGTCACCGCTGCGGGACGCGATCACGGCGTCACGGTGAACCGCCTGATCACCCGAGAACCACTCGACGGAGTCCAGGCCCCAACATCCTTGCCCTCAAGTAGTGGTGACAGCCCGTCATTGAATCCACGGGGCTGCCGACTGGGCCTTGCGGCCGACCCGCCCAGGTGGACGGCACCAGCACGACGACCAAGGAATGCGGATCGCCGTCAAGGGGGCCCCGAAGCACTCCTGCCGCTGTGCACCGCGACCAGACAAGCCGACGGGATGGCCGGCCCGCTCTCCGAGGAACGACGCCGTACGAACGCCGCTCACGTGGACACACTCGCCCGTCAGGGGCTGCGGGCCCTGGCTGCGGCAGAGCGGCAACTGGCCGCCGGCGCCAAACTGCCGCAGAGCCGCGAGGAGGCCGAAGACCGGCTGATCTTCCCGGGGCTGATGGTGATGGCCGATCCGCCCCGCCCGGAGGTGGCCGACGCGGTCGCCCGCTGCCACAGTGCCGGAATCCGGATCATCGTGGTCTCCGGCGGCCTGGAACCGAAGGTGGTAACCGGATACGTACTCGACCGCATGCCCGAACACGAACTCGACCCAATCCTGCGCCACCACCAGGAGCTGATCTTCGCCCGCACATCCTCGGAGGCAAAGCTGCGGATCGCCGACGCGCTGCGCGCCGAAGGCCACGTCGTGGCGATGACCGGCGACGGCGTCAACGAGGCACCCGCCCTGCGCCGGGCTGACATCGGGGTCGCCATGGGCCGCTCCGGCACCGACGTGGCGCGCGAGGCGGCCACGATGGTGCTCACTGACGACTACTTCGCCACCATCGTCGCCGCGGTGCACGCGGGCCGCCGCGTCTACGACAACATCCGCAAGTTCGTCTGCTACATCCTCGCCCCCACCACCCTGGAGGTCGCCCCGTTCCTGGTCTACGCCCTGGCCAGGCGGGGCCGTACCGCTGCCGCTGACCACGGTCCAGTTTCGGCGAGGCGGCCCTCGATGAGGTCGGGGCGTCGTTGGATGCGGCGCAGGCCTCTGCGGACGGCGTCGACAAGGTGGTCATCGCCTGGGAGGGCCGCCTCACAAGGGACGTCTCGGTGTTGCCAAGCGCGTGGGGCCTGGCACGATCTACTGAACGTGCGCCCCTGCCTTGATCACACGGCTAGGGTGCTGACATCGGGTGGCAGGACGGGGTAGTACATGGCTGAGCAGGCGTTGGACGAACCGTGAGCCGCAACGGTGCACAGCCGGGCGGCGCCTTGGTCGGGGAATCGCGGGGTGAGCTGTCCCCTCGCGCGGAGCGGACGTTGTGGTGGGGGTCGGCGGGTCTGGTGCTCACCATCCTCGGCGCCTCGGTGTCCGTGGCCGGTACAGAGAACGTCCGCCGGATGCCGAT
This sequence comes from Streptomyces sp. NBC_01571, assembly GCF_026339875.1. Classification (NCBI taxonomy): domain Bacteria; kingdom Bacillati; phylum Actinomycetota; class Actinomycetes; order Kitasatosporales; family Streptomycetaceae; genus Streptomyces; species Streptomyces sp. NBC_01571. Next base: position 899,553 of record NZ_JAPEPZ010000002.1, read on the forward strand.
TGCCCTGACTTTGGTCCTCGCACAGGCGGGTGCCCTGAGGTGGCAGGCGCGCGCCCCGGTCACCGTCCTCGCCGTGAATGCGGCGTCGGGGCTCGTGGTGTGGGCGCTGCTGCCCGCGGTGACCTTGACGGGGGCGATGCTCGCGGCGCAGATCACGCTGTGCGTGCTGTCGGCCATCCGGCCGTGGCGGGCGTCGGTGTGGGCGCTCGCGGCCATGTGTCTGGCGGCGCCCCTCGCGTTCGGGGCGGGCGGGCCGGCCGGTGTGGCGGTCTGGCTGCTGACGGTGATCCTCGCGTGGACCGCTGGACAGTGGCGCAGCGCCCAGAAGGCACGAACGAGGGCGGAGTTGCGCCGTGCCGTGGTGGAGGAGCGGGCGCGGATCGCGCGGGAGGTGCACGACGTCGTGGCGCACACCTTGTCGGTAGTGGTCATTCAGGCTGGGGCGGCG